>JBBSBH010000007.1:0-173211 GCA_038251405.1 Chitinophagales bacterium
AATAGAATCCTATTACAATCCTGAATACATGGACCGAGCCTAAGGCTCTCCCATTAACATTATTAATAACCATGGATTAAAATCCATGGTTATTATACCTAAGTGTGCCTACGGCACTTTGAGCGTATAAAACAGTTCAAGAACCGTAGGTTCGATCTATATATTAACTTCGGGTTTCAACCTGAGAGTATCACTATAATATCCATTTCTAGAATCATAGGTTCGGCTCCTATTTTTGAATATCTATTTATTAGTACGCACAAGTAGACTGTATCCTATTCTAATCCTGTAAACATGGACCGAGCCTAAGGCTCTCCGTTAACATTATTAATAACCATGGATTAAAATCCATGGTTATTATACCTAAGTGTTCTTACGGCACTTTGAGCGCAATAAAATAATTCAAGAACCGTAGGTTCGATCTATAAATTAACTTCGGGTTTCTTCCCAAGAGTATCACTATAAAATTCATTTCGAGAGCCAAAGGTTCGGCACATATTTTTGAATATCTATTTATTATCAGGCGAACAAGTAGATAGTATCCTATCACAAACCTGAATGCATGGACCGAGCCTAAGGCTCTCCCGGTAACATTATTAATAACCAATTGAAAAATTTGATTTCCAAAAGGCAGTAATGGTTGTGGATGATTTGGAATTAGACAAAGAAAATACCAGGCCTAAATAATAGTTTTTTATCAGGGATCTACATCAATAACAAATCTACTGGTAGAAAACCCTGTCATTTTTAAAACCTCCGGAATTGATTCTTTTATACTTTGCTTTACTGAATGTATTAAAGAGCTGCTTTTCTCCATCTTGATGAGAATATTTCTCAAATACTTATTTCTGATTCTGGGGATTCCTGGCATTAATGGACCGGACACTCTATTACCAAATTTTTCCTGGAGCAAATTGGTCAAATGCAAGCATGCCTGATCTGCGAACTCTTCTTTTTTATGTTTTACAGTGATTTCAATCAATCGGGTATACGGAGGATACTGCGAATGAGCCCTGTCGTCCAATTCCTTTTCTGCTAAGCCCACATAGTCATATTGAATGATGTATTTAATTACTGCATGACTGAGATTATAAGCTTGTAAAAATACTCTTCCCTGGTAATTTTTCCGACCGGCCCTGCCAGCTACCTGGGTAATGAGTTGATAGGCTCTTTCATTAGATCTAAAGTCGGGGTAATAAAAAATGGAATCACCCTGCAATATGCCTACCAATGCTACATGATCAAAATCGAGTCCTTTACTGATCATCTGAGTGCCCACCAGAATATCAATTTCCCTGGCTTCGAATTTATCGAGTAATTCCTGAAAGCTTGCGACAGATCTGGCGGTATCATGGTCGAGTCGGGCTACTTTGGCTTCAGGGTATAAATTTTTTAATTCAATTTCTATTTTTTCAGTACCAAATCCTTTCAGAGCAATTGTATTTTTTCCGCAATCAGGGCACTCCGTATATAAAGCTCTTTGATATCCACAGTAATGGCAAATCAATTTATTTACATATTTGTGATACGTAAGACTGATATCGCAGTTAGGGCATTCGGCATGCCATTTACAATTATTACAATGCTGCTGTGGAGCAAACCCCCTGCGATTTTGAAACAGAATTACTTGTTCCTTTTGTCGAAGTGCTCTCTTAATAGCATCATTCAATGCATTACTGATAATGAAGGGCTCCACTCTTGCTTTAGATTCGGTGTATAGGTCTACTAGTTCAAACTCAGGAAGAGGAATATCACTAAATCGTTTATTTAAATGTACATAGCCGTATTTTTTTTGTTTGACATTATACCAGGACTCAATCGATGGGGTTGCCGATCCCAGAATTACCTGAGCATGGTATTCATTTGCCAACCAAATGGCAGTATCCCGGGCTTGATATCTTGGGCTGGGATCAGATTGTTTATAGGAAGGGTCATGCTCTTCATCAACAATGATAAGTTTTAAATTTTTAAATGGAAGAAAGACGCCTGAGCGCGCTGATACTGTGACTGGTGCTCCTTGCATTACTGCTTTCCAGGTTTCTATGCGTTCGCGTTGATTGATCCGGGAATGATATAGATTCAGATTATTTCCCAGGTTTTTTCGCAATCTATCAATCAAATGAGTAGTCAAAGCAATTTCTGGTAAGAGGTAAAGAACCTGCCCACCCTGCTCTACCATTTCGTGTATAAATTCACTGTAGACTCTGGTCTTACCACTACCCGTAATTCCATGCAGTAAACAGACTCTTTTCCCCTCATCAAAAGTTTCCTTTATTATCTTAATACCATGCTGTTGATCTTCAGAAAGCGGAGGCAATGAAATATCCAGATGAGTTGCAATGTTTTTCTTTACAGTTCTTTTTTCAAGTCTGATAATCCCTTTTTTTTCAAGGCTTTTAAGAGCGGGTACATGGATATCGAGATGCTTTGCCAGATTTTTTCTACTTATTTCATGATTGGGCCTGGCGTATTGGATAATGGCCAATAATATCTGAGTTTGGTGCTCTGACCTGGTAACCCTGTCTAAAGCCTGTACTAAAAAATCAGGATTAGCCTGGTATGCTTTTTCCAAGACGATATATTCTTCCCTTTTGTCCTTCATTCCAGCTTTTAATTCTTCTTCGGCTACGATCACTCCTTTTTCCACTAACTGGTCAATGATTTTCTTGATTGATTTTTTATTTAATATTTTTTGAACATCCTTTACCGTGATGGCTTTCTTAATAGCCAATGCTTCTGCGACAAGATATTCGTCATCTGTAAGTTCTGAAAAGTCCTGATCAAAATCTTCATGCAACGTGATTTTCGATTCACTATTTAATTTGAAGCCAGCTGGTAATGCGGCAGCCATTACTTCTCCTATGGCGCAGCAATAATAATCGGCTATCCAAAACCAGGTCTTAAACTGTTGCTCTGTAACGATAGGCGATTCGTCTAATACAGATAGAATGGATTTATACCTGGCAGGAATTTCCAGCTCATGGTAAATTTCACAAACCAATCCGGCATATATTTTACTTCTCCCAAATTGGACTTCAACCCGCATCCCTATTTGTAGCTTTTCAGTCAGATCAGATGGGATATGATAAGAATAGGGTATTTCCAAATGGAAGGGCAATATCACCCGGGCAAAGAGATTGTGCGAAGGAAAATTCAAATCAATGTGGTCAGAAAAAGCCATTAGAGCTTGCAAAAATAGGAGAATGGCTTAAATTCGCTGCAGATGTATGTACACTTATTCATATTTTTGGTATATACCATAGCGCCCGTTGGAGTCATCCGGCATGGAATAGACAAGACTAAATGCCAGGAATTAGCCTCTCAATCAACATATCTGAGCGTGGGCATGTTTACTCAGGAAAACAGAATCAAGGGAAGCTGTGTACTCCTTGGCCCCAGAATAGCCCTTACAGCTGCCCATACTTTACTCAAAACAAATGATTCCCCCCTGGAAATAGAATTTGGTAAACAAAGGATTAAAATAGATTCATTTAAAATTCATCCATTGTATTATTCTAATAAAGGCGCTGATATCGCCCTATTATACCTTTCTCAATCCATCGAGAATATTCCATTTCCAAGATTGAATAAATCAAAAAAAGAATTGAATCATATAGCTACATCTGTAGGCTTTGGCAATTTTAGTGTAGCCAATAACCCCCGCGATATAGTGGATGCAGGCCGATTGAAATCTGCGGGGCAAAATATATTGGATTCAATAGCCGGGACTCCCCTGGCAAATGGTTTACTGCCTTTTGTTTATGCTGATTTTGACAATCCCGATTCTGACAAAATGAATAAATCAGGAAGTTCCACGGCACTTCCTTTAGAATATGGCCTTGACGGGGGTGATAGTGGCGGAGGTATGTTTATTCGTATTAAGGGCAAGGAAATATTGGCTGGTATTAATGCCATTCAGAATAAAAACATTGCCGATATCCTTCGAACAGGCACATTTTATGGTAGCTCCAGCGAATGGGTAAGGATCTCCGTGTTTAGAAAATGGATTATCAAAGAATCGAAAAAATATAATAAAATAAATCATAAATCATAGACTTTATTATCTTATTGTTACGCTTTATAATAACTTGACAAAGCAGGAATATTAATATATTTTTGAGCGCTATGTAGTCCATAGAGCCCAATAAAAATCAGATAAAAACTATGCCTCAGAATATAATTGCAATTCCATCACTTAAAAGAATTCTCCAAAAATGGTCCATAGCCTTTAAAGTTGTGCCTACGGTAATTCTAATCGTTGGATTAAAATTTTTGACTCACTATACCGGAATGGAAGTAATGGAACTAAATGCTTTATTTACCAGCTTGGTTGCCGGGACAATATTTCTATTAGGTTTCTTAATTTCAGGGGTTCTATCGGATTACAAAGAAAGCGAGAAACTTCCCAATGAAATATCAATTTCTTTGAAAACACTTTATGATGACACGTATACGCTTTCGAAAATAAAAAATTCCCTTGCAGCCAATGAATTTCTGGACGCTCAAAAAGTACTAGGCTCTATTATTTTGGACTGGTTCTATAAAAAAGTAAGAACCAGAACTTTACTGGAAGAGTTTAGTAAGATGAATAAATATGTGATCGATTTAGATAAAGAAGGGGTACAGGTAAATTACATTATAAAACTAAAAAACGAGCAAGCTAATTTGAGAAAGTTCATACTGAGAATAGACACCATCAGAGATACCGAATTTGTGAGTTCAGCTTATGCTATAGTAGAAGCCATGGGATTAGTAATTGCTGCAGGTCTGATCATCATTCATATTGAGCCCTTTTCAGCCTCCTTGTTTTTCACCATTTTGGTTACTTTTTTGATTCTCTATATGATTTTTCTAATTAAAGATTTGGACAACCCATTCGACTATTCGCTTAAAGGAGAGAAAGGCACAGAGATTTCTTTAAAGCCCATTCGGGATCACATTGCTACCTTAGCGGACTGATGGTAACGTTTCCCTTTTAAAGATCTTGTGATGTCCCTGCTTTCAATAATTATCCCAGTTTATAATGAAGAAAAAACTATTATCAACCTATTAGAGAAAATAGATGCGATAAAATTATTGGACAATACCAAAATTGAAATAGTCATTATAGACGATTGCTCTACGGATCAGTCTCCAAAATTGATTTCAAATTTCATAGCTATTCATCCGGAAATAAAAATTGTAGTTAATACTTTTCCAATCAACAAAGGGAAAGGAGCTGCCATTCGCACCGGGATAGATGCATCCAGTGGGGAGTATATCATCATCCAGGACGCAGATCTGGAATATGACCCCAATGAGTATAATCTATTGCTTAAACCGATATTAGATGGCAAAGCTGATGTAGTATATGGCTCGCGCTTTATGGGCGGCAACCCTCACCGGATATTGTTTTACTGGCATTCGATAGGAAACAAATTTTTGACCAGTATCTCTAATATGTTTACCAATCTAAACCTTACCGATATGGAAACTGGTTACAAAATGTTTAGATCAGAGATCATTAAAAAGATAAAATTGAGAGAAAATAGATTTGGCTTTGAACCCGAGGTAACCGCTAAAATTTCTAAAATTCCTCATATAAGAATCTACGAAGTAGGGATATCGTATTACGGGCGCACCTATGCTGATGGGAAAAAAATTGGTTGGCTAGATGGCGTGCGGGCACTTTATTGCATATTGAAATACAACGTTTTAAGTTAATTTTATTTTCACCATTTTCTATGTTTAGAATTACTTTATTACTCCTTTTTCTTGTTGAAATTTCCTGCCAGGAATCACAGCACAGAGCTCCTGATCTCATCATCACGGCTGCACATATCTGGTCAGATGGTATGATATTGCAAGCTGATGCCATTTCGATTACTAATGCTCATATTGATTCTTTAGGATACTCAGGTGATATTTTAAAAATGAAAGATGATCATACTCAGGTAATCGATGTACACGGAAAATTTCTTTATCCGGGTTTTATAGATTCACACGTGCATTTTATGGATGGCGGTTATAATATCAGCTCGGTCCAATTGCGGGATGCAAATACAAAAGCTGAATTTATAAATAGAATAAAAGCTTTTGCATTAACCATTCCCAAAGGCCAATGGATAATGGGAGGTGACTGGAATCATGAACTCTGGGGTGGAACATTACCTGAGAGAAATTGGATTGATTCCGTGACACCCGATCACCCTGTTTCTATCAATCGATTAGATGGGCATATGATCTTGGCTAATTCACTCGCCATGAAATTGGCTGGAATAAACGACCAGGTAAAAAATATTCCCGGTGGTGAAATTCCACGCGATAAAAAAAATCAATTGATCGGTATTTTTAAAGACAATGCCGTGCCCTTAATCAACAAAGCAATCCCTCCCTTTAACATACAAAAGGAAGATCAATCATTGGAAGCTGCTATGCTTTATGCCGCATCACATGGTGTAACCTCGGTGGTCAATATGGGCACTTTTAGAGATCTGGAGATATTTAAAAGGAATAAGGAAAAATTGATCACCCGAATTTATACGGCAACACCTCTTGCTGAATGGAAAGCATTAGAAGCTTATGTGAATGAAAATGGTAAGGGAGATGATACCTTACATTGGGGACTTTTGAAGGGATTTATGGATGGTTCCCTCGGGTCTCATACGGCGGCTATGTTTGAAGATTTTACTGATAAACCAGGAGATAAGGGATTATTATTAAATCCTCCTGACTCTATGAAAATGTGGATTATTGGTGGTCACCACGCTAATTTGCAAATAGCTGTTCATGCCATCGGTGACAGAGCTATTTCGGAGTATATAGACATCGTGGAACAAAACTTTTCAGCAAAGGATATTGAATCTTCACGGTTTAGAATTGAGCATTTTCAGCACCCTGATAGTAAAGATATTCATCGAATAGCCAGGCTAAGAATGATTCCTTCTATGCAGCCATACCATGCTATTGATGATGGTTGCTGGGCTGAAAAAGTAATTGGGCCTGAAAGAATTAAGAGCACGTATGCATTCCATTCCATATTAAAAAGTAGAAGCTACCTGGCATTTGGAAGTGATTGGCCAGTAGCTCCCGCAGATCCCATTCTGGGAATAGATGCCGCAGTTAATCGTCAAACGTTGGATGGAAAAAATCCTATTGGCTGGATTTCCGAAGAAAAAATAAGTGCAAATGATGCTTTATTAGCTTATACCCATGGTAGCGCTTATGCCAGTTTTAGTGAAAAGAAAATTGGTAGCATCAGACCTGGCTATCTAGCTGATTTAGTATTACTGGATAGTGATCTTATCACCATTCCTGCAGATAGTATTAAATTTTCAAAAGTTATATGGACCATGATAGGTGGGCAAAAAGTGTATGCTCTCCGGTAAATCATCTTCACCACTTTAACCAAAATTTTGCATTAGAATTTCTATGCAAAATCTGAGGTGTTGAAAATGAATTATTTATATTGATTTAAAAGGGTAAGAAATAATTACATTTTCAAAACTCAGGTCTGATGACTCCAATAGTCGTATCAGATCCATACGATAAATGTAGGGATGCCGATATTCATCATCCGCACTCATAGGAGGTTAACCTCGATAAATAGTTGGTTTTCAATTCAACTATTTCATCGACCGTTGGCAATTTTTGCTTCTACTGCAAAAATTGGGTTTAACCAAAACGTTATACAAATATTAACCAGGTCGCATAACATTTCATATTAAATTAAGGTTAAATTTGCCGCCCGATATGAAATCATGGCTTCCCGTTTTTATTCTTTTTTCATTTTTCCAAAACGTAAGTTCCAGGCCGATCAATATTGCTGATAAACGATTAGTGACTCCTCCACCAAGAATTATCCGCACCTGTTGTTCATTTGGTGTAGATGTAAAAGTAGCCGTAGTTCCATTTTTAAGGTATAATGATATTACCGGACCTGAATATATTGGACCCCATACTTTTTTAGGAAGTAAGCAAGAAGGCAATGGAATTGTTTACACCCAAAAAGGAGGCTTTGTAGATATAGGGCATTTAAGGGATCAGGCAGATTGGACTGCTTTTCTTTACAATATGATTCGAAAAAATCAGGAAGATCAAAAAAACCTTTTTCAAATAAAACTTGGCTATGAAGGTGGTCCTAAAGTTTTAAAATTAGCTATTACCCCGTTGATGTCGTCAGAAGATATCATGATTATAGCGGGACGCATAGCTTATGACTTGTCTGTTTGGCATGAGATAGGCACCTGGAATGGCACCTCATTGATACCCTTATTGCCAGAGCGGTATTCGGCTTTTTCCATTGAAGATGGCTACTCTAATCTTCTGGGTATTCGATTGGGAATAGAAGCTCTGAAGAGTAAATCTTCCTTTGAAGATGCGATGACGAGGGAGATCAATGATTTATTGGCGAATCTGGAAGTGTTACCCACCAAAGAAGATACCTATAACGCCATGATGCAAGTGGAAGGAGATTGGTGGTCACGCAGGGCAAAATTGCCTAGTATGAAAGTAATGAAGAAAAGAGATTTTAATGTGTATCCATGCATTTCACCCACCCTATTGGATGGATCGGAAAATGCTGAGACTAATCTTTGCCTGCCTGAATTACCTACCCTAGGTGATCCCAATAAATTTTATCGAATTCAAATAGAGCTGAATAATAAATTCCCTAAGAAAGAAATTTTTGGTGATGAAAACATAAAATATATTACCCAGAAGGACTTTCCTACGCTGATACATTATGCCGCAGAACAATCAAAAAAATTCTATGATCCGTTGGTTTATCGGCCAGATCCTGCAAAGCATCACCGTAAGCAGTTCTGACTTTAATCTATGATCTATATCACACAATTAATTTACTTACATCCCGGACAGGAAGCTGACTTTAATTCCTTTGAGTCTGTGGCAATTCCTCTAATTTCAAAATACGGTGGGGAATTATTACTTCGAATAAAAACCGATGAAATAGAATACTTTGAAGGCAGTTTGGAGAAGCCCTATGAAATCCACATTGTCTCTTTACCCCACGAACAGGCCCTTAAAGATTTCTCTACCGATCCGGAGAGGCAACGGGTATTGCATTTGAAAAATAATTCTGTGCGGGCCACTATTCTTTATAAAGGCGAGATGATGTAAAGATTTTGTCCGAATATGCTGGAATCCCTAAATCCTCGCAAATCAGTGATCCTGACAAAATCAGTGATCCCGACCATTACCGTATTAAAGTAATATTTCCATACTTCGTATGACTCTTATTGTCTACTGTGGTGTAAACTAATTTATAAGAGTATACCCCTATGGGAGCATCTTTGCCTTTAAACTTTCCATCCCATGCCAGGATGTAATTGCTCAAAGGCGGATTTTTAAGATCTACATATACATTTCCCCACCGATCAAAAATAGTAAACCTCGAAATTCCAAAAACCTGGGGTGAAGGATAGATCCTGAGCTCGCGATTGGTTTCATTGGCACTCAAAGGACTGAAAACATTTGGAACAAAGACCTCTACATCCGGATTGACAATGAGCCTTAATGTATCTCTGGCAGTGCATCCATTCTTATCCGATACTTCTAATATATAAGTGGTTGACACCTGGGGCTGAGCAATGGGATTAGGGCAATCAAAACAGGAAAGATAGTTGGCCGTAATCCATCTAAATGAAGTGATAGTAGCCGTTGAATTAAAATTGACTTGCACGGTATCCCCCAATCGTATGACTCTGTCTGGCCCAAGATTGATGCTGATACCTGTGCTGTTTGGATTGAAAGCCACCGGCACCGTAACGGTACAGGCAGAAGCGGACTTAATGATCAGTTGAAATGTATCTGCTGGCAAATTATTCAATGTAAAAGGAAACGAAGGGATTACCCTGGATGTCGGATCAGTACTAAAGGCATAGCTATATGGTCTTGTGCCACCAGTCACAGATCGGATCACCAGGTTCTTATCTTTTACGGCAGAACAACCGATTACATTTTGCACTACATCAGCTTTGAGATCCTCTACAAAAACATCATAATAAACTATACTATCACATCCATTAGCGGATTGATTCATAAATACGATGGTGTCCTTTCTGTGATTCGCATTAAAAATCAATCCATCTATTATTACTGAATCACCAATGCAAATAGTATCGCGTAAAGTTTTAGTAATAGTAGCTACCAGTTGCAGCTGTACATTTATTATACTATCGCATTTAAACCCTGTGGTAGTTTTTAACCTAACTGTGCCCGTGAGATTATTTTTATCAAAGATGGTATTACCTACTACAAATACATCATCAGGACAGATGGGTAATTGGATCGAAACCATCACTTCATCAATGAAAGTAATTTTTACTTGTCTTATAGTATCACATAAGCCAGGAATAATGGATGGAATAGTATCCACTCCTGTTGGATTACTCTTAAAATACTTTTTACCTCTTATGACAAGGGTATCTGCAGCGCAGGTAGTAGCTATAAATGTATCCCTATAGGGCGTACAAGTACACGGAATCATAATATCAAAACTAAGTGTATCACAACCATTCCGATGACTTACCACAGCCTGATGAGAAGTATTGAATGCCACCGGAGGTGAAATATAAAACGAGTCTTGGATCTGGCCGCCACCGGATAAAATCACTAATGGATCATTACTATTAGGGTTTTTAAATCTTATTTTATATTGATACGTTTTTGTAGCATAATCACATATACTGGTGGTATCTATTGCGGAAATATACTGTATTGCTCTGAACGTAAATGTATTGGCCATACTGGTCAGCAGCATTCTACAGCCATTAGCATCTACTACACTGTCTATTCTAATGGAGTCGCCGATCAATCCAAAGGATGCCGTCAGCGTAAAATTATCTGCACTTACAAAGGGATACACAGATGATCTGTTCCCTGCAAATGAATAATAAACCGAATATGGTTTAGCATCAGTCATCACCTGGAAGGAAATACTAAATTGTCGTTGACTGGGAGGTGCACACTCTACGGCTTTAGTATTGAGAATAACTGCCGAACCACTACCTACTCTGAATATGGCGGTATCCTGGTAAACGCAAGAATCTTTGGTGAGAATATAAGTAATCAAATGATTGCCGGGCCCGGCAATAGAGGGATAGAACACACTATTTACTATTCCGGGGCCATTCCATATACGGGTAATCTTACCGGTATCGGCTGGGTTTAGTCCCACAGAATAGACTGTCAGTCCCTGGGGTCCATCGCCACTGCAATAAGGCTTATTAGCACTGGGATTTACTATTTCTATTGTGATTGGATCACACTGTCTGGTTGCGCAGGTGAGCGACAGCGGAGATCCATTAGCACAAGGTATTTTCGCCAAAGGAGTCACTCGTATACCTACCCTGGCCCCCAAACTAAGATTGCTAAAAATCATTTGTTGCGGGCTTCTCACGCCAAATGGCCCTTGTAACAGATCCACCTGGTAATCATTTGTACCGGGGGTTGGATCCCATTCGAATACCAGCCGGTCGGGCTCTACATTACAAATCAAATTTTTAAGGGTATCCAATTTTGGAATTACAGCTACAGATTTAACCACGGCTTCCCCTTCACAACCCGTACCGCGTGTACGTAGCGTGATCTCATAGTTACCGGTGTCTAATTGGATGGTTTGGTTTGGGGTAGCATTCAGTGTGAGTGACCTGGAGCCATCAATACTCCAATTATAAACCATCGATGCTGATTTTTTACCAGTATGGTTTAGGGTCAGCGGCTGATCGATACAAAGTATACTATCTGATAATGTAAATAGTGAAGTGATACTGTCTACGACGGTAATCGAAAGCGTCTTTTGTGCAGGACAATTTTTAGCAGCCTGATAGGCGTATAAAGTGGTGGATTGGGAGATGATATCACCTTCATTAAATCCAATTCCAAGGCCATTGGCTTGGTCAAAATAAGCTGCTGAACTCAATTTGCTTCCAGTGATTGGTGGTAATACTACTGCACCACAAGCTGATAAAGGCAAAATAGAATCGATTGCCGGCTTAGGAATCACAGTAACTGTAAAAGGCTTTTCATCGGGGCATTGCGTACCATCACCTGCCCATACCCAAAGTCTCATGGTTTGCGTGATCAAATTACCAGCAAATCGATCCGACCCGGTGAGTCCTCCCGATACTTCGTGATAATGAGGATTGCTGGTGAGATTAGATCCCGTGATGGTGGGTAAAACAAATTCATCACAGACCATAGTATCAGGCAAACCATTTACTTTAGGACCCTTAGTAATTGTGATGTCCACTGATTTTTCATCATAACATTTATCGTTACCTGTGTATTGATAGAGTTTGGTATTATTTTTTACCCATATGCCAGGAGATAAAGAACTTCCCTGGGCGTTTGATTGAGAATAATATCTGAGATCAGGAAAAGCATTATCACCAGGTAATTGGATAGAGTCACACCCAGTCAAAGGCAGAGGGGTTGGTAATTTGGGGGAGGGAATTATGGTTACAGTAAACTTTTTCTCGGAAAAACAGCCCAAGCCATTGATATCAAAAGCATAGAAGGTTTGGCTTTGTAAAATCGTATCACCGTTTTTATGAAAATCACCTTTACCCTGGCTTTCAGAATAAAATCCCTGGCCTCCGGAAAGACTAGATCCTACAATAATAGGTAGTATAAAAGCATCACAGACTACTGTATCTGTCAATGTCGAGATCGGAGGACTTTTGTTTACTACTACATCAAAAACTTGCTCTGCATGACATATCGCTGTACCCGAATATTTATAGAGTTTGATGGATGACTTTATCAAATCTCCCACTTGATATGGAGTGCCTTTAGCATTTGGCAATGAGAAATACCTTAAATCTGCAGCTAGACTATCAGAAGGCAATTTCAAAGAGTCACACTTACCGGTTCCTGGTAAACCAGAAAAGCGGGGTTGAGCATTTATAGTTACCTGTACAGTATCCTGGGCAATACATTTCTGGCTTTTATCATAAATATAAAATGTGTTGCCTTGAACAATAATATTTCCCGGCTTATAAGCAGTGCCCATGCCAAATGGCTGAGTAAAGTAAAAAGTAGAGTCCGCATTGAATCGCGAGCCGCTAATTACTGGCAATGTATCTGCACCACAAGCTATCCGATCCAAATTATTTGCAAATAAAGGCCCGCCATCAATAGCCAGGTTAAAAGTGTCTTCATCATGACATCCTGCAAAATCTCCATACACGTAGTACTTACCCGGTGTGGTTAATTGGACACCAGGTACATATTTATTACCCCCTTTGTTTGGAGCACTATATACAGCCGCACTCAGGAAAACAGCAGGCTTTATAGACGGCACCAGGTATTTTTGGTCACAGCGAATACTCGTATCTTTTAGATTGTCAAGCTCTACAGCACTATAAAACGGAATGGTGACTTGTGACTCTCTCTGGCAAACTCCTGTAGCATAGACTATGGTATCATAGATGTACAAAATTCTCGAGTCATACAGACCGGACGGAAGTCTGAAAGCATGCACACTATCACCTGCCTGGAATTTTTTACCTTTTCCTCCCGGCGCACTGTAGTAGGCTTCTCTACCTGTAAGATTGGTTCCCATTATTTGGGGTAATGAATCAAAAACCGGCTTGCATGGTTGATCCAGCACTAATTGATTAAAAACCAGGTTGGATTGGGTGAGGGTGAAGCTGTCGATGGTCCTGCAACTGGGGCCGCCTACAAATACGAATAATTTTTGTGTAATATTTATAGAATCCCCCCCCACATAGGGAGTACCACTTTCATCCAATTCAGTATTGTAAGTTGCATTTTGATATTTGGAGAATTTGAAATAATTGCAAAATGCCTGGCTTTTGAAAGAATCTTTTTGTATAAAAGGTTTGGGATAGATATTTACAGTAAATGTGTCTTCATCAAAACATCCTGCCCCACTTTCAGCATAGGCATAGTAGGTACCGCCATTGGAGATCGTAGCCCCTACAGCTATAGGTGCGCTGCCTTTATTAGACGAAGTGTAATAGTTTTTTGATACTGGATTATTAGTGGCAACGATAGCTGGAAAAGTAAATGTGGCCCCGCAGGACAGGCTGGTGTCCCGGGCATTAGTGATATTGGGCGCGTTGGTGTTAATTGCAATATCCAGTATGGCCTGATCATCGCATCCTGTGGTTAGATCTTTATCATAGGCATAGAGTCTTTGCGAAGTTCGGATTGTATCACCAGCATTATAAATTATTGAGCCAACACCTCCTTTTGGCTTAGTGTAGTATCTTGCATTTGAAGTAACAAGATTCCCTTGAATCGAATTAAGCACAAAATACCCACACGAATTGACTGGTTGCATATTTGCAAGTTGAGGGCCATCTTTAATAGTAATTGTGAATTGTCGTTCGATAAAATTAGCTGGATTACAATTGGGGTAGTCATTAGCATACAATACCATGGAAGTAGAAACAACACTATAAATATTGAAAGAATCACCTAGTCTTCCTGATTTAGTGAAATATTTAGCATTCCCAGTTGTTCCATCACTAAAATCAGGCAATTCATATCCGATTGACTTACAAGCCATTGGAGAAGGTGGAAGTGAAATTGATGGTCTAGCGCAAGGTAAGGATTCTGGATAACATCCATCTGAAGGATTGTATTCTAAACTATTTGATGGTGAAACAATGACGAAGGCACCTTCTTCTTGCGGTAGAAAATGTCCATCATAATCATAAGAAAATGAACAAGGCCCTAATGATACATTTATTGTTCTCCTACAACTAGTATTACATTCTGAATTATTAAGGCTATTCAAAAAGATTGGAGTCAAATTATGTCCAGACCCTTGAATGACGAATATTGGTGCTTTTCCACACATTTTTGAATAAAATGCAGAAGCAGCAACAACGTTTGGATTCTTGTCAATATATGCTAAGACCATGCTACCAGCTGGAATCTTACCTAAATATGGTGGAGCATATGGATCAAAAAATACTGGACCTGTTGGACAACTTACTAGTTTGACATTTAACGCATCAATAACAGATTTAGCAACCCTAACGAAACCACTCATTGAAACTACATTTCCTGTACTAGGGTTAGTTGAGTTAATTGAAATTGAATTTGTGTTCAAATCAAAAACACTTTTTGTTACAAATTGAAAAAATTCACTTTCAGTCTCAAATGAAGTTGAACCACATGCATCAATCTGAAACCTTACCACCTGCGGACATTGCCCAAAAGCCGAGATTCCCAACAAAATCCCAAATACCAAGCTTATCGTCTGTCTATATACCTTCATGGAAATCAAGCCCAAAAATATTCATATTACACCATTTATTCATATTAGCTTTTTATAACTGCCGATACGGGATAGAATTTAACTATTCCGTGTAACCAGAGGCCTGTTGCCGGCGTATATTCAATTTAGTTAAATAATAATGTTTTCGTGGCGTAATTATTTCAAAACCAATTTCATACATTTGACCCAACAGACTGACAGTAAACGATGTTACCAAACCACAGCGAGCAAGAGATCATCCGGCGCCAGACTTTATCTGAGATAAGGGAGTCTGGCATAGATCCTTATCCCGCTCCATCATTCCCCGTAAGTCATTATTCCACAGATATAGTAGCACTTTATGAGAAGGATCCTGAATCTCCATTGGAAGTATCGGTAGCAGGCCGGATCATGATGAAAAGATCCATGGGCAAGGCAGCTTTCGCTGAGCTCCGCGATAGTAAAGGCCGGATCCAGCTTTATCTTAAAAAAGATGAATTGGCCGAAGCTTATGATCCATTATTCAGCAAATGGATAGACCTGGGTGACTTTGTAGGCGTGCAGGGCTTTGTATTCCGTACCAAAATGGGGGAGATCAGTATCCATGTAAAAAGTTTTGTTTTATTATCCAAGTCTTTGCGGCCCTTGCCAGTGGTAAAGACGGATGCTGAAGGAAATGTACACGATGCTTTCGTAGACCCTGAGCTTCGATACCGCATGCGCTATGTAGATCTGCTGGTGAATAGTCAAGTGAAAGACATCTTCATTAAAAGATCAAGACTGATCAGTACCATGCGCGATTTTTTTGATCGTCGCGGCTGGCTGGAGGTGGAGACTCCCGTTCTCCAAAGTATACATGGAGGAGCTGCTGCCAGACCATTTTTGACTCATCACAATACCCTGGATATGCCCCTGTATCTGCGCATAGCTAATGAATTATATCTCAAGCGATTGATCGTAGGAGGTTTCGAGGGAGTGTATGAGATAGGTAAAATGTTTCGGAATGAAGGGATGGATCGCACCCACAATCCTGAATTTACCAGTATGGAAATCTATGTCGCATACAAAGACTATGTGTGGATGATGGAGATGGTAGAGCAATTGATAGAGCAGATAGCGCTGGCATTACATGGCACTACTGAAGTGAAATATGGGGACCAGGTGCTGAATTTTAAAGGTCCGTACAGGAGATTGAGCATGCATGATTCGATAAAAGAATATACAGGTATAGATATTTCAGCCATGACGGAACAGGAACTACGTGCTACCTGCAGAACATGGCATATCCAGGTAGATGATACCATGGGTGCGGGTAAATTGACCGATGAAATATTTAGCGAAAAAGTAGAGCATCATTTGGTGCAGCCCACGTATATCATCGATCACCCGCTGGAAATGACTCCGCTTGCAAAAAAACACCGATCCAAAGATGGCGTGGTCGAACGGTTTGAATTATTCGTTTGTGGTAAAGAAATTGCCAATGCTTATTCAGAATTGAATGATGCCCTTGACCAAAGAGAAAGATTTGAAGAACAATTAAAGCTTGCCCATAGAGGCGATGAAGAAGCTATGGCTTTGGATGAAGACTTTTTACGGGCTTTAGAATATGGAATGCCCCCGACATCTGGCTTAGGAATAGGAATAGATAGACTTACTATGTTGATGACTAATCAGTCTTCCATACAAGAAGTTTTATTTTTTCCACAGATGAAACCTGAAAAAAATAGTTGAACTTATTATATTGCAGCCCCCTCTCGAAAGTAGTACCAAAATGTAGGATAAATATTTAATTAATTAGTAATTATCTCTAGTGATGATTTGTAGAAGAGCCGGCTTAAAGACCATTTCAATATTGGCATTTTTTTTATTTGCAAGTTTTGTAAAATCACAAAATACTGTTCATCTATTTAAAGTAGATAAAGAACAAGAATTGCAATGGAAAGCATTGAGATCAAAATCAAGCATCAGAATCGTCAATTATGATCCCCGTGTATATAATACATTAAAAGATGAGCGACCCGCTCTATTAAACATGGCTATACCTACCAACGATGGGGATATAGAATTAGAATTAATAGAAAATCATGTGTTGAAAGAGGGATTTAAATTAAGCACAGATAAAAAAGATAATGTGCCTTATACACCCGGCTTGTATTATAAAGGAAAAATAAAGGGGAAAGAAAATTCTTTTGTTGCCATCAGTTTATTTGACAATGAAGTGATGGGTGTATTTTCCGAAAAAGATAAAAGCCAGCTGGTGATAGGCAAAGCAAAAAACCTTCGCAGTAACTCCTTTATGATCATCAGCGAATCGGATATGGACAATCCCGGCTTTACCTGCAATGCCGAAGATAAACTTCCCGAATGGCCACAGCGTGTAAAAGTACTTAATGATGGACTCCGCAGCAAGCAAGCGGCTAAATGTGTAGATGTATATATCGAAGCCGGGTATAGTGTATACAATGCCAATGGAAAAACTGAATCGTCAGCAGCTAATTTCATATCAGGTATATTTAATGGCACCTCTTCTTTGTACTCCAATGAAAGTGTAGCTACCAGTTTATCTCAGATAAAAGTATGGACCAGCCAGGAGCCTTATAGTTCTGGATTGGGGTATGGAACTACGATCGGTACTAATTTCAATGGGGATCTGGCCCACTATATTACTATGGCTGTGGGATCTGGTGCTGCAGGGGTGGCCTATCTTCCCGGTGTCTGTGGATCTCCGTATGCTTATAGTGAACTCTTCTCTTCAGGAGCAGCTTATCCCTCATACTCATGGAATGTAAACGTAGTGACTCATGAAATGGGGCACAATTTGGGGTCAGCGCATACACAATCCTGCACCTGGCCCGGTGGGCCTATTGATGGATGTGTCGCTCCAGAAGGCGGTTGTAGTACTAAAGGCCCAATTCCAGGTCAAGGTGGAGGAACCATCATGTCCTATTGCCATCAAATTGCATCTATTGGGATCAATTTTGCCAATGGGTTTGGTCCATTGCCTGGAAATAAAATCAGAGAAACCGTAAATACTGCCAGTTGTCTTGGTGCCTGCGGTACATCTGGTGGAGGAGGCACACCTATTACTACTTCTCCTCCCGATTTGCAAACAATCAGTGTAACAATAAGCCCATCTACAATTACTGCAGCCAATCAACAATTCAATATCGCATGCAATACCGCAAATTTCGGAGGATCCTCTAATGCATTTACTTCAAGAATCTATTTTTCAAATGATAATTCAGTTTCTTCTGATGACCAGGTAGTGACTGACATTAACATACCTTCCTTACCTGCTTCCTCCAGTGCCAGCTCCAATTTCAATTTATCGTTAAACGGTAGCGTTTCTTCAGGCACCTATTACTTTATCGTGTGCGCAGATTATAACAATCAAATAGCTGAATCTAATGAAAACAATAATTGTAAAACGGCTACACTAACGATTGACATTTCTACAACACCTACAACACCTACTCCACCTACTAATCCTACTACCCCTGCCACACCTCCCCCTACTGTAACTATACCAGACCTGGCAGTCACCATTAGTACAAATATTCCTTCCGTAATAAATGCAGGATCTAGTTTTACTATATCTGGCGCTGTAAGTAATCTGGGAAGTGGTATAGCACCTGCTACTACTGTACGGGCAGTACTATCTACTGATCAGGTCATTTCAGGATCCGATCTAACCATGTTTTCTAATGATATGGCATCATTAGGAGCAGGAGCAAGCTCCAGTTTTTCCAATGACATCTCCATTCCATTTACCGTTCCCACTTCCATGTATCTGCTTATTTGTGTCGATCCATCGAATTTTATTAATGAATCCAATGAAAACAATAATTGTAAGATCTATTTGCTTAATATTAATATTCTGAAGCCAGATCTTAGTATTTCGGATGTTCGACTCAGTCAAACATTAGTACCAACGGGAACTCCATTTTCAGTAAATTTTAAAACTAATAATACGGGTGGATCACCTGCTGGTAGCACTTCTACTTCATCCGTATATCTATCAACGGATGCTACCTTCAGTCAAAATGATCAGAAACTTGCAGAGGTAAATGTCGCGGCATTAGCAAATAGTACCAGTCAGGCTGATGTCGTAAATATCTCTACGCCTATCAACCAGGGTAGCTATTATATCATCGTTTGCGCCGACAGTAAAAACACAGTCACCGAGGCCAGTGAAACTAATAATTGTAGTTCTGTCGCTTTAGAGATTACTAATCCTGTTCCGGATATGGTAGTCGATATGCTAAATTTACCTACGGCTTTTTTAGTGGGTGAGTCTCAATCTATTACATTGAGAATAAAGAACAAAGGAGTGAAAAAATCTGAAAGGGGCGGAAAGGGAATCCTAAAAATAGGACTGAGTGAAAATGGTACAGGAGAGAAATCTATTTGCGAATTTGGGTTCCCTGTTTTAGATGTAAATGAATCCTACGACACGATCATCCATTATGTGGTGGAAGATGCAACCGGAGCTGGTAACCAATACTTCACTGCTTGTGCAGATATTACTAATGTTATTACAGAATCTATAGAAAGTAATAACTGTTCTACTCAGCTGGTAAATATTATTGTGCCCATTGCAGACTTAAAAAACATTACAGCAGTATCCTATAAAGATCCAATAGGAAGAGGCGCAAAATTTAGTTTACCTTTTACTATGGTCAACATTGGTACAAAGGTTGCTGACTCCGTCAATGTAGAGTATTACCTATCCTATAAACCTTTACTCAAATCCAGTGGGGTTGTAAAATTATTATATGATACTATCCGTGAAAAAATAGTGCCCGGGGATACATTGAAAAAGACTGTTAAACTGGCATTACCAGGTTGGGCCACAGCAGGCAGTTACTATATGAATGTGTGTATTAATTTCGATAACAGACTGAAAGAAAGTACCACTATAAATAATTGTCAGAGTATGCGGTTTATCATCAGGAACCCATTACCTGATCTTATCATTTCAAAATTTGAATTATTGGATTCAACTTTAATTCCCGGTGTCCCAGCTTCTATAAAACTAGCCATTTCCAATATCGGAGAGCTTACGGCTCCAAAAAGCGAAGTACGATCCTGGTATAGCTCTGGCAGTTCTTTAGATTCCAGTCAATTACTGAATCTGACCATTGATAGTCTTCCTATAGATTCCACTATTGATGCGATTATTCATTTTACTCCCGGAGTGAATACAATAGATAGTAGTTTACTATTTGAAGCAGTAGTGGACATCAATAATGACATTAAAGAAGGCAATGAAAATAATAATTCCTCCAGCTTTGAAATTAAGAGTTCGCCTACACAGCCAGATATAAACCTGGCCAATCTTTATATAAGAGATTCCATATGGACATCTGAAGAAAACTTTAGTATAATTTACTCTCTTAATAATTTCGGATTTCAACGTGCTTCGAATTTTGAAATTACTTATTCGATCAAAAATGATACCGGTGAGCAGGTATTTACCTCTCAAAAATCTATTACCAGATTAGATGCCGAATCTTCTAAAAAAGATACCTCATCTATAAAATTGCCCATTGCTATTGTTTCCGGGGTTTATACTTTAGAAATTAACGCGGATAGTAAAAACACGGTCTCTGAATTTGATGAAAATAATAATAATGTAATTGGGAGAATAAATTTTGTTCAAAAACAACCGGATATATCGCTCGTGAGTTTCATACTCCCCGATACTATTTTAAAAGGTTCATTGGACACTGCCCGATTGAAAATAGCAAATTACGGCACATGGCCTACCCAGGCGATAGTAGATACCATTGTACTGTCTACCGACCAGACCCTTTCTGCTGATGATTACAGGATAGCCGTGTTGAAATTACCTGTTCTAAATTCCAAAGAGACGAAGGATTTTACTTTGCCATTGCAGATGCCTGCACAAATAGCCACCGGCGGATATTTTATACTGTTGTCATTAGACAGAAATAATGTGCTCATTGAATCAAATGAGAATAATAATAGTCAAATCATCGGTGTACAAATTCCCAATAACAAAATTGATCTTAAGCATGCAGGCCTGGCATTGCCACATGGGGATATGTACCAGGGTGACACTATTATTGTAGACCAAATGATTACCAATATCGGAGAGACAAAAGCTGGAAAATTTGACATCAGTATTACATTGAAAAAAGAAGTACAGGATCAAGTGCCTGCATTTGAATATCTCCTCCTAAATCAGGGCTCAGGAATTTCTCCTGATGAAATGGTTGAACTGAATTCAACGCTTAGACTACCCGACACCATAGCACCTGGCACTTATTATTTGATCTCTTGTATAGATCCTTTTGGAAAAATAAATGAAATGACCAAGTCAAATAACTGTGGTCAGGTACTGGTTCAAATCAGTCGCAAAGCAGGATTCAGCACTGGCTTAGCTTCAAAGCCCATTTTTTCCAAAGTAGTTATGTTTCCCAATCCTGCTAGTAATTGGTTGGAAGTATCAGGCAACTTGTTATATACTAATGACAATCTGCATATAGGAATTAAAGATTATACCGGAAGAAATATCCTTGCACAAAAATTAACTTCATCCTCATCACTGAATTATAAAATGGATATCAGTCAATTACATGCCGGATGGTATGTACTCGAAATCTATTCTGCCAAAGGAAGCTGGAGACAGCCATTCCTGAAGTTTTAGCCATAAGTCCACGGTGATGAAAGCGCTACCGCACCTTTACGTAAT
The DNA here is from genome assembly GCA_038251405.1 of Chitinophagales bacterium. Classification (GTDB taxonomy): domain Bacteria; phylum Bacteroidota; class Bacteroidia; order Chitinophagales; family Saprospiraceae; genus JADJLQ01. Next base: position 21,951 of record JBBSBH010000007.1, read on the forward strand.
CGAATCTGAGGGAAAAGGCAGAGGTGTATTCACTGCATTAGAAATACCTAAGGAGGGCATTATTGAAATTTGTCCTTTGATACTCATTCCAGCGGCTCAATCGACCTGCATAGATCAGACAGAGCTATACAACTACTATTTCATTTGGGATAACGATCATTTGGCTATTGCCCTCGGCTATGGATCATTGTACAACCATAGTCATGCGCCAAATGCCAAAGTGATTTATGATTTTGAAACAGAAGAAATTCAAATAGAAGCCATACTGGATATCGAGGCAGGCTCAGAGATTACTATCAATTATCTGGATGATGATGACCCTCTGCACGGACTTTGGTTTGAAGAAAAGTGATATGAAAGACTGCACAGACAGTATGTTCTATTCCTGTAGATACCCGTAATAAATTGGCAGGACCCACACTATGCTCCCCTTCGGCAGATTTTCTATAATCTACCAGGCTTTCTACCCCACCCAGGTTGGTTGAATGGGTAAATATTTTTGGGTTCAATAAAATCTAAAAGTTCAAGACTATAAAATTATTAAGGATTATTACAAAAATCACTACCCCTATATTAGATAAATGGATTTATTATCGTTAGGCCTTGAATCTTTTGACTATGGTGCATATCTTCGGAGTAGAGAATATTACAATGTAAACTTATCGCTGCTGCAATTATCAGCGAATCATAGAATGAGTAATTAAATTTACTTTTAATTTTAATTCCACTTTCTATAACTTCAAAATGATCCATTGCTTCACATTGATGAAACTAAGTTTATTGAGTATACTCTCCGACGAGTGCTGATGATGAATATGGCATCCCTACATTTATCGGAGTGGTCTGAAACATTACACTTTTGGGTCTTTACAAAAGTCCAAATCTGGCTTAAAAGTAAAAGTATGATACATTACATTTTATCTAAAGCTTGCTCAAAATCTTTTACCAGGTCATCCGCATTTTCTATGCCTGGAGATACCCGTAATAAATTGGCAGGACTCACACTATGCTCCCCTTCAGCAGATTTTCTATGATCTACCAGGCTTTCTACCCCACCCAGACTGGTTGCATGAGTAAATATTTTTAGTGAAGAAGCTAAACGCAAAGTTTCTTCCAGTCCTCCTTTTACCAATATCGATAACATGCCTCCAAATCCATTGACCATTTGTTTCTCCGCTATGGCATGGTATTCATTGGTCTTTAACCCCGGATAGTTTACTTTTTCTATTTTATTATGATGATGAAGATACTGAGCCAAAATCATTGCATTATCTCCATGAGCCTTCATTCTGATGGGGTATGTAGCCAGGCTGCGATTAAGCAACCATGCATCAAATGCCGAAGGCACTGCCCCACCCAGTACCTGAAAGTCACGAATATTTTGATACCACTCTTGCCGGTCTTTTAGAATAATGCAACCCCCTGTCAGATCACTATGCCCGCCAAAATACTTTGTGGAAGAGTGCATCACGGCATCTACTCCAATATCCAGTGGCCTGCAGTAATAAGAACTTGCCCAGGTATTGTCGCATACGGTCAAAATATTTTTCGACTTTGCTAAAGCCAGTACTTCGGAAATATCTGTAATTTTAAGAGCAGGATTAGAAGGAGTTTCTATCCAGATTAAAGCGGTATTTGTTTTTATAGCAGCTCGCAGGGCTTTCAGATCTGTCATATCTACCACATCGAATTGGAGGTTCCATCTGGTATACAATTGTTGAATCAATACCTTTGTACCATAGTAAATATCATCTGGTATTAATAAGTGATCTCCTGCTTTGAGGCTATGAAAAATACTCATCGTTGCCGCCTGGCCTGAAGAAAAACTGATACAATGATCACCTCCTTCTATTGCTGCCAGCTTAGTTTCCAATGCTTTCCTATTGGGATTCGAAGATCGGGCATAGATATCTCTTCCGTCGACAAATTCACCAGAGGCACTTCGTTCAAACGTGGTGGAAAGGATAATGGGCATCGATACTGCACCATAGGTATCATCAATGTGGTGACCCGCATGAATAGCTATAGTGGATAAATGATCTTTAGACATAGTATAAAATTAGTAGTTACGGACCAGATCGCCCCATTTAAATCAAGTGATCAAGGTATTCAGGCTCCAAGACCCATCTTCACTGCATTTACCTTGAAACCAGCTTTTTTCAGTAAATTAATTACCCCTTTAGTTCCCCCTAAATGGCCAGCACCTACGGCAAAAAAAGTAGACTTAGCCAACATCATTTTAGACATAATGGGAATCCAATTTCTATTTCGATTGTACAAGAATAGGTCTTCATAATTGCCTATGCCACCTGACTCATCTTGAATGGCTACCCGGGCTAATTCTTCAATGTCTTGCTTTTTATAAATATCAATCATTTTTTTATACTCCTGATTGTCTTTATCAGATGATTTAATACTTTCCAGCAACATTTTAGCCTGCGTTTTATAAGGGATGCTATCAAAAATGGCTAGTTGATCATCCATAGTTTCCAAACCATTGGATTCTTTATTTTGTTCCTGTACTTTACTGTATATTTCCATTTCATACGATTTGAACCCAGCCATTCCATCATCACCCATATCCATTGAAGCAAAAGTGGAAAGAAGTAATGGTTTCATTCTTTCCAGCATTTGTAAGGGAAGCCCTTTAGCATTAAATGTTTCCTCCACGGTTTTATACTCCTCCTCCGTAATCAGGTCACTCAATGTGATTCCATCTTTCATAAAGGCCTTACCCATTATTTTCATCATAGACTCCATAGATGACATGTCATCCATATCTATTTCAAAAGTAGCCTGATCGCTGGCTTTTATTTTCTCATCTAAAGTATTTGGGAAAAAGAAATCCTCCTTACCGATTAAATGGATTGTTCCAAAAAGATAAGAAGGCTTTTTCAATCCATTCCCGGTAATTTCCCAAAGCAATGATTTATCTAATGTTGCGCTGGTGACAGAAACCTTCGTATCAGCGCTAACTGCTTTGGAAGTAGAACAGGCGTTGATGCCTATCCATGCAAAGACTGCTAATAAAAGATTCTTATTCAAGAAATGATTTTTCATTTATATTTTTTATGAATTTATAAGCTAAGAAAATTGATTTAAGAAGCAGATCTCTGCCGGTTCACTTCATACAAAGATATGCCCGCAGCTACAGATACGTTAAAAGAATCTATAGAACCTACCTGGGGTATTTTATACCTGTAATCACTTTTTTCCAACAGGCTGTGATGTACACCTTCATCTTCTGATCCCATCAGCAAAGCAATGGGTTGGTTAAAATTTACTTCATGGATCATCACCCCGTCTTTAGAATCAGCGGCTGCAATTTTTACTCCACTTTTTTGAAGTATTTCTACAGCTTGATTTATGCTTTGTTCGCGACAAACAGCTAACTTTAAAAGCGCTCCGGCAGAAGTTTTGATCGCCTCATCATCTATTCGGGCACTATGCTTAGCTGATACGATGATGGCATCTACGCCTAAAAGCTCGCCACTTCTTGCTATGGCGCCCAGATTCCTGACATCAGTGACCCTGTCAAGTAGTATAAATAGTGGTTTTTTCTGTTGATTTAGCAAAAATGGCAAAAGTCCCTTCAGGTCCTGATACTCGATAGGTGCTATCAAAGCCAATATCCCCTGATGATTATTCCCTTTAGCCAGTTTATTTAATAATTCTTTAGGCACTTGTTGAAGTGGGATAGAGCGTTCGCGGCATTTTTCACGCAGCGTCTTTTCGAGTTCACCATGTGATCCCTGGAGAAGCATTACTTTTTCAATGGCCAATTCTTCACGAAGTGCCTCTAATACAGGATGCTTTCCGTATATAATCTGAGCATTATTATTTAACAAAACTTTATTAGATTTTAGAACGATTTTAGAACAACTCTTTCACCTCTACTTTAGTTCAGGTATTAACGATAAATTTGCAACTATAAAACTACGGTTTTCATGAATATTATTAAAAAAAGCATTTTCCTCAGTTTGATTTCAGTATTTACTATCTATGATGGCCATACCCAGGAAAGTATTGTAAAAATCAAAGAGTTGATTACACAAAAATGGGCGCTGGCTCACTTTCCATTAAATGATATTTCAAATTTTCAAATTACAGATCAATATACAGATGAAAATACCGGGATTACGTATGTATACGCCCAGGAATATGCAGGGAATATTCCCATTGAAAATGCCATTGCAAATTTTGCTTTTAAAAATAATAAAGCAGTGGTAGCTAACCTTTCTCCCTGGGTAAATAATATCTCAGAAAAACTAATTAGTGCAAGCCAGGTTATTTCAGCCTCAGATGCTGCGATTACTGCCATCATACTCAGTACAGGTAAGTCTTTTCTTCGATCTAAACCTCAAATAAAAATTAAAATTTCTGAAAACCATGTCCTGTTTGAAAAGCCTGAGCAAATCCTGGACGATGTTCCCGCTGAGCTCGTTTACAAAATAGACGAGCATCAGAAACTTATTTTATATTGGAAAGTAGGTGTGCATGATAGTAGTGGAAAGTATTGGGAAAACTTTGTGAATGCCTCCAGTGGTAATATTGATGTAAGAAAAAATCAAACCTTAGCTTGTGTTTCGGGTCATATTCACGCTTCAAAAAATTATCAACCATCGCTTCCTTTTACACAATTGGTGCCACAGTTTAGGGTCTGGCCTATCCCGCTGAGCGCCCCCAATGATGGTAATCCCCAGTTAGTTTCAGACCCTGCTGATAAAACGGCTTCGGCCAGTGGGTGGAACAATGATGGTACTACTCCATTTAAGATTACCAAAGGAAATAATGTACATGCTTTTTCTGATCCTGATAGTAACTATGTTTCAGCAAATGATGAACCCATTGGTGGTGACAACCTGGTTTTTGATTATAGCTATGATCCTTCCGGCACTATTGATAAGAATAAAAATGCTGCTATAGTAAATCTATTTTATATGAATAATATCATGCATGATTTTTCCTATTATTATGGATTTGATGAAAAGGCAGGTAATTTTCAGAAGAAAAATTTTACCTCAAGTGGTAAAGGAAACGATTGGGTGATCGCCCTGGGTCAATATGGCTACAACAATTCCCGTATCAGAAATAATGCAGATTTTTTACCTCTGCCAGATGGATCTAATGGCAGAATGCGCATGTTTATCTGGAATGTAACCGGCGAAAAATTATTGAAAATCATTGATCCTGTGTCCATTGCTACAGACCTTGAAACCGGATCCGCAGATTTCGCGCCAACCATTGGCACCATCCCCACTAAAGGGAAGGTAGCTATAGTATCTGATGGTTCCAATACCCCAACTTTGGGATGTAAGACGCTGACGAATGCAGCGGAAGTAAGTGGCAAAATAGCTGTCATAGATAGAGGTGATTGCTTTTTCCATCAAAAGGCCTGTTTTGCACAAGCTGCGGGGGCTATTGCTGTAATCATCATAAATTTTGAAAATGCCCCCAACAATATGTCCGGCTTAAGTCCGGCGCCATGTAGTGTCACCATACCTGTGATTTCAGTGAGTTCTGCTGATGGAGACATCATCAGGAAAAATGCTTCTACTATTACCCTCAGCATTCAAAAACCATTGACTAATTCAAACTTAGAAAGAGATGGATCTTTTGATAATGGAGTCATTGCTCACGAGTATGGCCATGGAATTTCTACCAGGCTTACCGGTGGCCCCTCAAATTCCGGTTGCCTTGGAAATGATGAACAAATGGGCGAAGGCTGGAGTGATTTTATGACATTGGTGACCACCGCTAAACCTGGGGCCACTGGAAATGGTCTCCAGGGGATCGGCACCTATCCTATTCAACAAACTACGACGGACAGAGGAATTCGTAAATATCCATACACTACTAATTTTGCTGTGAACGGCCAGACCTATGAAAGTATATTCACCACTGACACGCCTCATGCGTTAGGCGAAATCTGGACTTTGATGTTATGGGATCTATATTGGAAAATGGTAGCGAAGTATGGTTGGGATGCAGATTTATATAAAGGAACTGGAGGAAATAATAAAGCCATAAAACTAGTATTTGAAGGCATGAGATTGCAACCTTGCAGTCCCGGATTCACAGATGGAAGAAATGCGATTTTAGCTGCCGATAAATTGCTGTATAATGGTGATAATCAATGTCTTATATGGCAAGCTTTTGCGGCAAGAGGATTGGGTTATTCCGCATCTCAGGGGTCATCAAATGACCGAACGGATGGCATACAAGCTTTTGACCTTCCTCCTACCTGTATTGAAACAGTAAAAGTCGCAAAACAAATGACTCCAAATATCAAAGCAGGAGATGATATAACCGTGACTATTTCAGTAAGAAATGATACCAAAGTGGCCGCTAAAAATGTAATCATAAACGATAGCATACCGGATAACTGTAATTTTAAAACCAACTCAGGAAGTGTTGATTTTCAAAGAGATGGAAATTTACTTGTTTATTCTTTACCTGCTGATCTTTTACCTGGTGATACGATCAGTTTTTCTTATAAATTGGAGTCGAGTAAAACCAAACATTCAACTACATTTTTTATAGATAGTATGGAGAACACGGAGTTTGACTATGATATATTGTCATTTGAAGGAAGTGGGATTTGGGAGCTAACTGATGTTTTAGCACATAGTGGTAAAAAAAGTTGGTTTGTACCGGATTTAGGGAATGATAATGATCAGATATTAAATCCACTGAAATATTTTGACATTAGTACATTGAAACAGCCTGTAATGCGGTTTTTCCATAAATACAAGACTCAAAATGTCTATGATGGAGGCATGGTAAGACTTACTAGTGATGTGGGTAAAACCTACCAGGATCTGGGTAAGAATATCTTTCGGAATGGTTATAATGGGCCGCTTTCCTATTTTACGATTCCAATACCCGACCTCAGAGCATTCTATGGTGATTCTAAAGGATTCATACCTTCATATATCGATCTGCGCGATTATAAGAACCAGAAATTTCTTCTTCAATTCAGATGGGGATCAGATAATGCTACCAGCAGTCAAGGCTGGTTTATTGATGATCTTGAAATCATGGATATGGTCAATTACAACAGTCATGTCTGTGTAAGTTTCAATGGTAACCAATCCGTTTGTGCAGAGGCGCCAGCAAAGGGGACTATAGTAGAGTCTGACCTTGGTGTAGCCAGTAAAGATGCTCCATTACTTCCATTAGCGTTTTCAGTAGCACCTAATCCTGCAAATGAATACATCCATATAAGAGTACAATTGCCCCAGGCCATGGATCTTACTGGAAATATATTCTCCATAGACGGAAGACAATTAAAGTCTTTTAAGCTAAAGAAACAAACTGAAGCCATAAAAGCTAAAATAGATACAGACCAATTACCAGCAGGTATGTATATTATCACACTTACCGGGGGAAGATATAGCGGCCAGCAGAAATTTGTGGTAGAACATTAATTTAAAATCTGAGAATGCAATTTATTTTTCCGGATGATCGGGAAGCACCGAAAGGACATTATTCACCGGCAGTGATACATGGAAATACTATATATGTTTCAGGTCAATTGCCTATTGATGCAACGGGCCAGGTTCAATCAGGGAGTATAGAAGATCAGGTTAATTTATGTATGCGCAACCTGGAAAATGTTTTGATGGCAGCCAATAGTGATCTGCGTCATACTTTAAAAATCAATATTTATCTTACCGATATCGAGCTTTGGGGGAGGGTAAATACAGCATACCAAAAAATATTGGGCGATCACCGACCAGCCCGTGCCATAATCCCTTGTCATGAATTGCACTATGGCTGTCTCCTAGAAATAGATTGTATAGCCACTGTGAAATAAATCTGTAAATTTCGTTTTTAAAAAAAAATACTAATGCCCGGAATAAGCAAGCAAGATATCGTAGAGGCACATGACCGAATCAAGCCCTATATTCACAACACCCCTATCTTTACCTCTCAAAGTTTAAATCACATTGCTGGTTGCGAATTATTTTTTAAATGCGAAAATTTTCAAAAAATAGGAGCCTTTAAAATAAGAGGCGGGATGAATGCTGCTCTTTCACTATCAGCTACAGATCTAAAAAAAGGATTGTGCACACATTCATCAGGCAATCATGCTCAAGCCATCGCACTAGCTGCCAGGACACTGGGCACAAAGGCATATATAGTAATGCCCGAAAACTCACCATCAGTGAAAGTAAATGCGGTAAGAGAATATGGTGCAGAAATAACTTTTTGTATAAATACACAAGAAGAGCGGGAGCGCGCCCTGAACAAAATTGCCGAAGCTACTGGTGCACATTTTATTCATCCATTTGACAATGATCACGTAATTACCGGCCAGGCCACTTGCGCTAAAGAATTCATAGAGGAAAACGATAGCCTGGATATAGTAATGGCGCCTGTTGGAGGTGGTGGATTACTTGCTGGCACCAGCCTTGCCACACACTATTTTTTGCCTGCTGCCATCGTAATAGCGGGTGAGCCAGAAGGCGCCGCTGATGCGGTCCTAAGTTTTCAATCAGGAAAAGTAGAGCGAGCTCCATATGTAAAAACGATTGCAGATGGCTTGCAAACAACATTAAGTATCCGCACATTAGGTATCATCAAAGAGCATGTAAAAAATATCTTAGTTGTTGGTGAAGAAGATATCAAGTCTGCTTTAAAATTGGTTTATGAAAGAACCAAAATGATTATAGAACCAAGTAGTGCGGTACCTATAGCTGCTGTCCTTGCTCATAAAGAATACTTTAGTGGGCAAAAAGTGGGAATAATTATTACCGGCGGGAATGTAGATCTGAAGCGGGTAAGTGAATGGTTCTAATTACTATTCTATGTTTGAATAAAATTCCAGTACCTTTTTTCTGAATACCCATTCATACTTTGAAGTCGTAAGCAGGTTTAGCGCACGAGCCAGATTATTTTTAGCGAGAATGTATTCCACCGTAGAATTAGTGGTACCATTATTAAATCTCGTCTCGGCAATTCTAAAAGATTCCTGAAAAGAATTTACCTGTGATTCGGCCAACTTATACTTTTGCTGGGCCCCATCAAATAAAAATTTTGCTTCTTCTACTTGCTGTTGAATTGTGTTCCTGGCAAGGTCCGTATTTGCTTTTGCCCGATCGATGGCAATCTCCGATTTTTTAATCTGCGATTTTATACGATACCCATCGATGATAGGTACATTCAAAGAAAGCAAAGTGGAGTAATTAATATTATTAGATAGTTGCTTTGGATAATTTACTTTTTCACCGTTCAATCTATAGGCGCTGGAATAATTAGAACCAAGATTAAAAGATATACCTAACTGTGGATATTGTTGAGCTTTAGCGGCAGCCAATCCGAGTTCGGCGCTTTTAATCTCAAGTTCGCGGTATTTTACCATGGGGTGTTGACTCAACGCATCATTTAATTTTGTCATATTAACACCTTCTATACCAATGTTCAGGTTGGAATCGTCAGTAATATCAAATGTTTCTTCGTAGGGAATATTCATTAGTTGACAAAGAGCCAATTTAGAAGCTTTTACTTCCTGTTTAGCACTGAATGTATTTAATTGATCTAAGGCATATTGCCCTTGCAAATCTGTCAATTGACTGGGTATAATAGCTCCTTGAGCGTCTAAACTCCTTAACCTGGTTACCTGATCAGTCGTGGTGCCTTCCTGCAGTTCAGCTCTGGTGGTAAGTTCTTTGTAATTTAATATTTGCATATAAGCGACAGTAACTCTCAGTTTTAAATTTGCTTCCTCATTCTTTACTGACCATCTGTTAGCTTCTTCAGCAAATTGAAAGCTTTTCAAATTATTGTTCAGTTGGTTAGCTTGCCATAAGGGCAAATAAGCATTGCCTGAAAATCCACCCCTGGTAATCTGTTCATTTATAAATCCATTTGTTGAAGGGTCAATACTCCTTCCAAAATTGAGGCCATGGCCTACACCAGCAGAGGCCGAAGGGAGCTTAAAAGCCTTTGCACGACTTACATCCACTTGAGATTCTCTATGTGCCAGATCAGTGAGATATAAGACATTGCTATTTTTCAGCGCAATGGCGATGCATTGATCTAAAGAATATGGATTCTGGGATTTACTTACATTAAAAACAAGTAAAAAAATTACAATCAAATTAGTTTTCATCATCAAAAATTTCATACGTTTTATGCATTAATTATTTAATCTACCATCTAGTAATTCTACTATTCTGGATCCGTAAGTAGCATTTTTTTCAGAATGTGTCACTTGTATGATAGTTACACCTTGCTGATTAAGTTCTTTAAAAATCTGCATAATTTCCTCTCCTTGTTTGCTATTCAGATTTCCGGTTGGTTCATCGGCTAGAATCAATTTGGGTTTAGCTATTAATGCTCTGGCAACACCTACTAATTGTTGCTGGCCACCACTCAATTGATTAGGGAATAAATCCTTTTTCCCTACAATATTAAATCGATCCAGCATATCTGCTACCAATGCCTTTCTTTCACTGCCTTTCACATCCTGGTATAATAATGGAGTCTCAATATTTTCATAAACGGTAAGCTCATCGATTAAATGATAAGCCTGAAATACGAAACCTATATACTGTTTATAGAGTTGAGTGCGTTGTTTTTCCTTCATTTTATGTACTTCTTCATGAAGAAACTTATACTCACCTTCATCAAAATTATCTAGCATTCCAATTACGTTGAGCAAGGTAGTCTTGCCTGACCCGGAAGGGCCCATTATGGAAATGAACTCACCCTCCTGTATCGACAATGAAAGATCACGCAGAAGAAAATTTCTAGCACCTCCCACATTCACCCATTTAAAAATATTTTTTAAGTCTATCATTTTAATTATTTACAATTTTCAATATTAATTAATTAATTCTTTCATCTCCTGATTTTTGATTTAATTCGCTTTCAATACTGCTGCCGGTTTCATTCTATCTACTTGCCAAATCTTAATTGCCGCAATAGTACAGACCAGCACACATATAGTGATCAAGGTATTCATCACGGTATTCATATTTATTCCAATATTGATTCTAAATATCAAGTCCATTAATAATTTTGTTAAGGACATGCCCGCAAAAATGCCTAAACAGGAGGCGATAATAAAAATGATTAAATATGATTTGTGAATTACAATAGTAATATCTTTTAGCGATGCCCCTACCACTTTTCGAATGGCGATCTCTCTTGTTTTCTTCAATATCGTAAGTGAAATAAGGGCAAACATACCCGTACAGGTTAGGAGCATGGAAATAATTGAAAACCAAAGAAATATTTTAGCAATACTCTCATTTACTCGTTGTGCTTCAGTAGCCAATTCATTTTGGTAAAACGCGTTAAAAGGTCGTAAAGGATACAAGCCGGTCCAGCTAGCTTTTAATTGATCCATGACTGAACCTAATTTATTGGATTGCGCCTTTACAATCAAATGCGTGTAAGCGTCATCTGTAGTTTTAGTGAACACCATGGGGTTTGATCTGTTAAAAAAATTTCTCATTAGTGGTTTTACAGTGCCAATAATAGTATAAGACATAGTGTCTATATGAATTTGTTTGTTCACGGTTTCATCCACTTTCCAATTAAAAAGATTACAAATGTCTTCTGTTACAATGATGCTTTTATTTACATCAGCATCATTTTGATCTTGAAACCCATTGCCATGAGTTAACGCTAAGCCCATGACATCAAAATATCGATCTCCTACTGAAAGAAATTCTATTTCTTTTTTTCTATCACCGACTTCTAATTGTTTGTCCCGCCAGCTAAAACCTATCTGGCTTACAGATCCACAAGTGGATTCCACGGAATTTAAATTTTTTACAGCTTCATTGAAAGCAGTGAACTCCTCAGGTTTTAATCGTACACCTACAATATTATTTTGATTAAAGCCAAAATTAAAATCTTGCTGAAATTTTGCATTCCTTGCAAAACCAAATCCAGCGGTGACTGTAATAAAGGCAATGGTGATTTGAAGGCCCAATAAAAGTTTCGAAAATAAATTGTTTCCTCCATAATTTAAACCTCCTCTGAAAATTTGACTGGCATTAAACCGGCTGATATATAATGCTGGATACAGGCCAGCCAAAATAGAAACCCCTAGTATGATTCCTATTAAAAATTTTATTAATGTGAAATCATGCAAATAATTTGCTTCTAGTTTTATCCCTTCAAACATAGAACTGAATGTAGGTAACCACCACATATTAAATAAGATGGATAATAAGACTGCCAAAAAAGTAATCAGCAAGCATCCTGCCAATTGTTGGATAATTAATTGAAGTTTATTGCCCCCCATTACTTTTCTTACCCCCATTTCCTTCAATCGCTGATTGGCCTGGGCAACTGTGGTATTGGCAAAATTGAGACAGGATGAGAGGAGTATTAATATAGCAAGGACCAGAGGTCCGTATATTCCAGAGTTTCCTGGTCTTTGAAATAGAGCATTATTCTGGATATCATCTTCATGGTCTGCCATTTTGGAGATGGGCTCGAAATAAAATCGACTAATCTTAAGTTCACTCCGGGCTGCATTTTGCAATGCCACGTATTTATTAAAATCAGTCTCTAACCTGGATGCATCTTGTTCATTCTTCAATTTCAGAAACACGGCATCAGCCAAATACTTCCAATCATTGGCAGCAAGCTTAGACCCATCTGTTAATTGATAATTTTCAAAGTTTAGAAGAATTCCGAAATTCAAAGAAGAATTAATGGGGACATCTTTTAATACCCCATTTACCTGGAAAAGTTTTTGATTTGGTTCTCCGGCAAAAAGCATTAGATTTTTGCCCAATGCATTTACATTTCCAAAATACTTTTTAGCTACCGATTCAGTTATTACTACTCCTGAGAGGCTAGTCAGATCATTAGACCCATAGAGCAACGGAAAATTAAAAAAATCAAAAAAGGCAGGGTCTGTATAAGTGATCTTGTCTGAAAAAGGTTCCTCCTGAGATCCCTTTATGGTAATGTATCTATTCTCGAATCGTACAGATTGAGTTACAGAAGCAAAATCTTGCTTCGCAAATAAAGCCACTGGAAGGGGACAATATCCATTCTTAACATCACCTCCATCGTTTTGAGTAATTACTCTGAAAATATGGGTTTGATCCTTATGAAAGTTATCAAAACTAGTACCATGTCTATAGTCTTGAAAAGCCCATACGATAGCCGTAATCCCAATTCCTAAACCCAATACATTGATTATGGTATACATTTTCCTCGCGGCAAGCTGGCGAATGATGGTTTTAAACTGGTTGAAGAACATTGGTGAATGGTTTATTTAAAAAGATATTCAATACTTTGATAAAACAACGTGCCATAAATACAAGTCATTGAATATCTATCATTTAAGGGGCAACTAAATCATCCTGGGTGTTCGGTTTTGATACAACTATGTACGGTTATTGATCACGCGAATTTACTTTAGATATCATGCGAAAATAATTTAAGGGCCTTTAATGGTTATTTTTAACATCATGTTTATAGCTTATGAAAGAAGAAAATTCGTAATGGTTTATGAGGGATAAAATATGAGATTTAATAAAATTCTGATGGCCGCATTTATTTTTACAGCTTGTAATAAGACAAGCCTTGATCAGCATGATATAGTAAATAGTTTGATTTCCCGAATCTCCGGGTTATCGAAATTGGATATTCAATATGACTACTTTATTGAAGATTTTATATTGCAAAATGAGCACGATCAGCTATCTGTTTCATCGGTGATAGTACTTGATAAAAAAGAAATCGAATTACTATCCGCTAATTTCAAAAAAATGCGAAGAAATGCCGATCGTCCCGGTTATGGCAAATATCCTTCAGGCTGGGAATATTATGCTCGTCCAAATGATCGTGAACAATACAAAATGATCATTGATACCTTTACCAATCAATTGAAGATTTCACATGAGATATATTTTGGACTCCCATGAGACCCCTCTACCTATTTCTAAAGCTTGATTATCAGTTTACTAGTTATTTCAAAGCTGTTTAGATTTAGCTAATTTGGTGCTTTAAATCAGAGTAGCCATGAAATTTCTAAATTTTGTATTGAAGTACTTTCCCGTCTATTTTATTAGCGTTTTTTATGTGAATGCCCAATCACAACAAACATTATTAAATGAGCCGATAGATCTGAGCAAAGATTTTCGAGATTATACGAATACCTATTTTTTAGCTGATAGCATGGTATCCTTTGATCCCATCACTGCCACCGGAGAAATCAGATGGAAGCGTTCAGAATATTTTCCAGCACATGCATTTAATTTTACCCAACATGGAATCAGAAGTACTGTTCAAAATGAATTTCCATCAAGAGAATATGCCCAGGACCCAGTCTGGCCTTTTCAATTAGAATTTGTTTCTTCAAGGGCAGTGCGCTTAAAGATGGCAACTGGAATCCAAAGTACTGACTATGTAGACACACTTATGATCCCGGGCGGGCGTGTTACTTCAGATCCCAACTGGAAGTATTCAAAAATCTTAAATGGTCATGAGTATAGAAGCAATGCCGCCATTATTAGAATTTACCAAAAACCATGGAAAATAGAGGTGCTGGATATCCATGGAAGATCACTTACTAAAACTGTACATACCTCAGACAACAAAGGATTTTGTGCAAATATGCCCTTCTGTTATGTAAGACGCGCTCACGACTATAGCCGTAGTGTAGGAGCCGTATTCTCTTTAATGCCAGATGAGAAAATATTTGGCTGCGGTGAGTCATTTACAAAAATGAATAAATATGGCCAAAAAATAAATTTATATACCTGTGACCCAAATGGCGTGGAGACCACTTCAATGTACAAGCCCATACCATTCTATATGAGTAGTCGCGGCTATGGAGTATTTGTACATTCATCTACTCCTATGACCATGGATTTTGGCAATTCTTATGGTGCCACCAATGCGCTGTGGCTGGGGGATGAATCACTGGATATGTTTTTATTTGTAGGTTCACCAAAAGAAATTCTGAATGAATACACGAATATTACCGGGAAAGCTTCTGTTCCACCACTTTGGTCTTTCGGTTTGTGGATGAGTCGTATTTCGTATTTCACTCAAAAGGATGGTATGGATGTAGCCACTAAACTAAGGGCAAATAGAATCCCCACTGATGTTCTTCATTTTGACACGGGATGGTTTGAAACTGATTGGAGATGCGATTATGAATTTTCACCATCCCGGTTTCCTGATCCTCAGGGTATGATTGATTCTCTAAACAAAAATGGTTTCAAAACCTGTCTTTGGCAGTTACCTTATTTTGTTCCAAAAAATAAACTGTTTCCTGAAATAGTTCAAAATAGTCTGCATGTAAAAAATGCCAATGGTAATATTCCATTCGAAGATGCCGTACTGGATTTTACAAACCCTGCGACTATAGCATGGTATAAGAACAAACTGAGCAAACTTTTAAATATGGGTGTAGCTGCTATTAAAGTGGATTTTGGTGAGGCAGCCCCATATGATGGAATTTATGCCAATAAGCGAACCGGTATGTATGAGCACAATTTGTATCCTTTACGATACAACCAGGTAGTATCCGACCTTACTAATCAATTGCATGGTGAGAGAATCATTTGGGCAAGAAGTGGCTGGGCAGGTAGTCAGCGATACCCCATTCATTGGGGAGGCGATGCTGAAACTTCTTATATGGGCATGGAGGCCCAGCTAAGAGGTGGGCTTTCATTGGGCTTATCAGGTTTTACATTCTGGAGTCATGACATTGGTGGGTTCACCAAGCGCACTCCGGAAGCCCTTTATAGGAGATGGTTGCCGTTTGGCATGATGTCTTCCCATTCGAGATGCCATGGCCAGCCACCAAAAGAACCATGGGACTATGGTGAAGATTTCCAATCCTATTTTAGAAAAGTGGTAGAATTAAAATACAAACTCATGCCATATGTGTATAGTCAATCCGTGCTGGCTGCACATCAGGGACTTCCAATGACCAGAGCTCTATTCGTTGAATATCCAAATGATCGTGGGGCTTGGGATATCGAAAATGAATATTTGTTCGGATCTGATATACTTGTTGCTCCTCTGTTTGAAGAAGGTATCTTAGAGCGCGATGTATATCTTCCCGGGGGAAATTGGATCGATTTTCAAACAGGAAAAAACTATCCACCTGGATGGCAAAAAATAAAAGCTAATGATTTAGAAGCCATCATTTTGATTCGCGACGGGGCCGCACTACCAACTGTAAAACTCGCTCAATCTACCAGAGATATTGACTGGTCTGGCATAGAAATGGTTCCTTACTCTAGCAGCGGGGAAGCAAAATCCATTATAATAGATCCTTTCAATGGTCAACAGAGTGAAATAACGCTTTCTAAAACTAAGAATGGGTATTCCGTTAAATCGGGCAATCAAAATTTCAATGCCAGATTTAGTACCCGCACTATTTTCTAGTGAAGTTCTATTAAGGTTACCAAACTTTGATTCTCTCGCTTTCAGGCTTCCACATTTTATTGGATTCGGTAAGACCGAAGGCATTGTAAAATGGCGCATGATTGCTTAATGGCCCTACTACCCTGTATTCAGCCGGAGAATGCACATCACTATTAATGATCTGACGCATGAATTCATCTTTCATCCTTATTCTCCAAATATTGGAAAACGACATAAAGAAGCGTTGATCAGGAGTAAGTCCATCAATTTTTTTATCTGATTTACCTTGCTCCGTCATTTTAAAGGCATCATAAGCAATAGCTAATCCGCCAATATCGGCAATATTTTCACCTAAAGTAAGTTCTCCATTCAAATGCATAGAATCTATAGGTATGTATTTGGAGTATTGCTCAACAATTTTATTAGTAATCGCCTTAAATTTTTCAGCATCCTCTTTGCTCCACCAATCTTTTAAATTTCCGTCTTTATCGTATTGACGACCCTGATCATCAAATCCGTGGGTAAGTTCGTGACCAATCACCATACCTATGCCTCCATAGTTGATCGCGTCATCAGCCTCAGCATTGAAAAAAGGTGGTTGCAATATACCAGCCGGAAAAATAATTTCATTCTTGGTGGGATCATAACCTGCATTTACTGTAGAGGGGGTCATTGGCCATTCAGCTTTATTTACCGGTTTGTCCACTTTTGCAATGGCCCTGTAAAATTCATAGCGACTTGAATTGATTCTATTTTGAAAATAATTGTCTTTGGTAATTACTAATGAATCGTATTTTTTCCAGGAATCCGGAAAACCAATCTTCCTGGTAATGGCAGCGAGTTTTTCCAGAGCTTGAACTTTAGTAGTTTCTGACATCCAGTCTAACGACTTGATATGGTTTTCATACGTTTTCTGGAGTCCATCGATCAAACTCATCATTCGATCCTTGGACTTTTGATCAAAATTTTTCTTTACATATAACTGCCCGGCCAATTCTCCTATTCGGCTATCTACTACTCCTACTGCATATTTCCATCTGGGCTCTGGTTGAGATCTTCCTGACAATTTCTTTTGAAAAAAATCAAATCCGGCATCTGCAAAAGCCTTGCTTAAAGAATTATAAGAGTGACTTATAGTAGCAGCTTTGAGGTATGGTTTCCATTGGTCAATGGGAGCCGTTTTAATCAGCTTATCCAAGGCTGTAAAAAAAGCAGGCTGACCCACTATAACAGAGTCAGTATGCAGCATGAGACCTTTTTTGATAAGGGTCCAATCAATCCCCGGGCTCATTTTTTGTAATTGACCTGCACCATATTTATTGTAGTTTTTTTGAGGGTCACGCAATTCTACATTAGTAAAATGACCCTGCGCAATTTTCGATTCAAGATCATAAGTAGCATTTGCATTTTCAATTGCTTTAACCTTTTCATCACCTGTCAACTCAAATATTTTTGTCAAATAATCTTTATATGCGTTTTGTATTCCAACAGACTGATCATCTTTTCTGAAATAATAATCTCTATCTGGCAATCCCAATCCTCCCTGGTAAAACTGGGCAATGTTTTTAGCGGCATTCTTGTCATCCGGACTTACTCCAAAATTGAAGAGCATATCATTACCATTAAAATTTTCACCGCAAATAAGGTGAATCAGATCTGTTGGGTTTTTGATTGATGCAATTTTATCAAAAACAGGAATTAATGGGGTATATCCTTTTGCTTCTATGGCATTAGTATCCATTATTGAATAAAACAGGTCACCTACTTTCTGTTCCAAACTTCCCTGAGGGGCATGGGCATCAGCAGCATCTTTGCAAACTTGCAAAAGCGCGTCTTCACTTCTATTTTGCATATCAAAAAATGATCCAACACCAATTTGAGTGGACGGAATCTGGGTTTCTTTGAGCCAATTGCTATTCGTATAATTAAAGAAATTATCACCAGGAGCAATTGTGGTATCCAGGCCATTTATATCCAAAAATGAAGCGGCTTGTGATTCTTTCTTTTCCTGTTTACAGGAAAAGAAGGTAAAGCATGTAATTGCTATTGCAATAGAAAAATATTTCATATGAAGTAGTGATATGTAGATGTATAAAAAAAATAACCTGATTTAATTAGAAGAAAAACTTGCTTTACTTATCCATTTAGACATGAGCTCCGCTGAAATTTGCAAATAGCGATCCTTTTTATAAAAATTAGTAATTCTATTATTGCGATCGATTTTTATCTTATCTTCTGTATTTCCATCAAACACACCGTAAACATCGAGGTCAGTAGAGAGTCTTAGCATATCTCTATTGAAAGCAGATTTCTCTCTGATGGTCTTTACCTGCTCTTTATAAGCATTCTCAGAAATAATTCTTGGCTTATCCATCTGACTTGCCAGCCATTTGGAATTCTCATCAAATGTGGTGAATACACCTCCGGTATCTATATGTGTTTCAAAATAATCCAGCATGGTAGGTAATTCGGGCGGAGAAATCCAGGTAGCATATTCTTGCTTGCCCAATTCATCCCAATCTAATGCAGACTCCTGGTCTCTTTCTTTTACTTTATAATTCTCATAATAGCCATTCAAACGAATATCTGGCACTACCCCTTTCAATTGAACGGAAGAGCCATTTATCCGATAATACTTTTGCATAGTGATATGGATATTGCCCAGATCGTATGTATGATCCTCTTTATCCAAAACATTCAGATCATATGGCCGCTGTACTGTCCCCTTACCATAGGTACCAGAACCAATAATGGTTCCACGCTTATAATCCTGAATTGCTGCTGCAAATATTTCGGAAGCAGATGCGCTGAATTCATTTACCATTACCATCAAGGGACCATCATAAACTACTTTGGCATCCCGATCTAAATACAAACCCGGCCTACCGGTTTTTCCTTTTACTTGAACTACTGGTCCTGTAGGAATAAATAATCCCACCATATCTACTACTTCCTGCAAGCTACCTCCACCATTTCCGCGAAGATCAATAATCACTCCATCAATGGTATCTGCTTTAAGTCGCTCCAGTTCTTTTTGCATGTCTTCTGAACAACTTCTTCCATCCTTTTCTCCAAAAGAAGTATAAAATTTAGGCAAATTTATTACTCCAATTTTTTTACCATCATACTTCAGAATATTACTTCTGGCAAATGTTTCTTCGATCTTCAATTCATCCCTAACGAGCCTTACCACTTTAATGGTTCCGTCCAATTTTTTCAAGGTAAGGGATACTATAGTCTTATTATCACCTCGAATCAATTTAACCCCGTCAGTGACAGAGAATCCAGCAATATCAATAGGTCTTTCATCACCTTGGCCCACTTTCAATACCAGATCACCAGCATCTACTTCACCTGATTTCCAGGCTGGACCACCCACAGAGATAGCTACTAATTTTAAAAAACCATTCTCCTCCCCTATTTGAGCCCCGATACCATAAAACTTACCAGAAAGTTTTTCATTCCAGGTTCTCTTTTCTACAGGAAGAAAATAATCAGAATGAGGATCAAAGAGATTTACAAAAGAATTAGCATAGATAGAAAAAAAGTCGTCTTCTGTATTTTGAGTATTGTATTGCTCCAGCATTTTTTCCATTTGACTTTTCACTTGATCCGTGACCTCTTTCAATACTTGATCATCCGTTTTAGATTTGATACTATCTATTTTCGATTGATCCCGCGCCTCTTTGGCATCTACATACCGCTCCAAAACAGTATTTCTTATTTTTGTTTTCCACCTCCCGGATCGCTCTTCAGCGGTAGCTGCATAAAATAGATTATTTGAAATATAGATGTCAGAATTATCCGTTGCAAACACAAAAGGCTTACTGAACCATGCTGGCAAATCCTTGATCAATTCTCCAATATCATTTTTATATTTATCTACTACTACATGGAAAAAATCAACCTGGTCACCATTTATTTCATCATCCAATTTAAACTTATAGTCATTGAAGGATTTTAGATCTTGATTGGTAAAAATGATTTTTTCACCATCCATCTTATTGAGGTAATCTATAAATATCTTAGAAGAAAGACTATCATCTACGGTTTTAGGCGCATAATGTTGAATAGCAAGCATTTTACCTATGGCATGTAAGGTATGATCATATTTGTCACCTGGCACCTCCCTTGGTCGAAGCGCAAGTATTAAAAACATTCCATTCAAACAAATAAAAACACCAATGGTCTTCCACCAAATTGATTTCGTCATGAAACTTAAAATTTATAAATGATATACAAATTTACCGGAATAGTACATAAGATTTTCTCCTTTTTTGGATTAAGGCCGAAAAAAAATGATTTATAAAAAAAGGGCAGCCAGATAACTACCCTTTCATAAGCACTCTACTGATTGTACTCTAATGTATGATGAACAAAATTTTTAGCTTTACGAATCTGTCATGGCAAACTTAAGGAAAGATCATTTCTGATAATTCACCCTTTACGGGGGATATTCTTTTTAAATCAGCTTATCTTGGCGGGCAATGCGGATGGCCCCTTCTTTAGAATTTACATCCAGTTTGTTGTAAATATTTTTAATATGAGTCTTTACTGTTTCCTTATCGATAAATAATTCCAACGCGATGCGGGTACGGCTTTTACCTTCCGCTATACATTCCAATATTTGAGTTTCCCGCTTGGTAAGGGGCGAATCGGTCTTTCTTCTAAAAGAATGAATTACCATTTTTGCAATACCTGCGCTTAACGGACCGCCACCTTGCATGACTTCTTTAATAGATTCAACGATTTTTGATGTTGAGGAATTTTTAGTCAGATAGCCCGATGCACCTGTACTTAGTGCTTTAAAAATATTAGCTTCATTGTCATACACGGTAAGAATAATGACATGACCTGATGGATATTTTTTCTTTATTTTTTCAATTGCCTCCAAACCACTCAAACCAGGCAATTCAATGTCAAGCAAAATTACATCTGGATAATCCGAAATTAAATATGGCTCTGCTTCTTCAAAACTCGAGTAACTGTTTACCATTTTGAGACCTTCGGCGCGATCTATCATGTAGCTATATCCTTCCCGGATAGTCTGATCATCTTCTATTAATATTACTCTTATATCCATGAGCCAGGCGAGTTAAGTTTTAGCAAAGATCTGCATTATTCTATTTTGAATCATCACGCTGACTGGGGGATTTTCGAATCCAGAATGATAATAGTGCCTTGGGGTTGATTTCTGATGATACTTATTCTTCCCTGGATCCGAACAGCGCGTTTTTGCATATTTTCCAGTCCGTTTCCTTTTTTCACTTCATTCATATTAAAGCCCATACCATTATCCAGTATTTTTACTTGCAAATGTTTTTCCTGCTGATAATCCTTTATTTCATATTGGATGGTTACACAACTGGCTTGAGAATGCTTTAATACATTATGAAGTGCTTCTTTACAAATCATGATCAGGTTGCGACTATAATCAAACGGAGGACTTATCCTTTGTAATGGTTCATCCATTTTTTCAGAATAAAATTCGATATCAGATTCATTTAAAAGCTCGGTTGCAAAATTTTGTATCCTTCCAATAGTATCGTACAAGGTGTGATTATTGGGCGCCAAAGCCCAGATAATATCTTTAGTACCCATATACAATCCCTGGATATTCTCTTTTATTTGATTTACGATTTTTTGCTGATCATCATTAGGAGCAAGCTTTGTTTGTAAAATATCTGTTAACAGCGATAATCTGGTGATTTTATTCCCCAGATCATCATGCAGGTCCTCAGATGTTCGCTGTTGTATTTTTATCTGCTCTTGCTTTCTCACGACTTCCATCAATTTGAGTTGTTTTGTCTTTAGATACATTCTATATCGCTGAATGATGGAACCTAATAATACCAAAGCCAGAACTATACATATCCTAAACCAGGTTTTTTGATAGATTGGAGGATCTATTTCAAAAGCATACGACAACACATCTGATGTAAGGCTTGGATCAATGCCAAGTATTGCCTTCGCTTTAAATGTATATTGACCCGGAGCAAGATTGGGATAGATGATGCTAGATGATTTTTGCGGCTCACTAAAATTATTATCCGCACCTGATAAATAGTATTGATACAAAATATCTTCACCCGCTGATAAATGAATGCCTTGCAATTTGAAAGTAAGATGGTTCTGTCCGGGACCCAGGTGTAAACCGCTGGACTTGCCCATTTCATTTCTTGAATTCTTAATGGGAATTGAATCTAAAGGGCTTGAAAAAATATCTATTGAATTCATCAATATATTGGGAGGTGAAACAGTAGATAAATGAGGGTTGTAAACGTATATACCTTTGGTGGTACCTACCCATATTTTATCACCTGCATCTTTCAATATCGCATGCTGATTGCACTCCGGGCCAAGTTGATTTCCTGCCTTTAAATGCCGCACTCTGAAGGTATGAGTAACACTATCGAAATTTATTCTATTGAGGCCATTAATTGTTCCAGCATAAAGATCATTGCCATCAGGCATCAAGCTAAAGATCATGCTGGAGGAAAGTCCTGAGGACTCATTGCATACATATGTTTTAAGTTCATGATTAAAATCCCAAAGCGTGATTCCATTTTCAGATGTGCCAATGGCAACATACGAATTAAACTTTTCAATACTCCCAACAAGAAAATTATTTACTCCGGGTATATTTAGATTTACGGCAGAATCCGAATGAATATCTACGACTGAAATACCTTGAGTAGTACCCAATAATAAAGAATCCTTATTCAGTGGAAAGACTGTAAAGCAGGACCTTTTGATACCTTTTATAAAAGTAATTTTATCCTTATACATTTTATGAACCCCTCTTGGACTGGTGATCCAAAGAGAAGAATCTGTATGTTGATAGATAGAAGTAATGCTCTTAGGAAATGAATAAAATTTGTTGCCCACATTCAAAATTTGCTTGCCCTTCATTTTCCATAATCCTATGCCTATGGTTCCTATCCATAAATTCTGATCATAATCCATCGTAAGTGCATTTATTTTTATACCTGCTTTCGTAAATGGATTAGTAGTCATTTTTATTACCTTACCGTGCTGAATCATAGTCAGGCCATGCTCTAAGGAGCCTGCGTAAATATTCGACTTATTATCCTGTACAATGGCCATTATCACGTTACCACTTAAGCCACTACTGGCATCATAAATAATATTTGAATTCGGTCGATATCTATAGACACCATTTCCATCAGTAGCAAACCACAGGTTTCCCTCTTTATCATCTATAATTTGATTTATAGCATTATCAGAAAGTCCTTTTTCCAGACCCAGGAATTCAATTTCATTAGTAACTATATTCCATTTATAAGCTCCTTTGAATGTACCGATAAAAAAAGTTGTTGGGTCAAATTGGTAAGCGCAAATCATAGGTGCATGTTCAGGAAAGTAGGTGTCGGTGATATGGCCATCTTTCAATTTCATTATTCTATTCATTGCTATCGCCACTATTCCATTATCGTACTTATCGATTAATAGCTGACTTATCCTTGTTGCACTATCTTTTTGGGGAAACATCCATTCCTGTATCCATTCTCTCCCATTCCAATAATAAAGCCCCTTTTTATAAATGGCAGTATGAATAGAATTGGAATCAATACAAAATGTCATTACTCTTTCTTTTTCCTGACTTAATGGCTCGAAATCATAATTCAAAGTATCTATCCTATAAAGCCTATAGTCATTTGCCAAAACTATCATTCCCATATGGGCAGTTTCTCCTATACGAAGAATTGAAAATTTATTTTCAGTGTATTTCGCTGACAACAAATGCATAGTCTTATTATTGCAAATCTGCAGTGCATTCCCAGATGCAATCCATATGTTTGACTTACTGTCAGCAAATACATGCTCAGCAAATGAATGAGCTAGTCCCTTACTATAGTTTATATTTTTAAATTCTTTGCCATCAAATCTACTCACCCCACCTTGAGTACTGACCCATAAAAAGCCATTTTTATCAATGACCAAATTATTAGCCTGAGATTGTACCAGCCCTTGCTCAATACCAAAGTTTACAAAATCATATTTTTGAGCATTGGAAGTAGTTGTTATTACCAGGCAAATAGCCAATAAAAGATAGCGTATTGATATAAAATTTTTCGGAGTAAAAATATTTTTTAAGTGATTGCTCATTGTCGTTGCAAAATTGCTGGTTTCTAGAATTACCTGATCACCCTAATTGGGGGAAGGTGACCTGAATTATTCTAAAACGATTCCAGGAATAAAAAGTGAAATATAATAACTTTGTTTACTATATAAAGCTTTGGATAAAAATATCTTACAAAGAAATTAAATAAATGAGAAATTGTATACTTTTGTATGATAAATGTATTTCAAATGAAAATATTTCGTTATTTAATGTTATCCTCACTATTATTATTTTTGACACAATGTCAAAAAGATGACCGAGGGCCTTCCGATGATACTAACACCTATAGCTCCGCCCTTGCTATTGATCACATGGAGTTAATACGTGAATTAGCTAAATTCCACCCGGGTTATTCTCCTCCGGTGGTAAGTAGAACTTTTGGGTACGCAGGGTTGACTTTGTATGAAGCACTAGTACATGGTATGCCAGAGTACAAAAGTCTTGCCGGTACCTTAAATGACCTTACAGATCTCCCTTTACCAGAATCAGGCTATACCTATCATTGGGGTCAAGTAGCTAATGCAGCTATGGGTGAAGTAGAGAAATTGTATTTCCCGGCAGCTCCTGCTAATTTGAAACCGCAGATGACTTATATCTCCGCAAACTACAAAACTGAGTATTTAAGCAAATCTTCAGATGCTATTATTAAAAGAAGTACTGAATACGGTATTGCCATAGCCAATGCTATATATGAATATTCCAAGACGGATGGAGGTCACAACTCTTACCTCACCAATTATCCGGCCAGCTATATAGTTCCTACAGGTTTTGGATATTGGGTACCTACGGGACCAAATTTGATCCCACTCCAACCCACCTGGGGAAACAAAAGAACTTTTGTAAAAGACCTAGTAAATACTACCCAGCCAATAAACCATACTGATTACTCCATTGACAAATCATCTGTATTTTATAAACAAGCCCTGGAAGTGTATACTACTGTTCAGCATTTGACCCCTGAGCAGCTTACTATCGCTAAATTTTGGAGTGATGATCCGGGTTTACCTGGTACTCCTCCCGGGCATTCCATTTCCATTACTTCCCAGGTATTGAAAAATGAAAATTCATCCCTTGCAGTCGCTGCCGAAGCATATGCTAAAGTTGGATTTGCCGTTGCTGATGCATTTATTTCCTGCTGGAAATGCAAATACGTATTCAATTTAATAAGACCTGTAACCTATATTAATCAAAACATTGACCCAAATTGGAAAACCATATTGTCTACGCCTCCATTTCCAGAATACACTTCAGGACATTCCGTACAGTCAGGTGCAACTGCCAGGGTCTTATCTGAGCTTTTTGGATACAATTATTCATTTATTGACTATACCCATTCAAAAAGAACAGATATCGATGGATCGGGTCGTAGCTTCAGATCATTTGATGAAGCAGCGCAGGAAGCAGCTATTTCAAGATTATATGGGGGGATACATTACCGGGAAGCAATTGATCTGGGTGTGAGTCAAGGCTATAAAGTAGGGGATGAAGTAAATGCTTTACCCTTTAAAAAGTAAGCTAACTACCACATTATCATGCTATCTATATTTTAATGAAAAACATATTTGTGAACATTTTTCATTATTACTACTTTTATGCAAAAACCGTTACGATTATGAAAAAATACATTACATTATTATTAATTATTTCTTTAGCTACTTCCTGTGTAAGTAAAAAGAAGCATGATATGCTGGTTAAGGAAAAAATGACTGCCGATGACGAGCTTTCACAGATAAAATCCCAACTCAAAAAAAATCAAGAAGAATTTCAAGACCTGACGAAAAAATATAATGATGAGCAGATGAATTTAAAATCGGCCATGCAAAAAAGTGATGTTGATGCTGCAGCGGCCATGGCCAAAATCAAGAGCCTTGAAAGTCAATTGGAGCTTGCCAATAGAACCAATACCAATTTATTGAGCAGACTGGAAGACCTTTCTATTATCAGTAAATCTGGAGCAGAAAATATGCAAAAATCATTAGAAGCTATCAATCAGCAATCCAAATATATTCAGGGGTTGAACACAAAAATTCAGATGAAAGATTCTTTGAATATTGCCTTAGTTAGCAATCTTAAGCGATCATTAGCAGATATCAATGACGAAGATGTACATGTAGAGGTACGCGGAGGATTGGTATATGTTTCTATTGCAGATAAATTACTTTTCAAATCAGGAAGCTATAATATCAATAGTGCGGCTGAAAGCGTCTTAGGAAAAGTAGGTAAAGTGCTAAATGATCATAAAGATATTGATATCCTGGTAGAAGGCCATACGGATAATGTTTCTATCAGCACTGATCAAATCAAGGACAACTGGGATCTTAGTGTGATGCGTGCAACCGCCGTGACAAGAATGCTCCAAAAGAAATTCGGAGTAGATCCCTCAAGAATGACTGCCGGGGGAAAGAGTGAATATTCACCAAAAGACTCTAACGAAACCAGCAGTGGTCGTCAAATGAATCGTCGTACTGAAATAGTAATTACTCCTAAATTGGATCAATATATCAATCTTATGTCTCCTCAATCTTAATTTTGAGGATTTACTTGGTGCGAGTAACAAAATTAATTCAGGTGCTGGTAGTAATGATTTACTGCCAGCACTTTTTATTTTCGCAAAATACTGACCCGCCTATTATCTCCGTTGATTGCCAGGGACTATCCATCGAAAAGATCATTGGTGAAATAGAATATAATTATCCTTATAAAGTATATATTCATCAGCCCTCCATTCTGTTAAGTAAAATCCGTACTAATTCATGTAACCCAGCTGAAATTGAAATCTTTCTGGCAAATCTGTTGATTGGAACTGGCTATGGGTATTTAAGATATGATGACCGGGTATTTGTAGTGGCTGACTCCAATAGACTTAATCGGGAAAACTTTGAAAAGTATTTTTCAAAGAAAAATGAGATTGAAAATAATTTTTCGGAAAAAGCTGGCATTATTGGGCATCCTGACTCCATTAGCAGGGCTGGCACGGCAACCATCAAAGGCCTGGTGATCGATGGGAAAACAGATAGTGTAATTATTGGCGCCTATGTGAAAATAATGAATACACCAATAGCTACTGCTACCGAATTAGATGGTTCCTTCGAATTAAAATTAGATATTGGGGCTCATCTATTAAATGTAGAGTCATCTCAATACCATACTTATCAATCTCCCATAAAAGTATATGGTAACGGATACATCGTAGTAAAGCTATATTCAAGCTCTATTGAGCTACCTGAATTGGTAATAGGTGCAAGTGCAAGAAGCAGACTTGAAAGTGTAAATGCGGGCATTGCTGAGCTAAATTTGAAAGAGATAAAACGATTACCTACTCTATTGGGTGAGACGGATGTGCTGAAAGCCTTGTTGACTTTACCTGGCGTGAGTAATACGGGTGAAGTAGGAAGTGGATTCAATGTAAGAGGTGGGAATATAGATCAAAATCTTATTCAGCAAGACGGTGTGTTCTATTTAAACCCCTCTCATGTTTTAGGTCTTTTTTCAGCATTCAATCCTGATGCCATAAAGCAAGTGACTTTTTATAAGGGCCATGTACCTGCTCAATTTGGTGGTCGCACTTCATCTGTGTTGGACATAAAACTAAAAGATCCTAACTATTCTAAATGGTCAGTATTTGGTGGTATTGGTCCCATTTCTTCAAAGATATTTATAGATGGGCCTTTAGTAAAAGACAGGACATCCCTGTTTATAGGAAGCCGATTTACTTACTCTGATTGGGTGCTGAAATTATTAAGGGATCCGAATCTAAAAAATAGCAAGGCTGATTTTCATGATATAAATTTTAAACTTTCTCACAAATTGAATATCCATTCTACACTTCAACTTTCTTTTTATCGAAGCAAGGATAGATTTAGATATTCCGATCAATTTGGATATGGGTGGGAAGCCAATACAGGTAGCTTGCAATTCACACACCAGTTCAGTGATAAAGTCATTCTTCATGCAATCGCCATGTATAGTGATAGTAAAAATGAGTTTGAAGACGCCACGAGTTCCGTGCAAAATAATTTGAGTAATGGCATGGCTTATGCAAAAGCGAAAATAAATGTTGCCTGGCAACCATTATCTTCTCATCATTTAAATCTTGGGATAGAGACCACTAATTACCTTACAAAACCAGAGGTATTTACTGCCGGCTTGAGTAGTGATCAGTTTACTTCCCAGGTGCAACAAAGCAAAGGCACAGAATATGCGGCCTATGTAAATGATGAAATAAGTCTTGGTAGAAAATTAAACCTGTCCATCGGACTGAGACAATCTCTATATGTAAATAGTGGCCCTGAAATTGTTCGCAAATACCTACCAAATGAACCCAGGATAACCAGCAATCAAATAGATTCTACAGTTTTTACAAAAGGCCAAACTATTGCTACCTATTCCGCCCCGGAACCACGGGTCAGCCTGGCTTGGAATATTGGTGATCAAGGTTCAATCAAATGGAGTTACAATAGGTTAGCTCAATACATTCATCTGATTTCAAATTCTGCAGCCGCCACCCCTGTGGATATTTGGCAAATGAGTAATACATACATCAAACCTCAGCAGGCAAATAATTATTCTATAGGCTATTATCAAAACTTTAATGAAGATCAATGGGAGACATCCCTTGAACTCTTCACGAGATCTTACAAAAATTTAGTCGAATATAAAGATTTCGCGAAATTACTTAGAAATGATCATATTGAAACTGAACTATTATCTGTAAAAGGACTATCCTATGGGGCGGAGTTCTACGTTAGAAGAAATAAAAATAATCCAAATGGCTACATATCCTATACATGGAGTAGAAGCCTGAGAAAAGCCAATAGCCTTATTGCGGATGAAATTATTAATAATGGTAGTTGGTATCCTTCTAACTTTGATAAACCACATAATTTTAACGCAGTTATGAATATTCAAATACGCAAAACGATGTCTTTCGCTCTTAACTTTGTATATAATACCGGGCGACCCCTAACAGCACCGGTTGCCGATTTTTATTTAGGCGATAAAGGAGTTTTCCTGGACTATTCGAATAGAAACGAGTATCGAATACCGGATTATCACAGATTAGATCTATCGCTTACCTTTACCAGAGGGGCCATCAGATCTCATAAAAACAAAGGTAGTTTTACATTTGCCGTATATAATTTTTATTCACGTAAAAATGCATTTTCAGTTTTTTACAGGAGATCAGTCAACACACCTTTAGTAGCCTATAAGCTTTCCGTTTTAGGCACTGCGTTACCTTCTGTTACTTATAATTTTCAGTTCTAAAATGAAAAGCTTTTTAAAATATATTTCGCTTATTATACTTCTTGGTTTGGGCTCCTGCGTAGACGAAATACCTATTCAATCCGGCCAAAGTGATAACGCCTTGGTCGTCAATGGAATCTTAAACAATTTAAAAGAAACCCAAGTAATTTATTTACAACAAACAAGAGGTTATGGCAAGCCTCCTTCAAATGTGGTTAATGCGAAAGTTACCCTGCATGAGGACAATTCTAAAACGTATGAATACTCTGAAAAAACTCAGGGAGAGTATGTATTGGATGGAAGTCTATTTACTGCGGCCATAGGATCATATTATTTTATTAGTATTAACTTACCAAATGGAAGCAAATATCAAAGTGATCCTGAGGTGATGCAAGCACCAATTAATTTGGATTCCGTGAATTGGCAGGTCATTCAAAAATTGGAAAATACCGGAGAAGGTTTTACGCGCAGTTTTCCAGCAGTTCAACTAGCTATTTCTACCCAATTTCCTTCCAGTGATAAAAATATTTTTTTAAAGTGGAGTACGCAGAGTTCCTTTCAGTTTACTACTTTACCAGAGTGCAATCCTTTCAGAAACGTATACACTTGCTATTATGGCTACTCCATAAATACGAGTGAATTAATGATCTATAGCAATGAGGACAATCAACAAAACCGATTGTCAAATTTTGAAGTGGGGTACGAAGCTTTGGAACCTGATTACAAATTTCTTGAGACGCATTATTTTTCTATATCACAGCAAAGGCTCACCCAACAAGCCTTTGAATACTATAGAAGACTGCGATTAGTTTCATCACAAAATGGAACTATTTTCGACGCCATTCCAGCGGCTGTAAATGGCAATGTTCACAATGTCTCTAATAAAAATGAAAAGGTATTAGGCTATTTTCAGGTGAGTCCGGTAAGTATAATCCATGAGAAAGTGGTGACCGCTGATTTTGACGGGAAATATGCTATAATCACAAAAAATGGCAATTTTTGTGCCTGGCTTTTTGGAGTGGTAGGAAGTACTTACGAACCAAGTTGTTGCAATTGCAACCAACTGGATCAGCCAAAAATTGAAAAACCCTCTTGGTGGTAAAATATAAAACATGATCAGATTAATTTCCAGGTGGATTTTCCTATTTGCAGCTTTAAATAGTTTTCAATCAATGGGGCAGAACTTTCTCATCCATTTAAATCAATCAAAATATATTTCCGGAGACGAAATATACTATAATGTATATCCACAACATGCGATAGCCACTGACTCTTCCATCATATTCGTAGAATTATATTCTCCAAATAGTGTACTGGTGATGCAACAAATCCATGCGCTGAGTGGCGCTTCAATCTTAGGAGTCTTTAGCTTGCCTTACAATGTATCAGAAGGGACTTATACGTTTATTAGCTATAGTGTATTTGATGACAAAACAAGAGATTCATCCATTATACTTTCATCCTTTACTTATGTGCCTATATATAACGAGGTAAATGAAGCACCTGATATTATCAAAGCGAATGAATGGAAATCATTTCCCTCAAACGCTATTAAATCTGAAAATAAAATCATAGCTACCTTCAAGCCGAAAATTAAAAAACAAATCGAATTATCCATAAATGATCAAATAAAAAGTGGATCTAATGGAGTATACTCGGTAACTATAAATAAATTTTATGAAGAAGAAAATAAAGAGCCCCTACGAAATAATCAAGAAATAATTTTATCCAAGAATTTTATCTCCCGTAAAAAATTAACCTTGGAAGGAATAATAACCAACCCCGAGAATCATCAACTAGTGAATGAAAAATACCTTTCACTATACTTTCCTTCAAATGGAAGTTTTCAAAGAATAGACGCATTCAATGGACAATTGAAAGTAGAATTGCCATCATATACGGGAATAAAAAAATTTCAAATACTTTCTCTCAATCCTAACCAGAGATCTCCGCTGGAATGGAAACCAAAATCCTATTCAGATAAGTTCAAATCTATTATTCTTGGCGCCCCTGCAATACGGCGATCTGATGAAGATCATTTCATGCTCATGCAACATACCAAGAAAAGGTTGGTTGATGATTTATTCCAAACAGATCACACTAAAACTGAAGCAATAGATGATACGATAAAATCATATGATTCTGATAAAACATATAAAATTTCTGATTTTCAAGATATAAAAAGTCTCGAAGAATTTATAAAAGAAGTACTGGTTGATTGCAATATAACCAGTGCCATTAATGACATCAAATCTTTAAGACTTAGAAACAAAGACAGTAGAGATCTTTATAGGTGGCCCGCCTGGTATTTACTGGACGGATACTTTAGAGGAGATGAAGATATTATACTCAACTATGATATTTCAAAAATCAAGACAATAGATCTTTTTCAAAGAAAAAAAACAATAGAATCCCAGTTTGACCAGATGATGGCCTATAGTGGAATTTTTTCAATTACTACTTACTTGCAAGATCAACTGCCTGAGCAAGTATACCATGTCAATGGATTTTATCCACCTAATGCAGCATCTTCTCATTCAGATTTAATGAACCCCGAAATACCAAATCTAGACACCAATCCTCTTTGGATCTCAGGCTCAAAAGCAGATCAGCAAGGGTTCCTTCATATTCCCTTTAATTCTGGAGACCTTGTAGGCAAATATCAAATAGAGGTAAAAGGCATCAATAATAAAAATCAATTTTCAAATGCCACCTATTATCTGGAGATAAAAAATTAATTTAAGTTCCACTTGGGAAAAGACAATTCGAATACAGTACCCACGCCTTCTTTCGAAGCAACATGAATATTACCTTTATGCATCAGCATGATCTGCTTGGATAGGGATAGTCCAATCCCAGATCCATTTAATTTAGTACTGAAAAAGGGGACAAATATTTTATCTAAAACTTCTTTGGGAATACCTTTTCCATTATCACTTACTTTGATCAGCATCCGGTGATGATCTTCTTGCGCTGAAAGTTCTACTTTAGCACCTTCTTTACCTATGACTGCATCTTTGGCATTTAATAAAAGATTGATAATTACTTGCTCTATCAAATTAGGATCGGCCCCAACAATCAGATTGGTCTCTTTGATATGAATGTCCAAATCTATATTGATATTTTCCAATGTTGGATTCATCAGGTTAAACATATTTGAAAACAATTCTTTGATAGGGATAGGTTTTATTTGAGGTTGACTTATTTTATTGAGATTTCGATAGGTTTGGGCAAATTTCAGCAAACCTTCACTCCTTTTTTTTATAGTATCCATACCGATAGTAAGATCTTCATCTCCTGGCCGTTCTCCATGAATCTGCATCAGTCTGGTCTTCATGGTATCAGCTAGTGAAGCAATAGGAGCCACACTATTCATGATCTCATGAGTCATCACACTTAGTAGTTTTTGCCAGGCATTTGCTTCCGTTTCATCTATCGCTTCATTTATATTTTGAATCGCAACCAGCTTATACTTTTTATTTTGCAAAGAAAAGGAAGTAGTACTGAGTAACACTTTCATCTCCTGTAAGCCTTCGCTGAGTTTTACCACCTCCTGGTCTCCTGATTTTATACTCAGTATCTTAAAATAAAGTTGTTCATTTCTTTTTTGCAAAGAATGTATTGTTTTGAGATAGGGTACTTTCAATAAGTTTTTCAGGGTTTCATTCAACCAGATTACATTTCCAGAATCTTCATCATAAGAAATAATTCCAGAATTGATGATCTCGAGTACTTTTTGTAAATATTGAAAATGAGTTTCCTTTTCTAGTGAAATATCCTTAATGGTATCATTGATTTCATTAAATCCAGCCCGCAATGTCTTTATTTCCAGGGGTGCTTCTTTCACATTGAAATGTCTGGAAAAATCACGATAATGGACAGCTTCCACATACATGGCAATTTCATCATATGCTTTTTTGTTGAACAAATAAAAATCATACAATTGATATATAATAGCCAATCCGGGCAATATCATTATGGAATAATATGCCCGTGAAAATAACCAACCGATGAAAATACAGGTTCCCAGGAGTAAGATTACCCTGGTGAGTATTTTCCATTCAAAAGATTTAAATGACATGATAATTTTCTGCGGTGATGTATATATACTTTTTATGAAGATTCTTCATTCAATAACTCAAATATCATACTTATTCAATCGACGATAAAGTGCAGTTCTGGTGATGCCAAGTTCTTTGGCAGCCTTACTTATATTTCCATTATGTTTTTCCAGAACCCGTATTACCGTATTCTTTTCTACACTGCTGAGTTTAGAATCGTCCATTTCTTCGTTGGGCAAATTAGATTCAATATTGGAAAAAATAATTTCTGACGCCGTCAGCACATCCATATCACAAAGGATGACTGCTCTTTCGATAGTATATTGCAACTCTCTTATATTTCCAGGAAATGAATACGACATGAGCTTTGCTACGGCAGATGCACCCAATTTCAAGTCTGACTTAAAATATTTCTCCTTGTACATTTTCAAAAAATGATTGGCCAATATTTCTATATCCCTTCCTCTTGCGCGCAACGGAGGAATAACCATATCTACTGTATTAATTCTATACAAAAGATCTCTCCTAAATCGTTGTTCATTGGCTAATTCAGTCACTGGAATGTTGGTGGCGCAAATCAATCGAATATCTACATTACTTGGGACGTTAGACCCTATACGTGTAATATGTCTATTTTGAATTACAGTGAGCAATTTGGCCTGCTGATTCAAATTGATATTTCCGATTTCATCTAAAAACAAAGTGCCGCCCTGGGCTGCCTCAATGCGCCCTACCCTATCCTCACGGGCATCAGTAAAAGATCCTTTTTTATGGCCAAATAATTCGGATGCAAACAAAGATTCTGACAATGCCCCTAAATCTACTTTTATAAAAGGCTTATCAGCCCGACTCGAGTGAAAATGTATCAAATTGGCCAATACATCCTTACCCGAACCATTTTCACCGAGTATTAGCACATTGGCATCAGTAGGCGCTACTTTCTTTACTTTCACTAATAAGTCCTGCATGATATCTGACTCGGTTAATACGGATGGATCCACTTCGCTTATTGCAGATGATGGAGTGCCTTTCTTCTTTACCAGGGCATCATGCAGACTTTGAAGCAATTTTTCATTTTGCCAGGGTTTTAATATAAAATCTTCAGCTCCTTCCTTTAAAGACCTTACTGCCAAATCTATATCGCCATAGGCTGTAATTAAAATTACCTGAGTATCTGGTTTTATTTTTTTTATTTCCTTTAGCCAAAACAATCCCTCATTACCCGAATGAATACCGCTCTTGAAATTCATATCCAATAAAATAACATCAAAGTCCTTTTCTTTAAGTAAGGTCTTAATTTCTTGGGGGTATTTACTAAACTCTATTGATTTCACCTGTGGCTTCAAAAACAAACGTACAGCAGTAAGCACATCCGGGTCATCATCTACTATTAATATATTACTGTTTCTTAATTTCATTTAAGGACTATGTAAACCAAAAACTTATTTGAAGGACAACAAAATTAATAAAACGTAACTGAAGCATTATTAGTTTAATATCTCGCATTAGGTGAAAGGAGCATTATTCCAAAAATCCAGGGCCTATAACTAATCTTATTCTGGTCAAAAGAGATTAAAATTATCGTAATAAAAACAATATGATTGCTATTTCGAACACTATTGTATCAAAATCGAACACTTTAATCTTTGGTTAAAATACCTATCCATTTGATTTTCATCACATTAGATGTTTTGGCACGGCATTTTGTATAATAATATCAAAGAAATTAAGAAAAGTGGATAGACAACTTGAAAAGAAAACGTGGACTACCAGGAGAATACTAAGTATTATAGGTGTTTTAGCATTGTCAGGTCTGATCTACCTGGCTTTCAAATCTTCAACAGGGAAGTCAAAACTCAATGTTGAAATTGAACGAATGATGATAAATGAAGTCACACAAGGCCCATTTAAAGAATTTATTCCTATCAATGGGGTAGTATTACCTATTTCTACTATCTACCTGGATGCTATAGAAGGAGGTCGGGTGGAAGAGAAAATGGTAGATGATGGTGCTTTAATGAAAAAAGGTCAGCCTATTATAAAGCTAAGCAATACAGATCTTGAGCTTCAGTTAGCCAACCAGGAAACACAAGTTTTTAATGTATTAACTCAAATGCAGATCTCTAAAACAAATGCCGATCAAAATACTATAAGACAGCTCAATCAAATGGCAGATGTAAATAGCGCTCTTGATGAAGCAAAACGTGTTTTTGAACTAAACAAGAAACTATTTGATCAGCGTGCCATTGGCTCTCAAGAATTTAAATCCGCAGAAAATCTGTACAATTATCAATTGACCCGCGAGGTATTGACCAGGCAAATTTTGAATCAGGACAGCATTTCTACAAAAACTCAACTTAACCAAATGCAGGAATCCTATTTACGAATGAAAAATGCCCTTGCCCTGATGCAACGTAAGGTGGGTGATTTGATAGTTCGTGCACCCGTTGATGGCCAGCTAACTTCCCTTGATGCTGAAATTGGGCAATCAAAACTAAAAGGAGAAAGGCTGGGTCAGATAGATGTACTCAGTGGATTTAAAGTAAGAGCGGATATAGACGAGCATTATATTACAAGAATTTTTATCGGGCTGGAAGGAGATTTTACATTAGCTGGTAAAAAATATTTTCTCACTATTAAAAAAGTATACACTCAAGTGACTTCGGGACGGTTTCAAGTAGATATGGAGTTTAAAGGCGAAGTACCCCCAGGAATACGAAGAGGACAAACCTTGCAAATAGGGCTTGCATTAGGTGATGAATCTGTAGTAACTCTAGTACCCAAAGGAGGCTTTTTTCAAACTACAGGTGGCAATTGGATATTCAAACTGAACGATGCTGGCACTATGGCTTATAAGCAGGAGATTACCCTGAACAGACAAAATCCAAATTTCTATGAAGTGACTAGCGGCTTAAAGCCTGGTGACAAAGTAGTAACAAATAGTTATGATACTTATGGAAAAATGGAGGAATTAGTGTTGGTGAAGTAGAGATCAATTTTGGAGTTTAAGTTATCCGTTTGAATGTTGGTAATTGATGAAATTAAAGTTTTTTTGAAAATGCAAATATCATTTTTCTTATTTCAATAAGTTCAGAATTTAGGTATGAATAGTTTTCTTCTGAAATATAACCTTGGTCTTTACACAACAAAGTTTGGTATTGAAGCCCGGATGTCGAACCTGCTGAATATTGAAGAAAGTTTTTCAATTGAGGGTTTGAATTCCTGCCACATCTCTCAGCGATATTCGTTGATATGGAGGCAGCAGATCTTCTTATTTGGGAGGTTAATAATAAATAACAATTAACAATTAACAATTAACAATTAACAATTAACAATTAACAATTAACAATTAACAACTGCTAACTGACAACATAAAATTTAAAACAAAAAAAATGATCAAAATAACAGAATTAGAAAAAATCTACCGAACAGAGGAGGTGGAGACCATTGCTCTCAATAAAGTATCCTTCGAAGTAAAAAGTGGAGAATTTGTAGCCATCATGGGCCCCAGTGGATGTGGCAAATCTACCCTGCTCAATATATTGGGATTGCTCGATGATATGGATGGTGGCTCTTACTTGTTTGATGGAATAGAGGTTGCTAAATTCAATGAACGCAAAAGAGCAGATTTACGCAAGCATAATATCGGATTTGTATTTCAGAGCTTCAACCTCATCGATGAGCTCAGTGTATTTGAAAATGTGGAATTACCATTGATTTACACTGGAGTAAAATCTGATGAGCGTAAGCGTCGTGTAGAAGCTGTACTGGATAAAATGCAAATCATGCACCGTCGAAATCACTTCCCACAACAATTATCCGGGGGTCAGCAACAGCGGGTTGCTGTCGCCAGAGCAGTGGTAAATAATCCAAAATTAATTCTTGCCGATGAACCTACTGGAAATCTTGATTCATCCAATGGCAATGAGGTAATGCAACTACTAACTGAACTTAATGAACAAGGAACTACTGTAATAATGGTTACTCACAGTGAGCATGATGCAAGATATAGTCATCGAATAGTGAGAATGCTTGATGGTAGAACTGTTATGGAGAATATTCTAATCTGATAAGTGGTAGACGCAGACATATGAATTTTAAGATCTGAAATATAATTTTTTAATTTCTAAAATCTACCTGGCGAAAGCTTAC
This sequence comes from Chitinophagales bacterium, assembly GCA_038251405.1. GTDB lineage: Bacteria > Bacteroidota > Bacteroidia > Chitinophagales > Saprospiraceae > JADJLQ01. The sequence goes on from JBBSBH010000007.1 coordinate 59,916, forward strand.
TCCTTACCTACCCACCTACTTTAAGGATGACTTGTACTTTACTAAATTCAAAACATATTCGCTATGATTAAGAATTATTCTGTTTTTGCCTGGAGAGCTCTTCTTAAGAACAAATTGTATTCCCTGTTGAATATCGCTGGGCTGGCAATAGGCATTGCTTCGTTTATTCTCATTTCACAATATGTATTAGACGAAATCGGTTTTGACAAATGGATACCAGATGCTGAAAACATTTATCGGGTTGATGGTGATATCAAATTAGGAGGAGATGAAATGAATTTAGCAGTCTCTTGTGATCCTATGGGTGCTACTCTTAAAAAAGATTATCCCCAGGTAGATCAATTCGTAAGATTGTACAATTCCAATGGGTCAAAACTAATCCGCAAAGGACCTGAATTCATTAATGAAACTGCGGTAATGCATGCCGACTCTACATTACTGGATATATTTCCATTTCAAATATTAGCTGGTGACAAGTTACATCCATTGGATGGAAAAGATAAAGTGATTATGAGCGAAAAAGCAGCACAGAAATATTTTGGCTCTATACCTTATGAGAATATTATTGGCAAGACCATAGAAACTGATGATGACCCTAAATTTTATACCGTGACTGCCATCATGAAAAACATGCCTGCAAACACTCATTTCTATGCAGATTTATTTTTTTCGATGGCGAATGTAAATTACGATTGGGGGAATTTCTTAAGTAATAATTTCGTGACTTTCATAAAACTACAAAAAGGAACTGATCCCCATGTTTTTAATAAAAATTTTAAAACTGTAATTGATAAATATTTATTGCCTCAGGCACAGGTAGTAGTACAAATTAAAAGCATGGAGGAATTTGAACAGTCGGGGAATAAGATCAATTATTTCCTTACTCCTCTTACCTCTATCCATTTACATTCCAATCGAACGGCGGAATTAGGTGCCAATGGGAATATCCAATACATTTATATTTTTTCGATTGTAGCCTTTTTCATATTATTAATCGCCTGCATAAACTTCATGAATCTGGCAACCGCCAGAAGTGCCAGCAGAGCCAAAGAAGTAGGTGTGCGTAAAGTATTAGGCATTGATAAATTTAATTTAATACTCCAATTTTTATCCGAATCAGTATTAATGGCATTTCTCTCTACCATTTTAGGGATCGCTATGGCGGCAGGACTTCTCCACTATTTCAATGATCTTGCGGCTAAAGAATATCAAATAATTGATTTATTCTCTAAGGGATGGATTTTAGCATTTATCCTGCTCCCTATTCTAGTCGGAATTCTATCAGGCCTCTATCCAGCGTTTTATCTATCATCCTTCAGGCCAATAGCTGTACTTAAAGGTAAAGTTCAATCCTCGTGGAATAAAGATCGATTCAGGTCTTCCCTGGTAGTTTTCCAATTTATCACTTCCATTTTATTGATTATAGGGTCAATAGTGGTTTTCAAGCAATTGAATTTTATTCAAAATACGAATGTCGGATTCCAAAAAGATCAGGTATTAATCCTCGATGGAACTTCAGCTCTAAAATCAAACAGAGAAGCTTTTAAAAATGAAATTTCTTCATTGACTGGAGTGAGTGGGAGCACTTACACGGGTTATATTCCTGTCAATAATAGTGCTCGTAACGATAATACATTTTTTAAGAATGCTGTATTAGATATAAATGAAAGTCTCAATATGCAAGTTTGGAAAATTGATGAAAATTATATTCCCACGCTCGGTATGGAAATGGTAAAAGGTCGAAACTTTGAAAAAGAGATGAAAACAGATTCTTTGGGACTAATATTGAATGAAGCGGCGGTCAAACTATTAGGCTTTGATGACAATCCTCTTGAGCATAAATTATATGGTGGTACTGATATTGATAAAGGGAAAGTAGAAATTTATAATATTATAGGAGTTGTCAAAGACTTTAATTACTCCTCTTTAAGAAAAAAAGTAGGACCCCTTTGTTTTTCATTTGGCAATTCTCGCTGGTCTATGGGATTCAAAGTTAAAGCTGTAAATACAAAAAATCTTATTGGACAAATAGAGACCAAATGGAAATTATTGGCAAATGGGGCCCCGTTTTCTTACCGGTTCCTGGATGATGCATTCGATGAAATGTACCGCTCAGAAAGAAGAATTGGCAAAATAGCTTTGGCATTTTCAATTTTAGCTATTTTGATTGCTTGTTTAGGACTATTTGGATTGGCATCATATATTGCTGAACAGCGTACAAAAGAATTAGGAGTAAGAAAAGTACTAGGAGCAGGATATGGAAATCTTATTGCCCTGTTATCGAAAGACTTTGTCAAACTGGTTTTAATTGCCTTTGCTTTTGCAGTCCCAATGGGTTGGTATGCCATGCATAAATGGTTGCAAGATTTTGCTTATCGGATAGAACTATCTTGGTGGATATTTGCTTTAGCAGGAATAACAGCGATTTCTATAGCCGTAATTACAGTTAGTTTCCAGGCTATTAAATCAGCATTTACAAATCCTGTAAAATCATTGCGAACAGAATAAACCTACAGATCATGTTAAATAACTATTTCAAAATAGCCTGGAGATTAATATTCAAAAACAAAATCTTCAGTGCTATTAATATCATTGGCCTTTCCATTGGGACACTTTGTTGTCTTTATATTTTATTGTACGTTAAAGATCAATTTAGCTATGATAATCATCATGAAAATGTAAGTCAAATTTTTAGAGTAACGACCTCACTCAATATCCATGGTGACAAACATACTAATGCCACCTGCTCCCCCCCCATAGCTCCGGCCATGAAAAGAGATTTTCCAGAAGTATCTCAATACGCCCGGGTGGTATCAGATTTTGGATCTACAAAACATTTACTAAAATTTGGGGATAAATCAATTTATGAAACCGATGCCGCTTTTGTTGACAGCACTTTCTTTTCCATTTTCAGTTACCACTTCATAGCTGGAAGTAAAAATAGTGTACTCCTGGAACCATACACCATTGTACTCCAGAAAAATATTTCTGATAAACTATTTGGCAATGAAAATCCTGTAGGAAAAAATATCGAAATAAATGATGAAAACGGAATTCATATGTATACGGTCACTGGAGTAGTAGATGAAACACTTGGAAAATCGCATTTAAAAATCAATATTTTTATTGCCATGTACAGTGGAGGTATAGGCGACTATGTAATACAAAACAACTCATGGGCAGGAAATAATTTCACGAATACGTATATAAAGCTTTACACCAATACGAATGCCCAATCACTAGAATCTAAATTACCAGCATTTTTATTAAAATATGGAGCAGACCAACTAAAGGAATTTGGGATGAAAAAAGAATTATTGCTTCAGCCTATTACAACTATTCACACTACCATTGGCAAAGAAGCGGAAATGACAAAAGCGGTCAATCCCAAATTTTTAAATCTATTGCTATTAATAGCTTTTATGATACAGCTTATTGCATGCATTAATTTTATGAACTTATCAACAGCCCGGGCCACTAAAAGAGCAACCGAAGTAGGAGTCAGAAAAGTAATCGGAGCCCAAAAAAATGACCTATTGAGACAATTTCTTGCTGAGTCCATATTATTTTCAATCTTCGGAGTATTGGTCGCAATACCTCTCTTGGCTATTTTATTACCTACGTTAAATCACATTACCAACACAACTATTAATCTTCATTTTCTTTTAGATATGAAGGTTTGGCTTTCTTTATCAGCATTAATATTAGTTAATGGTGTCCTGGCTGGTAGTTATCCTGCTTTTTACCTCACTGCATTTGAAGCAGTTAAAGTGATTAAAGGAAATTATACTAATCGGGTTTCAGCTGCCACTATTAGAAAATCCCTGGTAGTTTTCCAGTTTGTTTTATCCGGTATTTTGATTTCTAGTATTATAATTATCTATTTGCAATTAAAATATATCCAGAATAAGGATTTAGGATTTGACAGTAACCAAATACTAGTATTCAATTTCTATAATTCAGATACTAAAAATAAGATTAGTGCATTTTCCGATGATCTATTACAAATGTCTGAAGTAAAAAACAGTAGTAAAGCGACCAATTACCTAGGCCAATTTGTACCCCGCGATCACGGCGTATTTTTACAAGGCGACAATATGGCCAACGCTATTGATGCACGTATAATAATTTCAGACGATAAATTCGTAAACACAAATGGCATAAACCTGATTGCCGGAAGAGATTTGCATGAGCATGATACAGATAAAGTTCTAATTAATGAAACATTGATGCATAAATTAGGACTACAAACGGATAACGCTCCTGGTACCAGGCTATATACACAATATGAACCGGATCCCGCCACTTTTGTGGAGGTAGCAGGAGTAATGAAGGATTTCAATTATAATTCACTTCACTCGGAAATAAAGCCCTTACTACTCTCTTATGATCCAGGTAACGCTGATCTATCCAGGTTAATAGTTTCCGTTGAAAGCGCCAATTACAAAAATCTATTAAATAAAATTGCTGATAAATGGAAAACCCATTTTCAAACTGTGCCCTTTGAATATGCCTTTTTGGATGATGAAATTCAAAAATTATATGAGACAGAGGCAACATTATCATCCATCATTAACCTATTTACTTTACTTGCCATCTTAATTTCAAGTCTGGGTTTGTTTGGCTTAGTAACTTTCAGTGCTGAACAAAAGAGGAAAGAAATAGGTGTACGAAAAGTATTAGGAGCTGGCTTAGGAAATATAGTAAGTATTCTTTTGAAAGAATTTGCCACATTAGTATTCTTGGCGTTTATAATTTCCATTCCCTTTGCCTGGTATATAATGAATAAATGGCTACAAGATTATAGTTACAAAATTACTATTAGTTGGTGGATGTTTGCATTTGCTGGCGTCGGCACTATGTTCATCGCATTAGCAACAGTAAGTTATCAGGCATTAAAAGCAGGAATGACAAATCCGGTGAAATCATTACGAACAGAATAAATAAAATATAATGTTTAAAAATTATTTTAAAATAGCTAGCCGATATCTTTTGCAAAACAAAGGATACTCTATTGTAAATATTTTGGGTTTGGCCATTGGTATTACTTGTTGCATTCTTATTATGCTATTTGTTCGGAGTGAATGGAGCTTCGATAGCTTTCATACGAAGTCGGATCGTATCTATCGGGCATGGTTATTTGAAGACTATGGTGATCAGAAATTTACAAACACACAGACGCCAATCCCGCTTGGCCCTACCCTGCAAGCAAATATCCCTGAAATAGAAGAAGCTTGTCGGGTGTATGTCTTTAATACACTTGTACAAAAAGAGGCAGACAAATTTAATGAGCCCATTAATATGGTTGATACCAATTTCTTCAAGGTATTTGATTTTAAAATTCTAAAAGGAAATAATACTAATCCTTTTCAGAATAGTAATTCAATAGTAATTACTACATCTACTCAAAATAAATATTTTTCCAATAATAGTGATGTCATCGGCCAGACCCTGGATATACAAATGGGCGCAGAAAAGAAAACATTCCTCATTACTGCTGTGACTAGTGATCCACCAAAAGAATCAAGCATACAATTTAAATTTTTGATACCTCATTCAAATGAAAAACTGTTATTTCGAGAACGGAACATCACTTCTGGTTGGACAAATGTATTCTTAGAAACCTATGTGCTAGCTAGAACAGGTGTTTCAGGAAAGGCCATAGAAGCAAAAATACCAGGTGTAGCAAAAAAGATTTCAGGTGATAATTATAAAGCCGGGGAATATAATATCTTCTTTCAACCCATTACAGATATTCATTTAAACAAAAAATTACCTGCAGGAAACGAACCCATTAGTGATCCTTTTTACTCCTATATATTGGCTACACTTGGTCTGCTCATCTTAATCATTGCATGTATCAATTTCATCACCCTTTCCATAGGACAATCTGCTAAAAGAGCAAAGGAAGTAGGAGTAAGAAAAGTAATGGGAGCGCTTCGACCGCAACTCATCAGTCAATTTTGGGGAGAAGCGATTATTGTCATTTTGACTGCTTTTATTATTTCTATAGCCTTATCCTTTATATTATTAAAGCCGTTCAACGAAATTGCAAATAAATCTTTGACCCTTTCGTTTGATGGTTTCAATTTATCATTTTGCATTAGTATTATTCTTTTAGTTTCCTTAGCTGCCGGGGTTTATCCTGCTGTTATATTATCAGGTTTTGTTCCAGTACAAGTTTTAAAAGGAAAATTGCAATCTGCTGTAGGAATCGGATTATTCAGAAAAGGATTGATAGTCGCACAATTCGTTGCTTCCATAATAATGATTATCTCTACTTTGGTCATCAGTCAACAATTAAATTTTATAAGAAATAAAAATTTAGGGTACGACAAAGAACATATAGTAGTAGTTCCTACAAATAAATCCAGGGCTGAAGGTTTGAAACTAGCCGAATTATTTAGAAATGAATTAAAAAATATTCCCCAGGTACTTAATAGCACTACCAGTATTTATAGTATGACGGAGTCGGCTTGGATCAATCTAGGCTACGAGGACGACAATAAAGTATATCGCAATTTTAATATGAATGCTATTGATGCAGATTTCATTCCTACTTTTAATTTAGAATTAAAACAAGGAAGAAACTTCATTCAGGGAAATACTGCTGACGAAGCAGAATCTATGATAGTAAATGAAGCATTAGTAAAAGAATACAACTGGCAAGATCCAATTGGTCAAAAACTACCAGGAAGATTTAATCAACGTGTAATAGGAGTAGTAAAAGATTTCAATTACGAGTCATTGCACAATCATATTCAGCCATTGGTATTTGCAATGAAACCTGATTCCATGCTTCGCCATTCCAACGATGCAGATTTTCCTTTTGCTCCACAGCCTAGAATATCAATTAAACTGTCAGCTGGCAATCTTCAAAATCAAATTTCTTCTATCAAAAATGCCTGGACTATGGTGGCAGGTGATCAGGACTTTGAATACAAATTTCTGGATGCTTCTCTCAACTCCTTATATCAAGCCGAAAGTCGATTGGGATCTATTGTTAACTATGCGTCTTTACTTTCTATTTTTATTGCCTGTATGGGACTATTTGGGTTAGTAACATTAGTAGTAACCCGAAGAACAAAAGAAATCGGTATAAGAAAAGTACTGGGAGCCAATACACAAGGCTTAATTGGATTGATTTCAAAAGAATTTATTGTAATGGTGATACTCGCTGCCTTCATTGCTTTTCCTTTATCCTGGATAGCACTCCATCAATGGCTTCAGGATTTTGTGTATCGCGTTGATATTCATTGGTGGGTTTTTGCCATGGCAGGTGGAGGTACTATAATTATTGCTTTTGTAACTGTTTGTATTCAAGCAGTAAGGGCAGCTATGGCTAATCCTGTGAACACTTTGAGGAGCGAATAAAAGTGAACAATTACCCAACAAGTAATAAATAAATATGATTAAAAATTATTTCAAAATCGCCTGGAGAAATTTGGTAAAGAATAGAACTTATTCCTTTATTAATATTTTTGGACTAACTATCGGGATAACCAGCTTTTTGTTGCTTGCGCTTTACCTTGTTGATGAACTGTCTTTTGACAGGTTTCATAAAAATGCCTCGCGTATTTTTCGAATTGTTGAAGATCAAATTACGCCTGAAGGTACAGAGACTAAGGTAGCTGCCACAGGATATATGGTTTCCCAAAGTGCGCTTACAAACATTCCAGATATTGAACGCGTAACACGCATTGCAAGTTTCAGAAGATTAAATATTCGAAATACTGAAAATAGTAATGTATTCTATGAGACTTTTACATTGGCAAATGAAGGATTTCTTACTACATTCAATTTTGAATTTTTAGAAGGGGATAAAAGTTCTGCATTATCTAAACCAAATTCTGTAATTATTACTAAAGAAACTGCAGAAAAATATTTTAATTCTATTCATGTATTAGGAAAAATACTAATTATTGATGGGGACAGTTCGCTTTATAAAATAACGGGAGTTCTCCAAAACTTTCCATCCAATTCCCATTTATCCTATAATCTTCTATTTTCAGAATCCAGCATCACTAATGATGAGTTTAGAAATTTTATTAATTCTGATTGGAATTCGGGTATGTTTTCAACTTATTTATTATTGCATGATAAAGCGGATCCGCATAAAATAGAAACAAAGATTAATAAACTAGTAATGGATAACTCTACTGGAGTTAATAATATTAAACGAAATATAGTTCTTCAACCATTGAAAGATATTCATTTTAAAAGTGGAGACATTGAGGGGGTGGCCAGGCTAGGCAACATTACTTATATTTACATTTTTTCTATTATAGCTTTGTTTGTTTTACTTATTGCATGCATTAATTACATGAATTTATCTACGGCTGGCTTTGCCAGTAGAGCCAAAGAGATAGCCGTGCGTAAAGTGGCAGGAGCATCAAGGCAATCCTTAGTAAGTCAATTCCTTTCAGAGGCATTTACCATTACAGTTATTGCGTCTTTGGTAGCGTTAGTATTCGTCAAACTGGCCTTACCACGGTTCAATCTATTCACCCAAAAGAATTTGACATTAGGACTTCATACGGATTATCGTATTTGGCTCGGTGTGTTAGTTATAATGATATTTGTTGGATTAATATCAGGTATCTACCCAGCGCTATTTCAATCAACTCTAAAACCGCTGCAATTATTTAAAAGCAAGATTAAAATTAGTAGCGGCAATCTTTCCATACGGCGCTCTTTAGTGGTCTTCCAGTTTACTATTTCTATTATAATGATTATTGCCACTTGCGTAGTTTATCTGCAATTGAAATATGTGAGCAGTAAAGACATGGGTTTCAAAAAAGATCAATTAGTGGTTGTAGATATTAATAGTGGCAAAATTCGCAGAGGAGCAGAAACCATAAAAGCAGAATTTTCAAAACTCCCCCAAGTAACAGATGTTTCGGTGAGTTCCAGGGTTCCCGGGGAATGGAAAGATATTCCTAATGTAAGAGTAAGAGGTGAAAAAATACAAAATGTTGAGGGAGTGAATATGTATTTTCTTGGAATTGACGATCAATTTTTGAAAACCTTCCAAATTCCTCTTAAATCAGGTCGCAATTTTTCAACAGGCAGTTTGGCAGATTCTTCAGCAGTAATTATTAATGAATTAGCGGCCAAACAATTAGGTATTACTTTACCTCAGGAACAAATAATCGAATTTCCTGGAGAAATTCCCTTATTTGTAAGGGTGGTCGGAATCGTAAAAGATTTTAATTTTCAATCTCTTCATGATCCCCTGGCACCAATGATTCTGGGATTCCAAAATAACCCTATTCAAAGTATAGATTACTTTACGGCACGGGTTGCCACAGGTGATATTTCCAAAACACTAGCTACCATGGATGATATTCTTCATTCGATCGATCAAAATCATCTTTTTGAATACCACTTTCTGGATAAACAATGGGATTTATTTTATAGAGAAGATCAAATACAAGAAACCATATTTATCATTATGGCGTTACTCACTGTATTGATTGCCTGTCTCGGATTATTTGGATTAGCCACTTTTGCAACGCAGTCGCGTATCAAAGAAATTGGTATTCGTAAAGTATTAGGAGCTTCTGCTTTAGGTATTACAAGTCTTCTTTCAAAAGAGTTCATACGACTGATTGCAATTGCTATTGCGATTGCATCTCCCATTGCCTATTTCTTTTCAAAAGAATGGCTTCATCGATTTGCATTTCACATTAGTATTAGCTGGTGGATATTTGCCCTCGTTGGAATTGGAGTAATTGCCTTTGCCATTCTGACCATCTGTTTTCAAGCATTTAAAGCAGCTGTTGCAAATCCGATAACCTCATTGCGTTCTGAATAAATATAAAAATATCTAGCTATGATCAAAAGCTTATTTCGAGTTGCACTGCGAAATCTCCAAAAAGACAAATGGTTCAGTTTACTCAATATTATAGGTCTCACCATTGGTATTACTTTTAGCCTATTTCTATTCTTTTATATAAAAGATGAATTGGGTTTCGACAGATATCACAAAAACGCTGATCGAATTTTTAGAATAATTTCACATATTCAAGAGCCAGAAAAGAGAATGGATTGGGCTAGTACGCAATATCCATTAGGCCCAACACTAAAAAAGGACTACCCGGAAGTAGAGGAAGCTGTGCGACTAGTGAATAAAGAAAGAACCCTTTTCAATAATGGAAATGCGGATAATAGCTACTATGAAAATAAAATTTATTATGCAGATAGTACATTTTTTAAGATTTTTACACATCGATTTATAGAAGGAAATGCAGCAAGTGCGTTAATAGCACCCAATAGCATTGTCATTTCCAAATCCCTGGCTGAAAAATATTTTGGTAAAAACATCCCGGTTGTTGGTAAATCATTGCAAACAGTATATAAAGATATCTTTCAAATTACCGGGGTAATTGAAGATGTACCCAAAAACTCACATATATTATTTGATATGCTGATATCTGGCTCTACTTTACCTAAAGATTATCAAAATAATTGGGGCGGCTTTAATAATTTCACTTACGTACTTTTAAAACCCAATACTAGCGCAGCCGCATTTATGACTAAATTATTGCCCTTATATGATAAATTCATGGCGCCGATTTTTGCACAGTATAATATAAAAATTGATTATGGTGTGCAGCCCATCACGGATATACATTTACATTCTAAATTACAGGGTGAACCCGAAGAGTTAGGCAGTATGTCCTATATATGGATATTTTCATCGGTTGCGTTTTTTATGTTATTAATAGCCTGTATAAACTATATGAATCTAACGACAGCCCGGTCTGCCAGAAGAGCCAAAGAAATAGGAATACGAAAGGTTTCAGGATCTACTAAAAAGCAATTGGTCCTTCAATTTTTAAGTGAATCGATATTGACTGCATCTATTTCATTAGTACTTAGCCTGGGATTAGTAATCATATTACTTCATGCTTTCAATTCCATTTCCGGTAAGTCGTTTACCATTTTTACATTATTGCAGCCATTCAATATCCTCTTGATTTTAGCCATTGTTATATTTACCGGCTTTGTGGGTGGCAGCTACCCGGCACTATATCTTTCAAGTTTCAAGCCCGTCACCATTTTGAAAGGTGCTTTATCAAAAGCTTCGGGTAATATAAATTTAAGGAGAACATTGGTGGTGTTACAATTTTCCATTTCCATGATTATGCTCATTTGCACCTGGGTGGTATATAATCAATTATCGTTTTTACACAATGCAGATCTTGGATTCAGCAAAGCTCAGGTAATGACCGTTACCGTAAACACAGGGCAGGATGAAAAAAATAAAATAAATTCCCTGAATAATGAATTCCACAATATCCCGGGAGTTAAAGATGTAGGCACTGGATATTCTTATCCAGGAAGCAGCAATATCAATCTCAATCTATTTTCAGTAGAAAGTAAAAATGGTAAAATAGACAAGGGAATTAATTGTTATGCCATTGATGAAAAATATATAAATACACTTGGGATAAAAATAGTGAATGGCCGTAATTTTTCCGGACGAGCAGATACCCTTCATAGTATTTTGGTAAACGAAGCAATGGTTAAAGATTTTGCCTGGGAAAATCCACTGGGAAAAAGGGTAACCTTTCCAGGTGATACATCCGGGAATTATTTAGAGGTTGTTGGTGTAGTTAAGGACTTCCATCAAAAATCCTTATATAACCCCATTGAACCGCTCATTCTTTTTTGTTCTCCTAATTGCAATATTATTCAATTAAAACTCGATGCAGGAAATATAGAGCCGCTCATTGGAAGAATCGAAACTACATGGAAGAAATTTTTTCCTCAATTGCCTTTTGAATATAAATTTCTAGATCAGGACTTTGATTCTCAATATACAGCTGATAAAAAAAGAGGAAAAATTTTCGCTGCATTTTCTCTGTTGACTATATTGATCACCTTTCTTGGCTTGATGGGACTCACTGCCTTTACCACCCAGCAAAAACAAAAAGAAATAAGTATTAGAAGAGTACTGGGTGCTTCTACATCCAATATTGTCACATTAATTACTCAAAATTATTTATGGTTAGCTCTTATTGCCACCCTGATAGCTTTTCCCATTGCCTTTTACTTTATGAATAACTGGTTGAATATATTCCCATTCCATGATAAGCTATCATTCTTTCCGTTTTTAATCTCTACCTTGATTATTTTATGTACAGCTACCTTAACTTCCATATTCTACTCAGCAAAGGCTGCGTGGGCCAATCCATCAAATAATTTAAGAACAGAGTAATTCAGCATATCTGGCGACTAGTGTTATCCAAGGAATCTCCCACTTTTACCTTCTTGAATAATTACATTTTTGATGCAACCTTTATCATTTTGGGTACTCATTATGATATTCGAAGGCAAAAACCTGTAACCATTTTATATCTACTGAGTATACTTTATAGCTAGCGCTTTTTAAAATTTTATCTGATGCTGAAAAACTTTTTTTCTATTGCCTATCGAAATCTGATAAAAAATAAGGCATTCTCTATTATCAATATTGCAGGGCTCGCTATAGGCATGGCAGCAGCAGCACTTATCTGCATGGTGATCTTGCATCAAAAAAGCTATGACCAATTTCATGAAAAGAAAGCCAGGATATATGAAGCATGGAATCGTGCCACCTTCAGTGGGGAGTTGCATTGCTGGAATACTACGCCAAAGCCTTTAGCACGAGCTGTGGAGAGCGACTTGCCTGAAGTAGAGTGTGCTACCCGGGTAGATTGGGGATCTAATTTTTTATTTACCATTGGAGAAAAAAAAATAAAAGCTAATGGAAAAGCCGTTGATACTACTTTTCTAAAAATCTTCACCTTCCCTATGAAACAAGGTGACCCTCTGACGGCATTGAATGATCCATTTTCTATCATTGTAACTGAGACATTCGCAAAAAAATTCTTCGGTAATGAAAATCCGATGGGAAAAGTCCTGAAAGTAGATAATAAAGATAATCTTACTGTTACCGGTGTCCTTCAAGATCCTCCAGCCAATACCCGATTTGAATTTGAATATTTATACCCCTGGTCATATCGCGCAAAAAGAGGCTGGGATGATACCAATTGGGGGAATAACAGCACGCGCACTTATGTCCTGCTCAAAGAGAATGCCTCCCTGGCCAATGCCAATGAGAAACTTAAGTCTATAAAAGGGAAATATGATAAAGATGCCGAAAATTGGCAAATGTTTTTATATCCACTTGATAGATGGAGATTATATTCCCGATTTAAAGGAGATGTGGAAGATGGTGGACTTATAGATGACCTTAGAATATTCGGCATCATTGCCATTTTCTTACTACTTATAGCCTGCATTAATTTCATGAACCTGAGTACAGCGCGAAGTGAAAAACGCGCAAAAGAGGTAGGTATCCGCAAAGTAGTTGGCGCAAAACGATTTTCTTTGATCGGTCATTTTGTAGGTGAATCTATTCTATTGGCCTCCATATCCGGAATACTTTCATTGGGATTTCTATTGGCTATCATTCCTTCTTTCAATAAGCTCATCGATGAAAAACTATCACTTCATCTCACCAGTCCTTTATTCTGGATAGCATGGATTGGATTTATAGTAGTTACCGGACTGGTAGCAGGATCGTATCCTGCATTTTTTATGTCATCATTCAATCCATCGAGTGTATTGAAAGGTACATTCAAAGCAGCCAATACACTGATCACTCCCCGTAAACTATTGGTAGTATTACAATTTACCTTTGCCATCATCATGATCATTTGTACCAGTATAGTCAAGCAGCAGCTTGATCATGCAAAAAACAGAGAAAGTGGATATGATCGATCTCAGTTGTTATACACTAATATGGAGGGTGACATTGAAAAAAATTATTCATTGATCAGAAATGAATTGCTTTCTTCTGGAGCGGTGTCATCCGTTACAAAGACGAGTGCTCCGCTTACCCAGGGATGGTCTGATAGCTGGGGATTTAAATGGGAAGGCATGGGGCCCAATGATGATAAGCTCGACTTTGACATCTTTTGTGAAGATCAGGACTTGGTAAAAACAGCTGGACTCGAAATGGCAGAAGGTCGTGACTTTGATCTTAATACGTTTCTGACAGATTCCACAGCGATATTGATCAATCAATCAGCACAAAAAGTGATGAAGTTTGATCATCCTATAGGTCAAATTATTCGTAATGGTGACCAGGATCAATATCATGTTGTAGGCGTGATTAAAGATTTTGTACTCAACTCACCCTTCCAACCAACTCGACCGATGATGATCAATGGAGTGAAAGGATGGTTTAGTATAGTACATTACAAACTCAATAAAGATCATGCTGTTGCTGACAATCTCAAAAAAATAGAGGCCATTTATAAAAAATACAATCCGGAGTATCCTTTTTCCTATAAATTTATTGATGAAGAGTATGATACAAAATTTAAGACAGAACAGCGCATGGGCACTATGGCATCGATATTTGCAGGGCTTACTATATTCATTTCATGTTTGGGCTTATTCGGTTTAGCTACCTATATGGCTGAGAATAGAATCAAAGAAATAGGAGTACGAAAAGTGCTAGGGGCCTCAGTCACTGGAATCACTGCATTATTATCCAAAGATTTTCTACGGTTGGTGATGTATTCATTTCTAGTGGCCACTCCGGTAGCATGGTGGCTAATGCACAAATGGCTATCTCAGTATCCATACAGAGTAGGGATAGATTGGAAAGTCTTTGTGTTTGCAGGATTTATGTCCTTTTTAATTTCGATATTGACGGTAAGTTATCAATCGATCAAAGCAGCTATGGCCAACCCTGTACAATCCCTTAGGACAGAGTAAAATGATCATTCTGTTCAGTCTCTATTTTATTGCCTAAAGGTTCAGTCTAATCAGATGAGATTACATTTTAAAAATTCGGGTGCTCAATTTTCCATTATCCATCTTTATGGAAAGCAATACTTTGGCCAATATCTCTTTGCCTTTTGCACTAGCCGGAATCCATTTGGTCATATTACCAACTAATTTATCCAATTTAAAAGGAGAGAGATTTATTTTAGCGTCGGCGCAGGTTACTTTTGTCAAAGTGGGATCCCCATATACATTGATTTCAAGCGCTAATAAAATAGTACAATTAATATTTTCAGTATTGATTTTTTCCTTTGTAAAAAAATTAGTTACATGCTTTTGAATGGCGCCATCCTCATCTACCCGTACATAAAACGTCTTATAATCTTTATTTGCTTTGGATCCTGCAAACCCATCATCGATTAAAATTTCCTGGGCTGAAAGTCCCGAAATCAAATACAAAAAACTTACTAATGCCAAATATTTCATAATCCAAAAGTAAAGGCTATTCTCAAAGTGGATATCTTTTAATTATTTTGAATTTCTAAAATCGGAAATATCATTACTGATTGCCTCTCCACTATTTACAAATTCAAATTTCTTAATATGCTAGTTCTCCACTGGAGAGCGTATCAAATCAATAGATATTAATTCGACTGACAATTATAAAACTTAAGAGCAGTGAATAAAATCCGAACACCTTTGTATCGAAATCGTACACTTAAATTTCACAAGTATCTCATTTCCACCTCAGAATCAATTGACTACGCAATTGGCATAATACCTGTTTATTATTAGTAGCATTACAATAGGCTTCATTAATATGTTGTCAAATTATCTCAAACTTGCCTGGAGACATCTTCTTAAAAATAAGGGGTACTCTTTCATTAACATTTTTGGCCTGGCCTTTGGCATGGCGATTTTTATGATGATTGCCTTATGGCTATATGATGAACTTTCATTTAATAGGAGCTTCGCAAATTACAATAGAATAGCTCAGGTAATTCAAAATGTGACCAATAATAACGAAGTAGAGACTTGGAATAATGTGCCTTTCCCTTTAGCTGATGAGCTTAGAAAAAACTACGGAAGTGATTTTAAAAACATTGTGATGTCTGATAGAATAGATGATCATACCATTACCATTAATAATAAAAAATTGAAATCCACCGGGGCATTCTTAGAAAAAGGATTTGGAGAAATGTTTTCATTAAAAATGATCACTGGTAATTACAATCGAACAGAATAAATAATCAATCCTAAGTCATGTTAAAAAATAATCTTAAAACAGCCTGGAGAAATCTATTGAAAAACAAATTTTTCTCAGCAATCAATATATTCGGTTTGGCGATAGGGGTAGCCGCATTTTTACTGATAGTCAATTATTTAAGATTTGAATACAGCTATGATGACACACAGGTGAATAAAGACCGCATTTTTCGTGTGCCTATGAAATTAGCTGAAAAAGATGGTAAAGTGCAAACTTTTGCTTTTACATATCCTGCTGTAGCGCCAGCTATGAAAAAGGACTTTCCAGAAATAGAAGAAGCCATTCGCTTTCGCAGAAGAGGAGGAATAGTTAAGTATGGCGAAAATAAATTTGTCGAAAACGGAAGTATCTATTACACGGATCCTGAAATATTCAAAGTATTTACTTACCAATTTATAGCGGGCAATGCTGAGACTGCCTTCCAAGAATTGAACGATGCAGTAATCACTAAAGAAACGGCTACAAAATATTTTGGTTCCGAAGATCCCATTGGAAAAGCGCTAAACTATGGAAATGAAAATTATGTGGTAAAGGCAATAATACAAGACATCCCCCTTAATGCTCACTTACAATTTAATATTTTACTCAACTATAAAAAATACATTCAGCTTACTAATGGAAGGGCCAATACCAGCTGGGGTTGGTCAGATTTTTATACCTATATTTTGTTATTGCCCGGTACCGATCCTGCATCGCTACAATCTAAAATGCCCGCGTTCGCTCAACGCTATATGGGAAAGGATATGGCTGAAAAAGGATTCACACAATCTTTTGACATACAACCCATCAAAGACATTCACCTCAAATCAGATTATGATTATGAATTGGCAGGGAATGGCAATTTATCTTATTTGAAGTACCTGGCTATGGCAGCCTTGTTCATACTATTTATTGCCTGGATCAATTATATAAATTTAGCAACGGCCAGATCCATCGACAGATCAAAAGAAGTGGGTGTCAGAAAGGTAATTGGTGCAAAAAAATCCCAACTGATCACACAATTCATTACCGAATCATTCATGATCAATGCACTTGCCATTCTCCTTGGCATGTGCATTTTTCTTATCAGCTTAAGGCCATTTTCTACATTAATCGAAAAAGATATCAGCAATTTAAAAATTGCAGATTCCGGATTTTGGATGCTATCCGGGATCATATTTATTTTAGGCAGTTTAGCAGCAGCATTTTATCCGGCATTTGTACTTTCTTCCTTTCAGCCCATACAATCCATTAAATCATCAGGACTTAGCATAGGTAAAGACACCCTCAGAAAGTCATTGGTAATATTCCAGTTTGCCTCCGCCATATTATTAATTTCAGGCGCTATCGCGATATATAAACAACTACATTATATGATGAGGTTCGATCTTGGAGTGGACATACAGCAGACTTTAGTATTACAACAAAATGCCAGGCAGGACAGCAGTGATATTCCAAACTTTCATGCTTTCATGAATGAAATGGAATCAAATCCTGCGGTAGTTTCAGCTACGGCTTCTACATCTGTGCCGGGCAGCGAAGTAGGCGGATCTTCTGATTATTCACTTAAGAATTCAACCTTAGGCAAACGGTGCAGAGTACTGGGAATAGATAATAAATTCATTCCATCGTATGGGCTGACCCTGATCGCCGGAAGAAATTTTTCAACAGACAATCCCGAACCTGATTCATCCAGTTTTCTCCATGTGATCGTGAATGAAACAGCTACGAAAATATTCGGTTTTAAAAAGCCTGAGGAGATGATAAACCAGGAAATCACAGATGGAGAAAGTAAATGCATGGTAGTGGGTATCCTAAAAGACTTTCATCAGGAGTCCCTTCAATTTGATTTTGATCCCATTGTTTTTTATCCCTCGGCGGAAACAAATTTTGGCTTTATTTCACTTAAATTAAATACGAAAGATATGGCTTCCCTGATGCCGGTAGTAAAAGAAAAATGGTCAGCCTATTTTCCTGAAAGCCCCTATAATTATTTTTTTCTAAATGATCGTTTTGATTCCCAATATAAAAATGAAAGGCTGTTTTCCAGCGTGCTTTGGATATTTACAATTATAGGAGTTATAGTAGCCTGCCTTGGACTATTAGGACTTTCTTATTATTCGATTTCCAAAAGAATGAAGGAA
This sequence comes from Chitinophagales bacterium, assembly GCA_038251405.1. GTDB lineage: Bacteria > Bacteroidota > Bacteroidia > Chitinophagales > Saprospiraceae > JADJLQ01. The sequence goes on from JBBSBH010000007.1 coordinate 78,093, forward strand.
ATTAGCATCAGAAGAGTTCTTGGTGCAAGCCTTATTCAGCTCACTATCCTGATTACAAAAGATTATTTCAAATTGGTATTATTAGCTGGGTTCATTTCGATCCCTGTTGGGTATTTGCTACTTAGTAATTGGCTGGCAAAATATGCTTTTCATATTCCTATTGGCTTATGGTTTTTCCTATTCCCATTACTATTAATAGTTTCAATTGCTTTACTTACTGTCTTGTTTCAATCTGTAAAAGCAGCACTTGCTAATCCGGTCACAAACCTACGATCTGAATGATTTTGTAATCACTTTAAGATTTAACAAAGAATTATAATGCAAGCAATTTGAATTCGCGCATGGTCCAGGCTGGTACAAAATCAACTGGTTGTCCCCTGCGCTCACCATGAATGATTTCTTCTGACTTGGTTAAAGTCATTTTTAAGAATTTTACAAGCACCGGATCGAATCGCACATCTGTAAATCCCTTTGTACCGTTCGCCTTACTTAAAACTTTTGTCCAGATCTTACCATCCATTGACACTTCCAGATCAAATTCTGAAGGACAAGTTTGTACTGGAGGAGGACCATCTTGACGGAAACCTCTAAAAATGGGTTGTGATTTAAATTGAAGTTCAGTTATTTTTTTTGCTTCTGGCAATTCTACCATATACCACATTCCCACTTTTTGAGCCTCACCCGTTGTCCAGCCCTCAAAGCTAAAACCACCTTTCGGAGAAGCAGTACTGCCTTTTCTGATTTCACCCGTATTACTTGCGGCGATTTTCCAATTATTATCAGGTTGCAAAGGTTTTGGAATGGATGCCCATAGACTATCAAATGAATACATCTTAGATTGCATACTTGTTGTTTTTCGTAAACTTGCTACATATTCCGGCGTCACAGGAGAAGACTCATTTTCAAAATTAGATCTTACAAAAGAGACGACTGATGCAATCCATTCATCCGTGTTGGATTTCATAGGCGCCATCATTATTCCGGTATAGGATTCGCCTTCGATATTACCCATCATGCCATGTAATAGTGTTTTAATAGTATAGTCAGGGTGAGATTGGATCCTCGATGAATTGATGAAAGATGGCGCTAATAATTTACCGGGACCCGCAGGCATGCCGCTCCCCAATGGCCCATGACAAGTTGCACATAAACTGCCAAATATTTTTGATCCTTTTTCTACTAATACTTTTTGCTCGGGACTAAAATTAGGATTTGCTCTTCCAAAAAAAGCAGTGACTATTTGTGGATTTATCACTTGCCTTGCTACCAATTTTATCCCTAGATTAGAGGTATCTTTTTTCAATAAATTTTTGGCCACTTCTACCGTACCCGGAATTTTTAAAAGCCTGCCTGTCATCAAAGCACGCATTTTTACCTCGGTATCATTATCATTCATCATGCTGATATACAATCTATCGAATGATTTGTCACCCGCTTTATACAATGATTCGCTCAGCCACAAAGCCATTTTTCGCATTCTCGGATTAACATCTTTCAAAAGCTCCTTTACCATGCCAGCATCGAGTGTACCTAGCCCCTCCAATACCCACAATGCATGAAACTTTGCTTCCATTTTTTTATCTGATTTTACTATACCCACTAACCCATCCGTAACAGCTTTATCTTTTCGTTGAACCAATATTTGTTGAGCCATATCCCTCCACCAGCCATTTGGATGATCGAGGTATTGAAGTAATTCTGCTGATGACTGATCGTACATATGTGGCTGTACCTGGTCACGCTTAATTCCATTGTATTCCAGTCTCCAGATTCTTCCCAGGTTGATTACTTTATCTAATTGATATTGTTCTATTTTAGCCCGGAGATATGACCCCACTGGAGTCCATTCTCCCTCTTGAATAATACCGTGATACATATCTACAATATACATGGTACCATCTGGTGCAGTGGCCATATCAACGGGTCTGAAAAGGGGATCTGTAGATCGAATAAATTCAGATTTTTGATCCTGAAAAACATTGTGCAATGTCGTGATCCCATCTTTTACCACTGCATTTACCTGACGCACAATTCTCGCAACAGGCTCGCCGTAAAAATATTGCCCTTTTAAATTATCAGGCAATTTATCACCCCTAAATATATCATTACCAGATGCTCCGGTCACTCGATTCAAGCTACCATCGGGCTGCCTTACTATACCCATACCACCCTGCATATCTGCCGTTCCCATAGGAGCCCCCCAGGGGACATCAAACCCGGTGGCAAAATTGGTATCTCTTACTACGTAATCACCATAGTGAACAGGAAATTGAAAATAAGAAGGCAATCCATTGGATCCGCCCTGAAACCATAGCTTACCATCATCATCATGTGTAATCCCCCATTGTGCATGATTAGATGCAGTAGATTCCCGGATGACACCATGATCAGTTTCACGCACCCGAAATGGATTGACTGTGCTATACAGCCAATTATCCATACCCCAATACAAGAATGCCTGCTGGTGCTCTACATTCCCCGCACGGCCAAAATTGTCAGTAAAAAACTCCTTTTTATCAGCTTTGCCATCATTATTAGTATCGGTAAACTTATACACATTATCGGCATTGGACTCCATAGTAAGCACACTATTGGGACCATAAGGCAATACAAACCTTGGGAAAACCAGGCTATCCACAAATACACCACCTGTCTCATATACTCCATCGTTGTCTTTATCCTCCCAGCGGGAGATACAGCTTACGGGCTCCAATGTGCCTTTGGAATCAGCAGTTAGCATATAGGATCTTAATTCGAGCACATACATTCGACCATTGCCATCAAAATTAATAGCAGCAGGTTGTTGAATTTTGGGTTCGGTCAAAACTGCTTCCATTGCAAAGCCAGGCTGCAATAAAAATTTTTCCTTTTCTTTATCGACGGGCAATGGAAGTACAGGTGCTTTAGGTTCAAGATCGATTCCTTTCCAATATTCACTAGTAGTATCTGCACCTGCTGGTAAAGCTATTTTGGGCCAGGTAGAAGGATCTGCGTCAGCAGCAGTGCTATTTTGATCAAATTTACAGGAGCCGATGATCTCACATAGTAGTAGAATCAGGATCGATAGTCGTATTTTCATATTTAGTTTAAGATTGGATTTAGCTAAAGTGGGGGTTAAGATAAGTATCCTGATTAATTTAATGAACTTCTAATTTTAAATTATTCTCTCTCAGCAAAAAGAATGATCACATTTCATTCAACATAATCTTTCAATCCCTTAAGTTAAATAGCCCAACAATAGGAAGCGATCTTAAAATGTTGGTTTAGTTCATGCCATTCTTTGTGCCAGAATTCTACAGCAGTGCCCTCGGGAAATTCTATAAGATCAAAACCAAAAGAGATATGATCCCAATCGATATCTGCATGTGTCATTTCTACAGAAAATGATTTTCCAGGCTCTGCCAATATCACTTTTCCAAACCAGTCGTACTCATCAGTAAAATTGAAATTATATATTTCTCTACTAAAAGGCTTTCCACTACATTTAAGTGGCCACCAATTTTCTAAATGCACAGCATTGGATACCGCATCGTACACTTTGATGGGAGTGGATTTTATGATGAAATGGTGATAGATAGTGGGCATGATTTAAATTTTCCAAGGTATTAAAATTCAGAAACTTCAATATAAAAAAATACAAATACTTTAATATTTTATACTAGTTACTATTCTGTACAATACCCTATTCCCGTACACTACCTGTATCAAAAACGAACACTTTTCATTCAAACCAAAAGTATAATCTTTTGATTCACAATGCAAATAAGCTTTGGCATGGTTCTGAAGCTAAACGAAATGAAAGTTAATAAAAGGGCTAGCTCTAACAAGTATTCCTATTACTAATATCAGATCAAACTGTAAGGCTATGTTTCAAAATTATCTCAAAATCGCCTGGAGAATTCTAATGAAATCGAAAATGTATTCATTACTAAATATTTCAGGACTGGCGCTTGGTGTATTATGTGCAAGCTATATTTATTTATATGTTGGTAATGAGCTGAGTTATGATCGCTTTCATCCTTTGGCAGATAACATATATAGAGTAAACTTTTCTGGTAAACTGGGTGATCAAATAGTAAATACAGCTCAGACACCTAGTCTCGCCGGGCCTACTTTCAAGGAACAAATACCGGGAGTGAAGAATATGTGCCGGATAAAACCCAATGGGTCTATGGTCATAAAATTAGACCATGTCAGCTTCACTGAAACAAAAGTATATTTTGCTGATAGTACGCTTTTTAATCTTTTCAATTTCCCTATATTGCAAGGTGATCCTATGACCGCCTTAAAAGAAACTAATACGGCAGTGATCACGGCCTCCCTGGCTAAAAAATATTTCGGCCAATCCAATCCAATGGGTCAATCCCTGATAATAGATAACGATGATTTGTATAAAATAACGGCTGTAATTCAGGACTTACCGCTTAACTCACATATAGAGGCTGATATGTTTTTGTCCATGACATCCTATAGCGATAGCCGGGTGGAAAATTGGGGGAATACAAATTATAACACTTATTTGTTACTGGAGAATGGGGCCAATATTTCGCACATAGCTGAAAGCATATCTTCGATCTTTTACAAAAAATTCGCAGTTGAATTAAGGAAATATTTAAATGTCGATATTGAAGAATTTAAAAAAACAGGCAATTTTTTTTATTTAAGCTTAATGCCCATTTCTAAAATTCATCTGTACTCTGACCTGGAAGGAGAACTTGGTGTTAATGGTAAAAGCACGTATGTATATCTATTTTCAATCATCGGATTTTTAATATTAGCACTAGCTATAATCAATTTTATCAATTTAACAACTGCCCTGGCTTCAAAACGTGCAAAAGAAGTAGGTATTAGAAAAGTCACCGGTGCTGTTAAATCGGGACTAACCGGCCAGTTCTTAGGCGAAAGTATATTTATCAGCTTCCTAGCATGGGTAATTGCTATAGTGGGTAGTGCTAGTACATTATCATTGTTTAATGATTTATCAGGTAAGCAGTTCGGCATATCCGATTTAATGTCAGTACGTTTTATTTTTAGCTCATTATTCATAGCCTTGCTATCAGGCTTATTGGCTGGAATTTATCCTGCCTTATTTTTAGCATCCTATACACCTATCAAAGTATTAAAAGGTATCTCCATCGCCTCCGGCAATAAAAGCATTTTTCGAAATGGGTTGGTAGTTTTTCAGTTTTTCATTACAACGGTTTTACTGGTATGTTCAGTAGTTGTATTTAATCAATTGAAATATATGCGGGATAGAAATATGGGATTTGATAAAGAACAAATAATGACGGTGAAAAACGCCTATCTATTGGGCCAGAGTGCTAAAACGTTTAAAGAAAAATTACTTCAGCAATCTTTTGTAAAAAGCGTGTCCATCACCAACTCTTTGACGGTTACAAACGATCCTAATACCAGCAGCATTGTCAAAGGAAGGATAGCTTCTAATGAAAACGCTATACTGGCTGCCAATATTTTTGTGGACGAAGATTATGTAAAAACGATGGGTATGAAAATAGCCCAGGGTCGTGATTTTTCTTCTTTAATAACGGGAGATAGTACCTCCGTATTAATCAATGAAGAATTAGCTAAATCATTTGGCTACCCGGATCATTATAGTGAAGGTCAGGAGCTTAGCAGGATGGGAGACCAATTAATCACTTACCGTATCATTGGAATTATCAAGAATTTTAATTTCGGAAATTTAAGAGAAAGGATAAGACCCATGGTCATATACCCATCGCCTTATACGGCTTATGTCAATATTAGGTTTGATGGTAAGGACGCAGCTACCCTTATTAAAAATGTAGAAGCAACCTGGAAATCCATTGCCGCAGATCAACCATTTTCTTATACTTTCCTCGACCAGTCGTTTAATAATCTTTTTGAAGCGGATCAGAGATTAGGGAGAATAATCTCCGTGTTCACTTTTATTTCTATTATTATCGCTTGCCTGGGTTTGCTTGGCCTGGTTACTTATATGGCAGAGCAAAGAATAAAAGAGATCGGTGTACGCAAAGTATTAGGAGCTGGTGCATTTTCAATTGTAGTCCTATTGTCCAAAGACTTTATACGGCTGGTGATGTTATCCTTTTTATTTGCTATACCGGTAGCATGGTATAGCATGAATAAATGGCTCCAGGATTTTGCATATCGGATGGATCTTAAATGGTGGATGTTTGCTATAGTAGTCCTGGGAGCTCTTGCCATTACGTTTATTTCGGTGAGTTATCAGGCGATAAAAGCTGCTTTTGCAAATCCAATAAAAAGTTTACGAACGGAATAAAAATAATGCACCTACTGCACGATCTATTAATTCATTAGTACCACTAACCATATATCATAATGATCAAAAATTATCTCAAAATCGCCTGGAGAAATCTCCTCAAAAACAAGATGTATTCTGTTATCAATATTGGGGGACTTGCTGTGGGTATGGCAGTAGCGTTGCTCATTGGACTTTGGATTTATGGTGAATTAAATTTTAACCATGAGTTTAAATATCATAAAAAAATTGCACAAGTGATGCAACATTTTACCCAAAATGGTGAGGTTACTTCCGATATTTCATTGCCTTATTTAATTGGAGATGTTTTGAAAAAAAATTATGCTGATGATTTAACAAATATAACGATGTCCTCCTGGAACGGCAGTCATGCCCTTTCTTTCGAAGACAAAGTCTTAATGAAATCAGGTACTTTTTTCGAACCTTCAGTCATTAATATGTTTTCAATAAAAATGCTGAAAGGATCTGGTGCTTCATTGGATGACATTACTTCTATCCTATTATCTGAGACCACTGCCAGGGCCTATTTTGGTGATGCTGATCCATTGAATAAAATGATGAAAATCGATAATATTCTTTCGCTTAAAGTAACCGGTGTTTATAAAGATTTACCTCAAAATTCTTCCTTTAAGGATGTACAATTTATAGCACCCTGGGCAACATTTGTAAAAGACCAAAGCCTCGAAAAATATGCCGGTTGGCGGTGTAATTGTTTCTTATCATATGTTCAAATTAATGAAAATGGAAATTTTGAAAATGTTTCTGCAAAAATTAAAAGTGCAAAGAAATCCTATGCAGATGTATCTGAAGCGAATATGAATCCAGAACTTTTTTTACACCCCATGGACAAATGGTATTTACAGTCGGAATTCAAAAATGGAAAAATATCTGGTGGTCGAATTGAATATATTTGGTTATTTGGCATTCTGGGTGTTTTTGTTCTTTTACTGGCCTGTATTAATTTTATGAATTTAAGTACAGCCCGAAGTGAAAAAAGAGCAAAAGAAGTAGGCATCAGAAAGGCTATTGGCTCCGTTAAAAACCAACTTGTTTTTCAGTTTTTTAGCGAATCCATATTAGTTGCTTTTCTTGCTTTTTCCGTTGCCTTATTAGTCACTATACTTTTTTTACCGTATTTCAATAATATTGCTGGTAAACCAATTTCACTTCCTTGGAATAATCTTAATTTTTGGATGTCATGCTTGCTTTTTACATTTATCACGGGCGGCATTGCAGGTAGTTACCCAGCACTGTATCTTTCTTCATTCAATCCTGTAAAAGCATTAAAAGGAAGCTTTAAGGTTGGTACATATACCGGACTACTTCGTAAGATTTTAGTAATTAGCCAATTTAGTATTTCGATTGTAATGATCATTGGCACGGCGATCGTATTTAAGCAAATTCAGTTTGTCAAAAATCGCCCCTTGGGTTATTCTACCGATGGTTTGATTAGTTTATCCATGACTACCGGGGACATTCATAAATATTTTAATTTGGTAAAAAAAGAATTAAATGAAAATAATTCCGTTCTTTCAATTACTGAATCCGGAAGCCCCACTACGGCGATTTGGTCAACCAATTCAGGTTTTGATTGGGAAGGCAAGGATCCAAAATTGGCGGTTGATTTCCCAAATATTGATGTGGACTATGACTACGGAAAAACAATCGGTTGGCAATTTGTAGCGGGTCGTGATTTTTCAAAAGACTATGGCACTGATTCTGCTGCATTCATTATTAATGAAGCAGCAGCCAAATTTATGAATTTCAATAAAACCAATGGCCAGTCGGCAATAAATGAGACTATTAAATGGGATAATAATCCATTTAGGGTTATTGGCGTAGTAAAAAATATGTTGATTGAATCGCCTTATAAAGAGCCCAGGCCCATGCTCTATCATTTACTTCATGGCAATGGAAATATAGTAACCATTAAACTAAACCCTTCATTGATTGCAAGAGATGCGCTTCAAAAAATCGAAACCGTTTTTAAAAAATATAATCCATCACAGCCCTTTGAGTACAGCTTTGTAGATGCCGATTATGCCAATAAATTTGGCGACGAAGAACGGATTGGTAAACTTGCTGCTTTCTTCGCTATTTTAGCAATTTTTATTTCATGTCTGGGACTATTCGGTTTGGCAAGTTTTGTAGCGGAGCAGCGTACCAAAGAAATTGGAGTCAGAAAAGTGATGGGTGCAACCGTAGCAAATGTTTGGATTTTGCTGTCAAAAGAATTTGTGATGCTGGTAACTATTTCATTATTGATAGCTATTCCTATAGCTTATTACTTTATGAATAATTGGATCCAGAAGTACGCCTATCGTACTACTATTTCCTGGTGGATATTTATCGTTGCCGGAATTCTTACACTGCTGATTACATTGCTAACGGTAAGTTTTCAGGCAATCAAAGCGGCCATTGCTAATCCTGTAAAATCCTTACGAACAGAATAATAATAAAGTCATGATAAAAAATTATTTTAAAACCGCACTCAGGAATTTAAAGCTTAATAAAAGTTATGCATTTATTAATACATTAGGATTGGCTGTTGGCATTAGCGCCTGCTTTCTTATTTTTTTAATTGTACAATTTGAAAGCAGCTATGATAATTTTCATCCAGCGAAAAATAGTATTTATCGCATTGGCAGTGAGTTTCATAACGCAGATGGTATAAGTTATTCTGATGGTGTTGGGTTCCCTGTTGCTAAAGCATTGCGGATTGATTTCCCCCAGTTAAAAGAAGTGGCTGCTATTGATAAAGAAGGTGGGCAAATAACGGTTGAAAATAAAACCGAAAAATTAAAAACCTTGCAGGAAGATAATTTTTACTATGCCGAACCACAATTTTTCAGCATGTTCAATTTTGGCTGGCTTGCAGGAGATCCTAAAACATCGTTTAATAATCCGAACAATGCGGTACTTACACAAGAAACGGCAGAAAAATATTTTGGCAGCTGGAATACAGCGCTTGGCCAAACAATAAAATATAAAAACAAAGTCCTATATACCATAACCGGAATCTTAAAAAACCCACCACACAATACAGATTTTCCAATAAGTGTTGTGGTACCCTATTCAGCATTAGAAAATACTTCCAGGAAAAACAACCTTGATGATTGGGTGAGTACATTCAGCGGCGCTTATACTTTTGTTGTGCTGCCACAGGAATTGCCCGAAACAAAGTTTGATGCACTACTAAAATCATTTGCAAAAAAACATAAACCTGCAGAGTCTTCAAACGATAGTTACATAGCGCAGCCTCTATCTGAAATGCATTATGATGAACGCTTCGGAAATTATAACCATCATACATTCAGTCATTCGCTTATAAATGCTTTATCGTTGATAGGAATTTTCCTAATAATAATTGCCTGTGTAAATTTTATAAATCTTGCTACAGCACAGGCTGTAAACCGCTCTAAAGAAGTAGGTGTACGAAAAGTGTTAGGTAGCAACCGCAAACAACTTGCTTTGCAGTTTTTAGGCGAAACAGCATTGATAGTAATCACGGCGACTATATTGGGTGTAATTATAGCTGTTGTCGCATTGCCGTCTTTAAATACATTGCTCGAAACACAGATAAGAATAACGTTTGTTAATGATCCATCTGTTATTATATTTTTATTATCTGCAGCGGTGCTGGTTACCTTGCTTGCCGGCATTTATCCTGCTGTCATTTTATCAGGTTTCAATCCGATAACTGCTTTAAAAAGCAAGGTAACTGCTAAAATGGTTGGTGGTATATCTCTACGGCGCGGATTGGTTGTGATGCAATTTGCAATTGCCCAAATCCTTATTATAGGAATGATCATCGTGGTAAGTCAGATGAATTTATTCAAGAATGCATCGCTTGGTTTCAGTAAGGCTTCAATTATTAATGTGCCGATAATTAACGATAGCATTAATCTTATAAAAACGGATTACCTGAGCAATCAATTGCTGAACAATCCAGATATACAAAATGTAAGCTTTAGCTTCGGAAGCCCCTCGGATAATAGTAGCTGGTCGAGTGATTTTAAATTTGATCATGCAGCAAAGACCACAAACTTCAATGCAAATCTCAAATGGGCAGATGCCGATTATTTTAAAACATATAACCTTCAATTTGTTGCCGGTCATGCATACGACAACAGCGATACAGTACGTGATTTTGTTGTGAATGAAGCACTACTGAGAAAATTAGGAATTACAGATCCGCAGCAAGCAATAGGCAAGCAAATAGATTTTTGGGATGGTGATAAAGTGGCCAACATTGTGGGCGTTGTAAAAGATTTTAACTCATTTTCTTTACGTGAACCCATTTCACCAGTTGTATTAAGTACGTGGAAACAAGTGTATCGCACCATCAACATAAAAGTAAACCCAGGCACTGAAAAAGCGGTATTGCCTTTCATTGAAAAATTATGGACAAGTACTTATCCTGATAATGTTTACGATTATAAATTTCTCGATCAAAAGATTGCAAATTTTTATAAACAAGAAGACCAGCTTTCACAACTCTATAAAATTTTTGCAGGCATAGCCATTTTCATCAGTTGTCTTGGTTTGTATGGATTGGTTTCTTTTATGGCAGTACAGCGTACAAAAGAAATGGGTATCCGTAAAGTGCTTGGTGCATCTGTCCGCAGTATTGTGTTTTTACTTTCAAAAGAATTTTCATTACTCATTATGGTTGCTTTTGTTATTGCGTCACCCATCGCTTACTACATCATGCAAAAATGGCTTGAGGATTATAGCTATCGCATTGATTGGGGAGTATCTGTATTTTTATTTACCATCACAGGTTCAATCATCATTGCATGGATAACGGTTGCGCATCGTGCAATAAAAACGGCCACAGCAAACCCTGTAAAATCGTTACGAACAGAATAAAATATCAGATATGATCAAAAATTATTTCAAAGTGGCTCTCAGGAATTTGAGAAAGAATAAAGGTTTTTCTTTCATCAAAATTTTCAGCCTCACCATAGGGCTGTTAGCAGCCATTTTTATATTTCTGTGGGTAGTTGATGAAATGTCTTTCGATAAATTTCATACAAATGCCAAGAATATTTACAGGGTAATGACCAACAACAAATATCCTGATGGCAGGATTGAAACATATCCTGCTACCTCTGCACTTTTGAAAGATGCCATAAAAGCTGATATTCCTGAAGCAGATAAGATAGCATTGATGAGCATGGGAACCGGCGCTTTAATCAGGTTCGAAGCTAACTCCTTTAACGAGCAGGGCCTTTTTGCCGATTCATCACTGTTTTCGGTATTCAGCTTTCCTCTACTGAACGGAAATCGCCTGAATCCCTTGCAGGACAACGCATCAATCGTTATTTCTGAAAAACTGGCGAAAAAGCTTTTTGGCAGCATCGATCCTATCGGGAAATCTGTGGAAGTGGATCAAAAAAATGAGTTTATGGTAACAGGCATATATACCGATGTTCCTCAAAACTCTAGCCTCCAATTTGATTTCGTATTGCCTATTGAACTTTTTATAAAAGAAAATCCATGGACACAACATTGGAGAAGTGGAGGCACCCAAACAATGGTAACTTTAAAACCCGGGGCTACATTGGAAAATGCCAATACAAAGATTGCGGGGCTGATTAAAAAGAATTGTAAAGATTGCACAACTAGCGCCTTTCTGTCTCCATATACCAGGCAGCACCTCTACAATGAATTTGAAAACGGGAAAACTGCGGGCGGGCGTATAGAACAACTCAGATTGTTCAGTATTGTGGCTTTTATCATTTTGATTATGGCATGTATCAATTTTATGAACCTTGCCATTGCCCAATCAGCTACACGGAGTCGCGAAATAGGTGTACGGAAAATAATTGGAGCTAATCGTTCCGGACTGATCACACATTTTATTTTAGAATCGCTGGGTTTGTCGATCATTGCACTGTTGCTTGCCCTGGCCACAGTCCAATTTTTACTACCTTTTTTCAATAAAATAACAGAAAAATCTGTAGAGCTGGACTTTACTAGCCCGGTATTTGTTACCGGCATATTAATTATCACTGTAGTTTGCGGCTTGTTTGCAGGAGGTTATCCCGCTTTTCTTCTTTCATCATTCAAACCAGTTTCCGTTCTGAAAGGTAATACGGCAGCGCCGCTTTCGAGCAATGGCTTTCGCAAAGCATTGGTGATTGTTCAATTTGTAGCATCTGGTATATTGATTACGGGAAGCATTATCATTTATAAACAAAGCAGATTTATCAGCAATAAAAACCTCGGTTTTAATAAAGAAAATGTAATCGTTATCAACCGGAATGACAATCTTGGCAAAAACTATACAGCATTTAAAAACGATTTGCTTCAACTTCCTTCTGTAAAAAGTATAGGCTTTGGAGGAAGCAATATCTTTACTATTCCGATCACCACTACTGACCCTGTGTGGAAGGGTAAGCCCGTAAATTCGTCTATATCATTTAAAATATTTCGCTGTGATGCCGGGTTTATTCCTACTATGAACATTGAATTGACTGCAGGCAGAAATTTTTCGGGTATAACCCATCAGGATTCAGCCAACTATATTATCAACAAAAAAGCAATGGAGATAATGGGGCTTACTCCAGAGAATGTTATTGGCTCCAACCTGGAAATGTGGAACGGTGCAGGAAAGATTATTGGGCTGACGAACGACTTTAACAATGATAATCTGCACCATGGTATAGAACCGCTTATCTTTCTTTATTCGGAAGATATTGGTACGAATTACTTTATCAGGATTGGGGGGAGCACGCCGGTAAATACATCACTCGCATCCATAGAAAAGATATTTAAAAAATACAGCTCTGCTTATCCATTTGAATATTCGTTTCTTGACGAGGCTTTTGCAAAGGAGTATCGTATAGAAGCAATCATTGGCAAACTTTCTTTAATCTTCACCACGATTGCTGTACTTATTTCCGCCCTTGGTTTATTTGGGCTTGCAGCTTTTAACGCCGTGAAAAGAACCAAAGAAATCGGTATACGCAAAGTATTAGGCGCATCTGTTTCAAGTGTTGTGCTATTGTTATCAAAAGACTTTATTAAGCTGGTACTGATTGCTATTGTAATCGCAGCACCGATTGCCTGGTACATTATGCAAAACTGGCTGCAAAGCTTTGCTTATCGCATATACATCAGTTGGTGGATGTTTGCTCTTGCTGGATTTGTTGCGATATTAATAGCATTGTTAACAGTAAGCTTTCAGGCAATCAAAGCAGCAATCGCTAATCCGGTAAAATCATTACGAACAGAATAAAACTTAAAATCATGCTAAAACATTATTTCAAAATTGCATTGCGTAACCTGGGCCAACATAAAATCCTTTCGGTAATTAATATTTCCGGATTATCGATAGGTCTGGCGTGCTTTTCCTTGTTTCTATTGTATGCCGTGAATGAATTTAGTTTTGACCGGTTTCATAAAAATGAAGCCAATATATTCCGGCTTTATCGCTGGTCTGATGGAATAAATGGTCAGGAGGCAAGTGGTGATGTCTATATGCCCTCGCCTTTAGGCCCTGCTTTAAAAGCGGATCTGCCAGATGTGATGGATTTTGTAAGAATAAGGGATGGCTGGGGAGAGAGTTTTATAAAAGTTGATGGTGTTGTAAGGCGCATGGCCGTTACCTATGCTGACCCTTCCTTTTTTTCAGTGTTCACCTTTCCATTAAAGTTCGGAACAAAGCAGGGAGCGCTAAAAGAATTGCAAAACATTGTTGTTACGACCCGAAAGGCAAGAGAACTTTTTGGGACAGAAAACGTAGTAGGCAGAACCATCGAAATAAAAATCGAGGATACCTTTATTCCTTTTACGGTGAGTGCAGTTGCCGAGGATATTCCTTCAAATTCTTCTATCCATTTTGATCTGCTGGGAAATTTCAATTATATGGAAACAACCAACAGTGGGAAGCGGGGAGTCAATAACTGGCATCGGTCTGCCTACATTACTTATGTGCAGTTAAATCCTGGTAGCGGCTTACAAGGTGATGTTCAGAAGCTTGGAGCATTTCGGCATAAATATTACCCTGAAGAAGAAAAAGAATTAAAAGAAGCTGGCTTTACATGGGAAGGAAATAAACTTCCTGTTCGTTACGGATTGCAACCATTAATGGCCGGTCATACTGATACTAAAATATATGGTGGCTCAGTGGAGCAGGTAAATCCAAAAACAATTTGGATACTACTATGCATTGCTGCAGGTATATTATTGATTGCTTGTATAAATTTTACAACATTGGCAATCGGCCGTTCGGCAAGAAGGTCAAAAGAGGTAGGGGTAAGAAAAGTGATTGGTGGACAAAGGAAACAATTAGTATTACAATTCTTATCGGAATCAGTAATGCTGAGTATAGTTTCCGCAGGACTTGGCTTTTTACTAGCCATATTATTATTACCCTATTTTAATAATCTTTCGGGAAGGGAATTAAATTTTTCCTTTTCACATTTTCCTGAAATGGCCTGGATGTTAGCAGGCCTCACCCTACTCATCGGCCTGTTGGCAGGTTCTTATCCCGCTTTAATCTTATCTGGATTCAAATCCATAGAAGCATTAAAAAGTAAAGTAAAAATAAATGGATCCAACTTTTTTACAAAGTTCCTGGTCACCTCACAGTTTGCTCTTTCAATTGGCCTGATCATCTGCACCATCGTCATTATGCAACAAACAAAATATATGATGGGTAAAAACCCCGGTTTCAATAAAGAGAATATAGTGGTTGTAGATGCAAGTGATACCAAGACCAAGGAAATTTATCCATTGTTCCGTCAGGCACTACTGTCGAGGCCAGGTATTGCCGGGGTAGCAAGTGCAGAACTCGGCTTGGGTGAGGGAACAGGATGGAGCCGCTCAGGCTTTGAATATAATGGAACCCACAAAGATGTATTTGAGTATTATATTGATCATGACTATATCCCTCTTATGAATATGAAAATACTGGCAGGTAGAAATTTTGACCCAAACATTTCTTCCGATACGGGTACATCAGTCATTGTTAATGAGGCTATGGTAAAAGATTTTGGATGGACTGTGGATAATGCTGTTGGTCAGCAGTTAAAGGGATATACGGATTCTAAAACGCCGGTGGTAATAGGCGTTGTAAAGGATTTTAATTTCCGTCCCTTTTCAGAAAAAGTAAAGCCGCAAATGTTTCACCAGTTTGCAGATTATGCGCCCTATAAATTTTTTGTAAAACTTAGTCCTGGTAATCCTTCGCTCACGCTGGCTTATATGCAAAAGGCCTGGACAGCAGTTGTTGCAGATCTCCCTTTCAAATATAGTTTCCTTGACGAAAATCTTGATAATTTTTATAAAGGAGAAAGAAGATGGAGCAGCATCATGGCATGGGCAGGCGGAATGTCTATCTTCCTTGCTTGTTTGGGTTTATTTGGATTGGCAGCATTAGCTTCTGTAAACAGAACAAAAGAGATCGGCATCAGAAAAGTATTGGGTGCATCAGTATCAGGTATAATTGCATTATTGTCAAAGGATTTTATAAAACTTATTTTGATAGCATTAGTGGTAGCTGCACCAGCAGCCTGGTATTTCATGAACAAATGGCTGCAGGATTTTGCTAACCGAATAAATATTACATGGTGGGTGTTTGCATTAGCCGGTGTTATTGCTCTATCGATCGCTTTCATTACAATAGGTTCACAAGCTATTAAGGCAGCAATTGCCAATCCGGTGAAAAGTTTGAGAACAGAATAGATTAAAAATTCAAATTGTTAAATTCAAAATAGGCATCTCATAACTAAACTATAATAATGTGTTCAAAAATTATTTAAAAACTGCCTGGAGAAATATAATCAGAACTATTGGTTATAGTCTTTTAAATATTGTTGGTCTTGCAATAGGAATGGCTGTTACACTAATGATCGGCCTTTGGGTTTATGATCAATATTCCTATGATAAATTTCTACCGGAATATCAGTCGGTATATCGTGTACAGCGCAACTATAATAGTAATGGGGATACACTCACTTTTCAAACAACATCCTTGAAACTGGCTGATGCATTGCGTACTCAAATCCCGGAAATAGAATATGTAGCTGAAAGTGACTGGACAGGCAGTCACGGATTGAATGTTGATAATAAAAAATTATATATCAATGGAGCCGAATCGGGCACAGATATTTTTAAAATTTTCCAATATCATTTTCTTGAAGGCAATGCGAACACGGCATTTAATGACGCTTATTCCATTGTGCTTACGCAATCTTTGGCAAAATCACTTTTTGGAAATGAGGAAGCTATGAACAAAACTGTCCGTTATGATAATGCGCATGATCTTAAAGTAACCGGCATTATAAAAGATCTACCCCGAAATGCAACTTTCAGTTTCAATTTTATTGTTCCAACTTCTTATGTGTATTCGGTTAATCCTTCTATAAAAGCTGATGGACTAAGAAGTTTCGGCAATAACAATCTTCAAATATTCGTAAAACTAAAACCTGGAATTTTGTATGCGCAGGTTGCACCGAAAATAAGGAATATAGAACATACTCAAATTGGCAGTATCAATGCGATGAATTCTTATGTTACCCTGCAACCCATGGAGCGTTGGCATTTGTATTCAAAATATGTAAATGGACAAGATACTGCAGGCTTTCTTGATTATGTAAAAATGTTTTCTATTATTGGTTTATTGGTATTAATTATTGCCTGCATCAATTTTATAAATCTAACTACTGCACGTTCAGAAAAACGGGCGAAGGAAGTTGGCGTAAGAAAAGCGATTGGTTCACAAAGAAATGATTTGGTAATACAATTTTTGACAGAAGCATTTTTGCTTACCCTCATTGCTTTTGTTTTTGCAGTATTGTTTGCGTGGATGTCATTGCCCGCATTCAACACATTAACCGAAAGTCATATTACTATTCCATTCGGAAATATTTATTTCTGGTTATTGATGATTGGCTGCTTATGGGGAACGGCGTTGCTTGCCGGGAGCAGGCCTGCGTTTTATCTTTCTTCTTTTAATCCTGTAAAAGTTTTAAAAGGTTCATTCCAGTCGGGCAAATCATCATTATCAAGAAAACTATTAGTGGTTATTCAATTCAGTTGTTCTATTGCTTTAATCATTAGCACCGTTATTATTTATCAGCAAATTCAATATGCTAAAAGCCGACCTACCGGCTATAGTTTAGACAGGCTACTATCAACTGACAAGAATGATGACCTGAATAAAAACTTCCCAGCTTTAAAAAATGAATTAATAGAAAAAAGAATTGTGTCTTCCATAACAACTGCATCAAGCCCTGCGACAAATGTTTATTGGCATTCGGATGTTGATCAGTGGCCTGGCAAAAACCCTGGTGAAACAATAGAAATGGGAACCATATTCGCATCGCAGGATTATTTTAAAACAGTTGACATGCGCATGAATGAAGGCAGAGATTTTTATAACGCATATGATAGTGCAAGCGTAATATTTAATGAAGCAGCCATTAAAGGCATGCGTATAAAAAATCCTGTTGGTCAAAAGATAAACTGGCAGGGTACAGAATTTACAATTGCAGGTGTTGTAAAAGATGCATTAATGATATCGCCATTTAAAGCTGCAGATCCAACTATGTTTTTTTGTTCACCCGATCCTCAAGGTAACCTGATTTACAGGTTATCACCAAACATAAAAACGCAGGATGCCATTGCAAAACTTACTACCGTTTTTAATAAATATGCTCCTGCTTATCCATACGATTATTCTTTTTCAGATGAAGATTATGCTGCAAAATTTAATCTTGAAATGCTGATTGGAAAACTTGCAGGCGTTTTTGCAGCACTTGCTATTTTAATTTCCTGCCTTGGTTTGTTTGGACTTGCAGCTTATGTTGCTGAACGACGCACAAAAGAAATCGGTATTCGCAAAGTATTGGGCGCATCTGTACAACAGGTGTGGCTGTTGTTATCAAAAGATTTTATTGTATTGGTTTTGATAAGTTGTTTGATTGCAGCACCCATATCATTTTACTTTTTACATACCTGGCTACTGAAGTATGATTACCGCATCAGTATTGGTGCAGGCGTTTTTGTTGGAGGTGGATTGATGGCAGTGCTGATAACAATCATCACAATAAGTTTCCAGGCAATAAAGGCAGCACTGGCCAATCCAGTGAAGAATTTGAGAACGGAATAAAATTATAGCTATGATAAATAATTATTTCAGGATCGCCTGGCGGACTATTATAAAAAACAAGACTAACAGCATAATAAATATTACCGGTCTGTCAATTGGTATGGCTTCCGTTATCCTGATTTCATTATTTGTACAGGATGAATTAAAATATGATCGTTTTTTCAAAAATGCAGATCATCTTTTTCAGGTCAACCTGAATGGGAATCTTGATGGAGAAGAATTTCTTACGGGTAATACTTCTGCCCCGGTCGGGGCTGCCATGGCTAGCGAATTCCCAGAAATAGAAGCGTTTGCAAGAATTTATCGCCCGGGTGACAGGTTGGTGAGATATGAGGAAGGAAATGAATCAGAAAAATATTTCACTGAAAAAAATATTCTTGCCGTTGATTCTAATTTCCTGCAAATGTTCACCTTTCAAATGAATGAAGGCGATCCCGTTACCTGTTTGGAAAAGCCCAACTCAATGGTGCTATCCAAACAAACGGCAATTAAATATTTTGGCAATAAGAATGCAATGGGAAAGACCTTGTTATTGGATGAAGAAAAAAGACCTTTTACTGTAACAGGCATTTTGAACACTATTCCATCGCAATCTTCTTTCCAGTTTGATATGCTGGCATCCATTTCCTCTTTTCCGGTTGTGAAACGCTTTAGCTGGAGCTGGGTCTGGCTACAGGTAAATACCTATTTAAAATTGAAAGATAATGTCGCCACTGATAAAACAACTATTGCAAACCTGGAAGCCAAGTTCCCAGCTATGGTGACGAAGTATGGCGCTTCCGGGTTTCAACGCATAGGCAAACCTATCGATGAAGTTATCAAGAAAGGAGGAAAATGGGATTTTAAATTGCAGCCACTTACCTCTATTCATTTATATTCAGCCGCACAAGGGACTGAGGCCCGGCTGACGACGCTCAGTGACATCAAATACGTTCGCATTTTTTCAATTATTGCTTTATTTATTATCATTCTGGCTTGCGTCAACTTCATGAATCTTTCGACCGCACTGTCGGCCATGAGAGCAAAGGAAGTAGGTATTCGTAAAGTATTAGGTGCTGTAAAAATTCAATTGATAAAACAGTTCTTAACAGAAGCCTTGTTGTACAGTTCTATTGCTATCCTGGTTGCGCTTCTATTAGTATTGCTTTTGTTGAAACCATTTAATGCGGTCGCAGGCAAGACGCTGGGCCTGGATTTACTTTTTACTGACTATATCTGGCTGTATATAGTTGGTCTCACCATACTTACCGGATTAGTATCCGGAAGTTATCCTGCATTTTATCTTACTTCTTTCAAACCTGTAACTGTTTTAAAAGGAATGAAGCTTTTTAAAACCGGTTTTGGCAACCTTTTTATAAGGAATGGTTTGGTGGTATTTCAGTTTACCATTTCTACGGCGCTTATCATCTGCACTATTATCGTATTTAATCAATTGCGATATACACAAAACAAAAACCTTGGATTCGATAAAGAAAATGTAGTGGTGATCATTAATAGTGACAGATTGGGGAATAAAGAAGAGGCTTTTCGCCAGGAGTTGAACAAACTTTCCGGAGTTACAAATGCATCCATCTCATCCAGCATTCCGAGCAAAGACAATTTTGGAGACGGGTATGCGCCTGAACCAGGTCCCGACGACGAGCATATTGATCAGGACATTGGTCTCTCTTCTTTTATGGTGGATGATGATTTTATACCGACACTGCAGATGAAAGTATTAAATGGTAGAAATTTTTCAAGGGATTTTTCTGACTCCACATCGGTAATTCTGAATGAAACTGCCGTAAAACAAATAGGATGGAAGAATCCGGTTGGCATGTATTTGCAATATCCGGGGAATAACAACCAACGGTTTCAGGTAATCGGCGTTGTAAAAGATTTTAATATTGAATCCTTACGGACAATGGTGGCTCCCTTTGCTTTGTTTCATTCATCTTCTAAAACCTATAGTCTTGGAACATCCTATATATCAGCAAGAATAAAACCAGGAAAAGAAGGCGAACAATTAAATATGATTGAAAGTAAATGGAAAACTTTTGCTCCCAATACTCCGTTTGATTACAGTTTTCTGGACAACGAATTCGGAGCGTTATACCGTTCTGAAAAACGAATGGGCACCGTATTTATCATTTTCACTATACTTTCCATTTTTGTTGCATGTCTCGGACTCTTTGGGCTTGCAGTTTACACTGCGGAAAGACGAATTAAAGAAATAGGCCTACGGAAAGTATTAGGCGCATCCGTGCAGGGTATCGTTACCATGCTTTCAAAAGATTTTATACGGTTGGTATTATTATCTGCAATCATTGCTTTTCCAATCGCGTGGTGGTGTATGCAAAAGTGGCTGCAGGACTTTGCTTATAGAATAAATATTAGTTGGTGGGTGTTTGCGGCAGCGGGGGTAATTGCATTGTTAATTACTTTACTAACGGTAAGTTTCCAGGCTTTTAAAGCGGCGATTGCCAACCCGGTTAAGAGTTTACGAACAGAATAAAAAATATAGGTATGATAAAAAATAATTTTAAAATCGCTTTGCGAAATCTGTGGAGAAATAAAACATTCACGGGAATTAATATTTTCGGTCTGGCTTTTGGTCTTACCTGTTGCCTGCTGATGATCTTGTACATCACCAATGAATTAAGCTTTGAAAAATTTAATAAAAATGCTGATGAAGTTTATCGTGTAGCTTTTTCTGATTACCTGGGTGAGGGCAGTTTTGCAACAACCCCCTTCCCCATAGGTGCGGCATTAAAAGCTCAATTGCCGGAAGTGAAAGCAATGACCCGTGTAGCTTATACAGGTAATTCACTTGTACAGTATGAAACAAACCAGGGATTTGAACCCATTACCTATGCGGATGAAGCCGTATTCAATATCTTTTCATTTCCATTGGTTGATGGCAATCTCAACACGGCCCTAAAGGACCCTAACTCTATTGCGATAAGTGAAAGAATGGCAAAAAAATATTTCGGCAATGAAGACCCAATCAATAAAATTTTGAAAATCGGAAGTACCGGAAAATTGAATTCAACAGTAAAAGCTATTTTTAAAGACCTTCCACAGAATGCGCATCTGCAATTTGACTGTCTCGTTTCTTTTGCTACATTGAATAAACTAGGCTCACCAACTACCTTATGGAGACAAATGCCCAATAACTATACTTATATTCAGTTAAACAATCAATCGGATGTAAAAAGACTAGCTGCAAAATTCGAAGACTTTGTAGCAAAAAATGCTGGTGATGACTTAAAAAAAGAAGCAACACCCAACTACCGTTTACTATTACAACCACTGGCAGACATTCACCTGCAATCACATTTACAGGGAGAGAGACCCGGGGAGGGAAATATGACTTATATATATCTTCTTGCAGCCATTGCTTTCATCATTTTATTAATAGCCTCTATAAACTTTGTCAATTTCGCAGCTGCGCATGTTATTAAAAGAGTAAAAGAAATAGGTGTTCGTAAAGTGTTAGGGGCACAACGCTGGCAACTGGTAAGACAATTCCTGGCAGAATCTTTTATGATTTACCTGTTTGCTACTTTACTTGCTTTTTTACTGACTCAATTCTTATTGCCAGTTTTTGATAAGATCGCAGGGCGTTCTTTTGTCTTTGCTGATATTTTACAACCACTCTCCCTGTTTGGAATAATCACTATAGGAATTATTTCCGGAATGATTGCAGGGTTTTTCCCTGCATGGTCAATTAGTCGCTTACCATCAGTAGAAGCATTAAAAAATAAAATAACCGGCTCTTCCAGAAGATCGGGTATAAGTAAAACGCTTGTTACCGTTCAATTCTGTGCATCGCTGGTATTGATCGTTGCATCATTAGTAGTATACCAGCAAATGAAATATATACGCCATGAAGCATCGGTTAATCAGTCAAATCAGGTAATCGTATTTCCTTTGAATGGCAAACTGGCAGAAAAAAATGAGTTGTTGAAAATCGAATTATTACAAAACAGCAACATTCTTGATGCCTCTGTGACTACCAATGTTCCTGGTTTCGCAGGTGATGGCTGGCCTATCCAATTAACAGAAAATTCAGCGCCAGTGCAGGCAGAAAATTACGTAACCGATGATCATTACCTGCAAACAATGGGATTGCCACTACTTGCCGGCCGCAAGCTTGATGCATCAAATGCGACAGATGTAAAAGAAAATTTCATAATCAATGAAACAGCTGCGAATAAATTAGGATTTCAGACTCCACAAGAGGCCATCGGAAAACAATTATTATGGGGGGGTGACGAAAAGAAAAGAGGAGCTATAGTAGGAGTGATTAAAGATTTTCATATTACTTCATTACATGAAAAAATTGCTCCCGCCGTTATTCAGTTCATTCCCTATGACTGGATGTCCTATAATTTTATGCTTGTCAAATTAAAAGCGGACAATATTAAAAGTGCGATAGATTTTATTAAGAAAACAGTAGCAAATGTAGATCCAAACTGGTTGGTAGATTATAAATTCTTTGATGAGAATTTTATAGCCTTACATAAAAAGGATGAGCAACAGGGGAAAGTATTTACCTCATTTGCAGTGATTGCAGTATTAATTTCCTGTCTCGGGCTACTTGGACTTACTATTTATTCCACGCAACAACGAATAAAGGAAATTGGCATCCGGAAAACATTGGGAGCAAGCGTCGGAAGTATCCTTGGCCTGTTGTCAATGGATTTTATCAGGTTGATTATAATTGCAGCATTCATTGCATTCCCATTTGCATGGTGGCTTATGCATAAATGGCTCCAGACTTTTGCATACAGAATAAATATTGGATGGTGGATATTTATAGCTGCAGGGTTTATTACGGTATTTATAGCGTTTGCAACTGTAAGCTTCCAGGCAATAAAAGCAGCTATTGCCAATCCTGTGGAGAGTCTGAGAACGGAATAAAAAATGCTGAATTAATAAATGATAAATGTTTAAGGACTTTAAACGAA
Organism: Chitinophagales bacterium; assembly: GCA_038251405.1. Taxonomy (GTDB): domain Bacteria; phylum Bacteroidota; class Bacteroidia; order Chitinophagales; family Saprospiraceae; genus JADJLQ01. Next base: position 101,452 of record JBBSBH010000007.1, read on the forward strand.
GAACACGGTAGCTACAAATCTAAACTTTAAATTAAGTAAAATGTTCAAAAACTATTTCAAAATCGCCTGGCGAAACCTTATTAAAGACAAGCAATTCAGCCTTCTTAACATCATTGGTTTGTCTACAGGGTTGGCTTGTGCCTTACTTATTTATTTGTGGGTAAGTGACGAATTAAGTATTGATAAATTTAATACAAATGATAGCAGGCTTTACCAGGTTTTAAAGAAGAACGAGGATGGTACCGGCGCTATACGGGTTGGTGAAACCACTCAAGGCTTGCTGGCAGAGTCAATGGCTCAAGAATTACCGCAAGTTGAGTATGCAACAATGCTAAGAAAGGAACGTGATGCCGGCATTATTTCTTTTGGTGATAAGCATATAAAAGTTGCGCCGGCATTTGCAGGCAAGGATTTTTTCAATGTGTTTTCTTATACCCTTATTAATGCTGATAAGCAGGTACTGTCTGATATATCCGGCATTATTCTATCGGACAAAACAGCTTTAAAATTATTCAACACTACCGATGCAGTTGGCAAAACGGTTGAATTTAATTTTGAAAATAACGTTGACTTTAGCAGTGTATATAAAATTGCAGGTATTTATAAAGCACCGCCGTCCAATGCTACCGATCAATTTGATGTATTGTTTCCATTTGATTTGTATGCAAAAAAAAACGCAGGCGGAATGGGTGATGTAACATTTTGGGGAAGCAATATGGTTTCTACCTATGTATTGCTGAAACCCAGCACTGATGTTACGGCATTTAATAATAAGATAAAAGATTTTAGCAAAGCAAAAATCAAGGCATTGTATGCAGGTAATAATATCTCGGGATATGAAGGAGATTTGTTTATTCAAAATTACTCCGACAGGTATTTGCATAACAATTTTGTAAATGGCGTACAATCTGGCGGAAGAATAGAATACGTAAAACTCTTTTCCATTATCGCTATTTTTATTTTGATCATCGCCTGCATCAACTTCATGAATTTATCTACGGCAAAGGCTTCAAGGCGCATGAAAGAAGTGGGTATAAAAAAAGTTGTAGGCGCAAGCAGAAGTTCATTGGTTTTTCAATACATAGGTGAGTCAATGCTTATGACATTTGCCTCTTTGTTTATTGCCTTACTTATTGTACTGTTATTGCTTCCTGCCTTTAACCAAATTACAGAAAAGGAAATTAACCTTCAGTTAAATACAGGTCTCATTTTATCCGTAATCACCATCACATGTATTACAGGTCTTATCGCAGGCAGTTATCCTGCATTGTATCTATCCGGCTTTAAACCAATATCAATATTAAAAGGCAAATTGAATACATCTACGGGAGAATTACTGATACGTAAAGGTCTTGTCGTGTTTCAATTTTCTATTTCTGTTATCCTGATTGTTTCTGTATTGGTTATCTATCAGCAAATGAAGTTAATTCAAACCACAAACCTTGGTTATAATAAAGATAATATCATCCGCTTTTCAAATGATGGTAGCCTTAAAGAAAATTATTCATCTTTTATTGCAGAGTTGAAAAATATTCCCGGAGTTATAAACGCATCTGGTGTTGATGGTGACCTCATGGGACACTCCTCACATTCAGGCGGTGGTATTGGCTGGGAAGGTAAAGACCCTAATCTTCATGTAGAATATTATGGTAACGCAGCGGACCATGATTTTTTTGAAACAATGAATTTGCAAATGGCTCAAGGAAGAACTTTCTCAAAAACTTTTGCGGATAGCTCAAGTGTGATATTCAACCAGTCTGCAATTGCGGCAATGGGATTAAAAAACCCGGTGGGTAAAACAGTTTCATTGTGGGGAGAAAAAAAGCAAATTGTTGGAGTAGTAAAAGATTATCATTTCGAATCACTGTATAAAAAGATTGGACCTGCCTTTTTTACCTTTTCGCCAGATAATTCAACAACAATTGCTAAAATAAATGCGGGAACAGAACAACGAACTATTGCAGGGATAAAAGCATTATACAACAAGTATAACATGGGTCTTGATTTTAATTACGCTTTTCTCGATGATGATTACAATAAATTGTATGCCTCTGAACAACGGGTTGCGTTGTTATCAAAATATTTTGCGGGCATTGCTATCTTAATTTCCTGTGTCGGCTTATTTGGCCTGGCTGCATTTACTGCGCAGAGAAGACAAAAGGAAATAGGCATACGAAAAGTAATTGGCGCATCTGTAAGCAATATTGTAACTATTCTTTCAAAAGATTTTTTGCTGCTTATTGGTGCTTCATTGCTTATAGCCATACCCGTATCATGGTGGGTAGCAAATGAATGGCTCAAAAGCTTTGCGTATCGAATCAACGTTAGCCCTGCCATTTTTGTAGTTGCTGGTGTATCAGTTATAGTAGTTACACTATTGACAATAAGTTTTCAATCAATAAAAGCGGCGATAGCAAATCCTGTGAAGGGTTTAAGAACGGAATAAGAATTAGTTAATAGCACAAATAAATTTTATATTCAAAAATTATTTCAAAATCACCTGGCGAAATATTGTAAAAAACAAGGTCTATTGTGGTTTCATGATGAGGTAATTTTTAACTGAAGTCATTAAAATTATGCAAGTATTGCATGGAGAGAACGCAGCAAAAGATATGGGTTTCAAAAATCCCTGAATAAGTATAATTGTTAACAATGCTTTATCTATTGTTGTGCATTAGATATTACTCACTCCTAACCGTACACCACTTGTATCAAAAACGAACACTTATTTATTTTAAAAAAATTATAATCTTTTGATTTACAGGCCCAAGGAATCCTTGGCATGGTTATGAACCTATCTTATCTGGCTGGTCAATTTAAAATTATCCAGCTGGACAAAAAATCCATAGTTATGTTTCAAAATTATCTAAAAATCGCCATTCGTAACCTTTTTCGAAATAAGGTGTATTCGTTTATAAATATTTTTGGAGTAAGCCTTGGCCTGGCCTGTTGCCTTCTCATATTATTGTATGCTAAAGACGAGCTGAGTTTTGACAAATTTCACAAAAACAGTGAAAATCTTTACCAACTTACCTGCAAAGTCATTGAAAATGATGGGAAAATGCAAGTTTTTGGAATTGCTGCAATGATTCAAGGCCCTTCTTTTAAACAAGAAATTCCAGAAATAGAGTCCTATGTACGCGTGCAAGACAATAATTATGTAATAAAAAATGGTGCTGAAACTTTTTACGATGATGTAACCTGGGTCGACGAAAATTTTTTCACTGTCTTTTCATTTCCCTTACTCGTTGGCGATCCAAAAACGGTGTTGCAAGACCCTCACTCTATTGTACTTTCACAAGATGCAGCCTTGAAATATTTTGGTAAAAAAGATCCAATAGGCAAAACAATGACCATTGAAATGAATGATAAATTTGAATCGTTTATAGTAACGGGAATTGTAAAAAAATCACCGCAAAATTCAAGCATACAGTACAATATGCTGCTTTCATTCAATTTTAAGCAACAAAAGGACCAAGATACCCATTGGTTTAATTTGGGATATCCAACCTATTTTGTATTACAACCTGACGCCAATATAAAGGCCGTCGAAGCAAAAATGGTCACTATTTTTAATTCAAAAGCCGGGAAAGAACTTAATGACGAAAGAAGTCATGGCTTTACAGGCTCCTATACTTTTGGCTTAGCGCCATTTACCGATATGCATCTAAATACCGATATTGAATACAATCTTCAGGCCAGCGACCCCATTTATTCCTATATATTATCAGGGATAGCTTTATTTATTCTTTTGATTGCATGTATCAATTTTGTGAATTTGACGGTTGCTCAATCGCTTAAACGCAGCAAAGAAATTGGCATCAGAAAAGTGGTGGGCAGTAGTCGCAAGGAGCTCATTATTCAATTTTTAGGAGAATCATTTCTGATATGTTTTATTGCATTTGCATTTGCCTTTATCTTGGCTGAGGCCGTCCTTCCACTTTTCAATGAATTGGCAAATAAAAGATTAGAATTAAATTATTTGATCGATTATCAATTAGTTATAGGTTTTATAGTATTGTTTTTAGTAACCGTTTTTGCTGCTGGGTTTTACCCTGCCTTAGTTTTATCTGGCTTTGATCCCGTGAAAACCCTATATAATCGTTTTAGATTTTCAGGTAAAAACTTTCTTTCAAAAGGACTGGTAGTAATACAATTTTCCATGACCACTTTTATGATCATTACCACTTTTTTTATTTATAGCCAGTTTAATTTTTTAACCAATAAAGATTTGGGGTACAATGATAAAGACCTATTTGTAATACATGTAGGCCAGGATAATAATCGCCAGTTACAATCTGTATTTAAAAATGAACTTAGTAAAATACCGGGAGTGCAAAAAATCGCCGCTCGTCAAAATGGATTCTGGGGAACAAGATCAAAAGCCAATGGCGTGGAGATTCCTGTTGCATTTGAACATATTGACGAGGATTATTTATCCACCTTAGAAATCCCTTTATTAGAAGGGCGAAATTTCTCAAAAGATTTTCCGGCCGACTCCACCAATTCAGTTTTAGTAAACGAAGCTTATATAAAAGCAGCAGGTTGGAAAGATTCTGGTTTAGGAAAAACAGTTGACTTTTTTAATGGGCAAAATACCAAATTAAATATAGTAGGTGTGGTAAAAGATTACCATTTTGGATCATTGAAACAAAAAATCAATCCTCAGATTTTTACCATTGACCCACAACAATCTTATGGCAGATTCTTATTGAGAATTGACCCAAAAAATAAACCAAAAACGATTGCAGCCATTGAAAATATTTATCATTCGCTGGTACCCAACCGTCCATTTAAATATGATTTTATGGACGACCTCAATTTAAAAAACTATGAAGCCGAAGCAAAATGGAAGCAAATCATTGCCTTTGGTGCGATACTGATGATTTTCATTTCCTGCATCGGCTTATTTGGACTCACCACGCTCTCCATCCAACAACGCCTTAAGGAGATTGGCGTACGAAAGGTATTGGGCGCCAGCGTATTTCAAATATCAAATTTAATTTCAAAAAATTATATAGCGTTAGTTCTATTATCTTTTGTAATAGCAATACCAACCGCCCTATTTGCCGTCCAAAAATGGCTGGAAAGTTTTGCTTATAAAATAGATTTGGGCTGGAAAATATTTGCCTTTGCAATCATACTTACATCGTCAATCGCATTGCTAACTGTGAGCTACCAGGCAATCAAAGCGGCTTTGATGAATCCTGTGAAATCACTTCGTTCAGAATAAAAATAAATAATAGTCTACTATGCCCTAATTTATTCCTGCATGGATAGTTACCAATTTTCATACCTCTATCTAATTTTGTATGTAGTCTGGTTACATAGGTTTACTATTCTTAGCATATATCATTGCGATAGTACTGTTTCAATTTTACCAAAAATCCGGTTTTATTCATTTTCAATTTCATATTTTTACTTACCGTTCCCTGGTCAATAAAAAAGAAGCAAGCATGAAAAAAATAATTGTATTTGTTTTATTACTCGTAGTCATGAAGTCCGTTGCCCAACTAAACCCTATTGATCTGACTTGTGAATACATGAACAATCCCTCTGTAATAGACGAAGTGCATCCACGACTTTCATGGATAAATATAGCTTTAAACAAAGAGAAGGGTCAGTTCCAGACTGCCTATCAAATACGCGTAGCCACTACCACAGTCAAATTAAACCTGCCTGATATATGGGATAGCGGCATAATGCAAAGCGAAGAATCAAATCGTATCCATTACAATGGCACACCCCTAAAGTCGAGTACTACATATTATTGGCAAGTACGGGTGTGGGACAAAAATAATAAAGTATCTGCCTGGAGTGAGATTGCAAAATGGCACGTAGGGATCTTAGAAAAGAATGAATGGAAAGCTGAGTGGATTGGAGCACCCTGGCAAGGTGAAGAGCCAATTCCTAAACCAATAGGAGGCCCTCAGGAACGCACTAAAATAATGCCACCACCAGCACCCCTATTGCGCAAAACATTCCAAATTTCTAAACCGATAAAGCAAGCAGTGGTTTATACAACAGGCCTGGGATATTTTGAATTTTATGTAAATGGTAAAAAAGCATCTTCCGACTTACTGGTACCCAATCAAACCAATTACGATGTGCGACCACAACTGCCCGATGCATCCATTTCGCTACCTGATCAGTTTAAGGAGTACCATATTATGTATCTGGCATATGATATTACTAATAATCTAAAAATTGGCAAAAATGCTATCGGAGCTATCCTGGGAAATGGATTTTACAATGCACCGAAGTTTTGGACAGCGTCGTACGGTACACCCCGATATTTGGCCCAATTGCATATTATCTATACGGATGGCTCTGAGGAAACCATCGTCTCTGACAAAACCTGGAAAGTAGCTAAGTCTGCTATTATTTCTGATTTAGTTTATGATGGCGAAATCTATGATGCCCGACAAGAGCAACCTGATTGGTGTATCGCTTCCTTAGATGATACAGAGTGGGAGAATGCAATCAATCGCCGTACACCTTATGGCAAATTGGTAGCTCATACAGCTCCTACTGATAAAGTAATGGAAATTCTACAACCCATTAAGATTCAAAAACTACCCAATGGAAACTTTAAAGTAGACTTTGCCGAAGAAATATCAGGATGGGTTAGACTAAAAAATATTTCAGCTCCATCTGGTCATCAGATCAAAATCACATTTAATGGTAATCAATACTCTGGCGAAAACACTTATATCTTTAATGGAAAGAAATCTCAAAATTATGTCCCCCGCTTCAATTGGTTTGTATTTAGTAGTATCGAAATAAGCAATTGGTTTGGAATATTGAAGCCCGAAAACATTCAAGCTGAAGCAGTAAATACTGACATCAAAAAATCTTCCATTTTTGAAACTTCAAATCCACTTTTCAATAAAATAAATAAGATTTGGCAGCGCAGTCAATTGGACAATATGCACGGAGGAATAGCGTCTGATTGCCCGCACCGTGAGCGGTCGGCATATACCGGTGATGCCCAGGTCGCATGTCAAACGGTAATGGCAAATTTTGAGGTAAAGGTGTTTTATAAAAAATGGATACGGGATATACTCTCATCCCAGATACCCGAAACAGGTTATGTACCCAATGGAAGCCCATGGCAGCCGGGCTGTGGTGGTGGTGTTGCATGGGGTGCCGCTATTCAGATAATCCCATGGGAATTTTACCAACATTATGGCGACAAAGAAGTTTTACTTGAAAGCTATGAAGGGATGAAAGGCTATATGAAATATATGAAGACCTGGGTAGATATGGATGGTATCATGTACTCACAACGAACCGGCAAAGATGGAAATCCACTTAAATGGTGGAATTTGGGGGAATGGGCTGGCGTAGATCATCAACTACCACCTGATGCACTGGTACATACTTTTTACTACTGGCTTTGTGCTGATATCACTGCTAATACTGCTCAGATACTGGGTAACACTGATGATTATATATTTTTTAAAACGATTGCCAATGACACCAGAAAGGCCTTTATCAAAAAATTTTACAATGCTGAAAAAGGTACCTTTGGTAAAAACGGAGCAAACATTTTCGCGCTTAAAATGGGTCTCGAAAAGGCCCAATACGAATCCGTAATAAAGGCAGTGAAAACAGATATTGCCGGCAATGATGGGCATTTTGACACAGGTATATTTGGTACACGATATTTCTTCGAAGTATTAGCCGATAATGGCCTGCAAGATCTTGCCTATGCAGCTATGAATAAAACTACTGTACCCAGTTTTGGCCATTGGGTAAGTATAGGTAGTACTACCACGCGCGAGCAATGGGACGACTCTGGCTCTCACAATCACCCTATGTTTGGCGGGGGCTTGAATTGGTTTTATCGGAATCTGGCAGGTATGAAAACCGATGAACAAACTCCAGGGTATAAAAAAATTATTTTCAGACCAATGCCTTTGTCAGACTTGAAACAAGTAAACTATTTTACAGAGACCGTTTTTGGCAAAGCTGGTATAGAATGGAAACAAAACAATGGCTTTGAAATGCACCTGGAAATACCAGTAGGAAGTACTGCTATAGTTTATTTTCCGATAAAAGATCAAAGCAAAATAACCGAAAATGGGAAAGATATTCAATCATTGAATTATGTGAAGAATATTAAGTCAATTACTGATTATCGAACATTTGAAATTGGTAGCGGTGTGTATGACTTTAAGCTGTGAAATAAAAAATAATAAACTATTATTCTAATTTTTTTTCATATTTCCTTTTAGCCACGCTGAAAATTTATTAATCAGCCACTTCTTATTTTCATCTTTACATTTCCAAAACAAACCGTTTCCATTTTCGCTGTCCTGCATTCCGTACACCCTATGTATCAAAAACGAACACTTTCCAATGCTGTAATATTTATAATCATCTGATTAACAACACAACGTAACCTTTGGCATGATTCTGAGTTTAAGTGATAGGATAATTGACAAGAGTCAGTATTAAATTGATATTGATTAAAATTATCTACATTAAAAATTCAAAATAATGTTCAAAAACTATCTTAAAATCGCCTGGAGAAATCTTGTTAAGAACAAAGCTTTTAGTACGATCAATATTCTTGGCCTGGCAATAGGACTATGTAGTTTTATGATAATAATGCTGTGGATTTCTCATGAGCTCAGCTTTGACAATTTTCATTCCAACAAAAATCAATTGTATCGGGTAATGATCAATGGCAAAGACAGCAATACGGGTGAAAAATATACTTCCATCGCTACTCCACTCGCTTTAGCAAATGCTCTAAGAGATGATGTGCCGGGCATAAAGGCCGTGTGCGAATCCAATTGGGAAGGAATACAATATCTCAAGGCCGGAGACAATAGCCTTTCAAAATATGGCACCGAAGTATCAAGTGAATTTTTCTCACTATTCAAATTTCGTTTTGTCCAGGGTGATTCCAAAACGGCTTTGGCTAATCCAGAATCTATTGTATTGACTGAACAAACCGCAAAAGCATTATTTGGAAAGGATGACCCTATGAATAAAATAGTACGCTGGAACAACATCGTTGATCTAATGGTAACAGGAATAGTACAGGACATTCCAACCAATAGTTATTTCAAAAATTTCCAATACTTCATGCCCTTTAGTAACTATGAAAAAAGACAGTCGTGGGTAGCCCAGGCAAGAAATGACTGGGGGAATTTTTCATTCAATATGTTTGTAGAACTGGAGCCAAATGTTACCTATGCACAAATAGAACCAAAAATTAAAAACTTAATAATCAATCACAAAGAAAAAGACACTCACCAGGTAATGCTTTTCCCCTTAGCAAAATGGAGATTGTACAATGAATTTAGAAATTGGGATTCAACGGCTGGCAGAATAGACTATGTAAAAATGTTTGGCTTAGTTGGAATACTTATATTACTCATTGCCTGTATAAATTTTATGAATTTAAGTACTGCCCGTAGTGAAAAAAGAGCTCGCGAAGTGGGGGTAAGAAAATCAATAGGTTCAAGCCGTTTACAATTAATTGCGCAGTTTTTAGGTGAATCTATTCTCTTAAGTAGCTTATCCTTTTTAGTAAGTATTCTATTGATAACATTGATTTTACCTCTGTTCAATAATTTATTAGAGACAAATATCAGCCTGCCATTTTCCAACCCATTATTTTGGCTTTTTTCCTTAATTGCTATTTTATTTACTGGTGTACTAGCAGGTAGTTATCCTGCTTTCTATCTTTCTTCCTTTCAGGCTATAAAAGTACTTAAAGGTCAAATTACAAATAACAAAGGCGCCACTTTACCTCGCAAATTTCTTGTGGTCACTCAATTTGTTGCTTCATTAGCACTGATTATGAGCACCCTGATTATTTACCAGCAACTTCAATTTGCACAAGCCAGGCCATCAGGGTATAATCCAAATGGGCTCCTGTTAGTAGATATGAAGTCGGATCTTCAAAAAAATTATAACGTGGTAAAGAATGAATTAGAAAACTCCGGAGTAATCGAATCCGTTGTAAAAGCATCTGCGCCTATTCATTCTATTTGGAGTAATTGGTTAGTTACTGACTTTACAGGTAAAATTGGTGACGAGAAAGCCAGTGTAGCATACATTGCTACGGTTCCAAATTATTTTAGTACCCTGGGAATAAAGTTTAAACAAGGTCGGGATTTTTATAGTGAGTCAGATTCTAGTTCCATAATAATAAATGAAGCTACAGTAGAAAGGTTGAGATTACAAGATCCCATTGGAAAAACAATTAAACTGGAAGGTGGAAATCTAAACATCGTGGGTGTAGTTGAAAATACGATCATGGCAAATCCATTTGAACTAGTGGGTCCCGCTGTATTCACTTGTAATCCAGGTTGGGCCAATAGTATGATGTTTAGAATCAAACCCAATACTAAACCAGGTGATCTGTTAGCTAAAATAGCGCCTATTTTTAGAAAACACAATCCAGCTTTCCCATTCGAGTATGAATTTGCCGATACGGAATATGGTAAGAAATTTGATTTTGAATTAATGATAGGTAAGTTAGCAGCCATTTTTTCAATATTAGCTATTTTTATTTCTTGCCTTGGGCTATTTGGACTAGCCGCATTCATAGCCGAAAAAAGAACTAAAGAAATAGGCATAAGAAAAATACTTGGAGCCTCTATAGCTAAATTGTGGATGATGCTTTCAAAAGAGTTTATTTTATTAGTATTGCTTGGCTCATCTATTGCCGTACCCATATCTAGCTATTACCTCAATCAATGGCTACATAAGTATGAGTATAGAATCAATATTGATTACATGGTATTTGTTTGGGCCATAGTCCTCGCTCTGCTTATTACCCTTATTACGGTGAGCTTTCAATCTATAAAAGCCGCTATCGCCAATCCAGTGAAAAGTTTACGAACAGAATAAATTCAATTATCAATTATCAATTATCAATTATCAATTATCAATTATCAATTATTAATACTATGTTTCAAAATTATTTAAAAATCGCCTGGAGAAATCTAATTCGACAATCCCGTTTTACTATATTGAATATTACCGGTTTGAGCATTGGCATAGCAGCCGTATTACTCATTTTTCAAATCGTTCAATACGAGGCTGGTTTTAATAAAAATTTTAAAAACTGTGATCGTATAGTACGCGTAGTAGGCCAAAGAAAGGGTGCTGATGGCGGTATCTCTTTTCAAAGCGGCATGGCAACTTCTGCGATGATTTCTGCTCAAAAATCCGTACCCCAGTTTGAAGCGAGTTCACGCATACGTATGTACAAGCCAACTATTATAGTGCCTGATATGGAGGGTGGAGCACCGCTTAAAAAATTAGACTTGCCCGACGATGATCTTGCTTTTTTTGCCGAACCTTCTTTTTTGAAGATATTTGATTTAAAGTGGTTGGCAGGGGACAAATCGACCGCTTTGAATGACCTTAGTTCAGTCATTTTGAGTAAAAGTATAGCCGAAAAATGTTTTGACCATTATCAAAATGCCATTGGACAAACCATCCTGTTAGATAATACACCCATGATAGTGCATGGCATTATGGATGATGTACCTGCCAATTGTGATTTACCCATTCATATATTACTTCCCTATGCTACTCTTGTAGCTAACAAAGACAAGTATGATTATGTCGAAAATTGGGGTCGTAACCGAGCAAATGATCAACTGTTTGCACTATTGACCAAATCAGAGATTTTTGAAGCAGCTAATGAGGTAGTAGGACAAGTGGGCAAAAAAGAATTTGCCGATGCAAGCAACAGCAAGCAAATAGGTGAGAATACTTTTTTTCTACAACATCTTTCAGACCTACATCATGATACGCGATTGAGCAGCCCAGGTGGTTATATGATAGAGAGAAGCAGGCTGTGGATATTATCATCTATCGGTCTATTGGTGTTGCTAATGGCGTGTTTCAATTTTGTCAATCTCTCCACAGCACAGTCCTTAAGGCGCGCCCAAGAGGTGGGTATTCGCAAAACATTGGGTAGTGGCAAAAGCTCATTATTTAGCCAGTTTATTACCGAAACAGGCTTGATTGTGTTATTTTCTGTCGCTTTTGGTGCAATATTAGCTCATTTTGCCTCTCCTGTTTTAGCCCAGATTTCGAGCCTTCCCAAAGAATTACCTTTCTTTTCTAACCCTATGATTTGGTTATTTTTAGGACTTTTGACGATACCCGTCACTCTATTTTCTGGAATTTATCCAGCTATGGTTCTGACACAATTTAGCCCAATCCGTGCTTTGAAAAGTGATATTTCGTCCAAGAAATTGGGTAGCGGTAATGTGAGGAAAGGTTTAGTAGTTTTTCAATTTGTGATCACTCAGGTTTTATTAATAGGCACTATCGTTTCGTTGAAACAAATGAATTTTATTCAAAATATAGATCTAGGCTTTAACAAAGACTTCATTTATACTTTTGGCATGGATAATACTCCTGACTCGAGACTCAAATTAAACACCATGAAATCTGAGATCTTGAAAATATCTGGTGTTCAATCTATGTCCATGAGCAATTTACCAGCTTCATCCCGAGGAAGCTGGCAAACTAGTTTTACCGTGGGTGAAGGCACTCCCGACCAACCATTCAATACTGGCTATATGTTTGCCGATGCCGATTTTCAAAAAACATTTGATGTACAATTGCTCGCAGGCAGATGGTATGGGCCAAGCGATACCACTACAGGTTATGTGATCAATGAAACATTGATGAAAAAAATAGGTATTGACAGTCCTGATAAAGCGATAGGACAAGTATTGCGTTTGGAACGTGACCCGTGGTTTCCTATAATCGGGGTAGTAAAAGATTTTCATTCAAAACCACTTCAATCAGGCTTTGAGCCTTTGGTACTTGCCACTTATCTTGGCCTTTACAGAAGATCATCTATCAAAATAAATACTAAAAATAGTGCTTCTACCCTTGCAGCAATAAAACATGTCTTTGATCAAACGTATCCGGAACAAGTGTTTAATGGTAGTTTTTTGGATGAAAATATTGCTCGTTTTTATGCTGCCGAAACCCGTTTTTCTCAAACCTGCAAAGGCTTTTCGATTTTAGCCATTTTAATATCATGCCTTGGTTTGTTTGGTTTAGTTTCTTTGATGGCCGTACAGCGCACCAAGGAAATTGGGATTCGTAAAGTACTAGGTGCAAGCATTCCTAATATCATCGGCTTGATTTCAAAAGATTTCCTTGTTTTAGTAGGTATAGCCATTTTAATTGCCAGCCCAATTGCATATTATTTTATGCATGCATGGCTTCAAGATTTTACTTATCGCACAGATATTTCGTGGTGGATATTCGCTTTGGCTGGTGTATCGGCTATTGTGATTGCGATGATCAGCGTGAGCTTTCAATCTATAAAAGCAGCGATTGCAAACCCGGTCAAATCTCTTAAAACTGAATAAATAAAAACGATGTTTAAAAATTATTTCAAGATCTCCATGCGTAACCTGGGTAAAAATAAGTTATACTCGGTTATCAATATTTTTGGATTGACGATGGGGCTTGCTGCCTGCCTTTTAATTGGTATTTACATTAACCATGAACTGAGTTATGATAAATTCAATACCAGGTCTGGGAGGATGGTAAGGGCGACCATGGAATATAAACAGGCAGAAACAGTAAATGCAGTTGCTACTACCGAAACCAAAGTGGGCCCTCAGTTCAAAAGAACATTTCCGGCTGTCGAAGAATATGTACGCACTTTTATAAGTAGCAGTGTAATAAAAAACGGCGATAAAATTTTTGATGAGCCCCGGGTTCTTTTTGCTGATGATCCCTTCTTTAAAATATTCTCATTTAATATTATTGATGGAAATGCAGCAACAGCACTGGATGCGCCGGATAAGGTCGTCCTTACCCAATCCATGGCAAAGAAATATTTTGGTGACGAAAATGCGGTTAATAAAACGCTGAATGTCATTGGAAGGGATATGACGGTATCTGCAGTATGCGAAGATGCACCACAAAACTCACAATTAAAATTTGATTTTGTAACTCAGTTTTTAAATCTTTCAAACGGAGTTAAAGACGAAACCTGGTGGAATGCAAACTGGATTACTTATTTTTTACTGCGTGATAAAAACAGCATACCACAGCTACAGCAGCAGATAAATAATTACATGCAGACAGCTGAAGTGAGAGCACAGGCTCGTTTGGAAGGCGGCAGTTATCTTACTTTTCATTTAGAACCACTAACCAGCATTCATTTGCATTCAAGTCTTTCGGGCTTTGAACCCAATGGCAGCATGACTTACGTGTATATGTTTTTAGTCATCGCTATGCTCATACTCATTATTGCATGTGCCAATTATACCAATCTGGCCACTGCACAATCCAGTGGTCGCAGCGGAGAGATTGGAATGCGTAAAGTATTGGGTGCTTTTAAACGCCAAATATTTGTTCAGTTTATAGGGGAATCCTCGGTAATAACTTTTATTGCTGCCCTGTTGGCTTTTTTACTAAGTATGCTTTTGATACCCTATTTCAATACTATAACCGGCAAACAATTTACTACTCATATCTTGCTCCAACCGATTCCGATTATTGCATTGCTTGCCTTTAGTATACTAGTTAGTTTTTTTGCAGGACTCTACCCAGCTCTTGTTTTGTCAGGTACTCAAATCATGGGCGTGCTAAAAAAAGGATTCACCTTTACCGGAGGTAATAACCTGCTTCGTAAAAGTCTGATCGTCGTACAGTTTACGGTATCTATTTTCCTTATCATTTATACGGTTATAATTCTGCAACAAATGAATTTTATGCAGACTAAAAAACTCGGATATGATAAAGACCATATCGTGGTCTTACCCATTGGTGGGAATATGCAAAAGAATTTTCAAAATATAAAACAAGCAATTGAAAAAGTCCCAGGTGTGGAAGCTGTAACAGCATCCTATGAAACCCCCGAATTTGTAGAATGGGGTGATGGCATTACTGCCAGTGATGATAAAGGAGAGCACAACATTTCATTGAATGCTATGCCCGTTGACCTGGATTTTACTAAAACGATGAAGATGCAATTGACAGCAGGGCGTGATTTTCAGAATTCAGATTTTGGCCTAATGGACACCAGTAATAATTATGCAGCTTTTCAACAAGCCTTTATCATCAATGAAACGCTGGCAAAAAAAATAGGCTGGACACCTGAAGAAGCGATTGGAAAAAAAATTGAAAAAGGCTCGTTGACAGGACCGGTTGTGGGCGTAATTAAAGATTTCAATTTCAGCAGCCTGCACGACCCTATCGGTCCATTGGTAATGTTTCTGGGTAGAGACTATTCGCGTACTTACATGGTACGCATAGGTAGTAATAATATAAAAGAAACAGTGAGCAACCTGGAAATGGTCTGGAAACAGCGGGTGCCCGACAGGCCCTTTAATTATCATTTTCTGGACGAAGATTATAATAAATTGTATCAGGCAGAGCAGCGCACTTCTGCATTATTCAGCGTAGCTGCAGGTCTTGCCGTTATACTGGCATGCCTTGGGCTATTCGGACTCGCAGCATTCACCATAGTTCAGCGAACAAGAGAAATAGGAATAAGAAGAGTGCTGGGCGCAAATCTAAGCAGCATCACCCTGTTGATCTCATCAAATTTTCTAAAACTGGTAGGCCTTGCGGTCCTTCTTTCGACTCCACTTGCATGGTGGGTGGCCAATAAATGGCTGCAGGAATTTGCTTTCAGAATTCCAATACATTTATATGTGTTTGTAATGGCAGCAGTGGTAACTATGCTGATCGCTCTGATCACGGTTGGATTTCATTCGATCAGGGCGGCATTGACGAACCCGATAAAAGCATTAAAAACGGAGTAAAATGGCAAACGGCGAAGGGTGAAATGGCAAACGGCGAAGGGTGAAATGGCGAAGGGTGAAGGCATGTTTAATTAAATTTTAAAAGAGTAATATTTGGTGAAGGACGAAGGGTAAAGTAGTGAAGGTTAAAGGCTTGATTTGTATGTACATTAGCCTTACCTAGTATTCATTCGCATTTAATCAACATCATTTTTCGTACACAACTGTATCATAAACGAACACTTTAATCTTACTTAAACTCATCTATATTATTGATTATCAATCTCTAATGTCGTTGGCATGGTATTGTACTTATTAAAGAGATTCCAATAAATAATTTGCCGTTTCTCATTTTAATAGAAAAACTCTTTATACCATGATAAAAAATTATTTAAGTGTAGCTTTTCGAAATATTGTGAAGAATAAAATCTTCAGTATAATCAATATTTCAGGCCTGGCTATAGGCATGGCTGTATGCATATTGATTTTACTATATGTGTCGCATGAATTGAGTTTTGATAAATTTCATCAAAACGGAAATAAAATATTTAAAACTATTGCGAAATTAAAATTTGGCCCCAATGAAATAGAATTTGACCAGGTTTCAAAAAGTTTTGGTAACGCCGTAAATCAGGTAAATCCGGAAGTAGAATCTTTTGCGAGAATTGGAGTTCCTTTTCAGGATGATATCGTGGTAAAATCTGATGAAAATCATCAATTCTTTGAGAAAAAATTCTTCTTTTCAGAGCCATCGTTATTCAAAATATTCACTTTTACGTTTATTGAAGGAAATGAACAAAGCTCACTATTAGAACCCAACAGTGTAGTAATTAATGAAAAAATTGCCCGCAAGTATTTTGGAAATGAAAACCCAGTGGGCAAGATATTGACGTTCAATAAAAATAAATACCTCACGGTAACAGGTATATTCAATTCACTACCCAGTAATTCTACATTAGATTTTGATTTTATTGCATCCCTGCCCACGTATGACGCCCTTATGAAGAGTACTAAACCCAAGCAATATGAAAGTGAAGAATACATAGGTACCGGAAGTTATGAAACCTATTTTATGCTTAATGATCCTGGCTCCGTCTCCAAAGTAGAATCCACTATCCCCAAGCTTCTAACCAAAGAAGCCGGAGGTAATTTAAATGACAATGGTACATTCTCCTTAGTACCATTCCTGGATAGCCATCTTGGCAATAATTGGGGAGATTTTTCAAATACCAAATACATATCTATATTCCTTCTTATAGCAGGCATTATTCTACTATTGGCCCTTATCAATTACATGAGCCTTACAACAGCCCGATCTTCCGTACGGTTAAGAGAAGTAGGTGTAAGAAAAGTACTTGGGGCTAATCGCAAAGACTTGTCCCTTCAATTTTATGGTGAATCCATTATCATGTGCTTCACGGCTTTTATTTTAGCATTATTCATTTTTGAAATATTGCGACATCCCTTCTACGATTTTTTAAATCTTCATATTGATAATAAATATATCCTCAGTCCATACTTTTTAGGTATACTCTTTTTAATGTTTATTACTTCAGCATTGGTTGCTGGGTCATACCCGGCGCTTATACTGTCAAAGCATTCTCCCATACATGTTTTAAAAGGCTATTTTTCACCAGTCACCAGAGGTAGTAATCTTCGGAGAATATTCCTAATTTTCCAGTTTACGGTCTCTGTTGCAATGATTATTTGTAGCGGGGTAGTTCAAAAACAATTAGCCTACCTTCAAACAAAAAAAATTGGTCTCCATAAGGAACAAGTATTGGTGATACCACTATCAAACGAAGCACGAAAACATTATACCTCATTTAGAAATGATTTAAAACAAGCAGCAGATATTCAGGAGATAGGAGCATCCTCACTTTCATTGTTTAAAGGTGGATGGAATATGTATTTCATCAAATCTCCCACAACTAATGAAGATGTAAGCTTAAACAATATGGATGTAGATTCCAATTTTCTAAAAATACTGGAATTGAACTGGAAGATAAAGCCCGAAAATATTGAAAGACTGGCTTTCGGAAATGACAAAATGATTCTGAATGAGACCGCAGTAGAAAAGCTAAAAATTACGGATAACCCAATACATAAATCTATTAACTTTCCTGGTCAAAAGCGCGAAATTGCCGGCGTCCTAAAAGATTTCAATTTTACCTCGCTTCAACAAAAAATTGATGGTATGATGTTAGTGGTAGTGCCAGATTCCGCTTCATTACGCACCCTGTATGTACGCTTGAGTCCCAAGGCAAATATGCAAGAAAAATTAGCGTCTATTGAAAAGACTTATAAAAAATATGAAACCAATGTACCGTTTGATTACTATTTCTTAGATGATGCTTTTAATAAACTATATCAGTCTGAGCAGAGAATGAGTGGGCTTTTTGCCGGCTTTACAGGTGTGGCAATATTTATAGCATGTCTCGGTCTTTTTGGTCTCATTGCTTTTACCTCTGAACAAAAGGCGAAAGAAATTGGAATTAGAAAAGTAATCGGTGCTAGCACGTACAATATATTTACATTATTGAGTAAAGATTTTATCATCTTAGTATTAATAGCCAATGGATTTGCATTTCCTATTTCCTATTACTTTATAAATAAATGGTTACAAGGTTTCGCCTATAAAACTGATATTGGAGTAACTATTTTCGTTTTTGCCGGAATGTTGTCAGTAATTATTGCCTTCGTAACGATAAGTTTCCAGGCCATCAGAGCAGCAATAGCGAACCCCATCAAATCATTACGAACAGATTAATTTACTCTAAATTCTATAGTTCATGTTTCAAAATAATCTAAAAATTGCATGGAGAAACCTTCTTAAAAATAAGAGCACATCCATAATTAATATTATTGGCTTGTCTACTGGATTGACTTGCGTAATTCTTATATTCTTATGGGTACAGGATGAATGGGGAATGGATAAATTTCACGCAAAAGATAAGCAGCTTTACCAGGTAATGGAAGTAAGTAAGGCTAATGACAAAATAGATGTGGGTATTCACTCACAAGGCCTGTTGGCTGAGACCTTAGCTAATGACTTTCCAGAAGTAGAGGCGTCCACTGCTTTTTTTTCATTGGTAAATGAAGGCTATAATTTCAATATAAAGACCCCTGAACAAACTATCATCAAGGCGGGAGGCGTATTTGCTGATGATAAATTTTTTGACATGTTTTCCTATCCGTTAGTATCAGGCAAAGAATCAGAAGTATTAAAAAACAAGGAGTCTATGGTCATATCCAGAAGCCTGGCTACTTCTGTGTTTGGTAAATCTACTGACCCTATTGGAAAAACTATAAATTGGGAAATAATGGGGATTACTAGTGCTTCCACTGTATCCGGCATATTTGAAGATGTGCCGCATAATAGCTCTCAAAAATTCGATTTTGTACTGACCAAACTAAAACTGTTTGAAGTCATACCCAATTTCAAAGAATGGTATAATGAAGGTGTAAATACTTTTCTACAATTAAAAGCTGGAACCAATATAATTGCTTTTAATACTAAAATAAAGGATGTATTGAAATCGTATGCCAAAGACGACCGGTTTACACTTTTTGTAAGACCCTATTCAGACGCCTATTTATATAACGCGTATGAAAATGGAAAACAAGCTGGTGGAAGAATAGATTATGTAAAATTGTTTTCCATTATTGGTTTATTTATACTATTAATAGCATGTATCAATTTTATAAACCTTTCTACCGCCACTTCTTCTACCCGCGAGAAGGAAATTGGAATCAAAAAATCTATAGGCAGTACGAAGGGAGAATTAATATATCAATTCCTAACCGAATCAGTAGTGTTGGTATTGGTATCATTAGTAATTTCAATTATTTTAGTCAAGCTTTTTATATCTGAATTTAATTATATCACAGCCAAATCTATTTCATTTCATTTATCTCCCATTGCTTTATTTACCCTTTTCACCGGCGCCCTACTCACAGGAATTTTAGCAGGCTATTACCCTGCTTTTTATCTTTCCGGGAAAGAAACAATCAGTATTTTAAAAGGAAAGTTAAAAACATCTGTCAGCGAAGTATTAGCCCGGAAAGGGCTTGTAGTTTTCCAATTTGTAATATCACTTTTTCTTATTGTTTCAGTACTTGTCATTTACAGACAATTGCAATTCATTCAGACCATCAATCTGGGCTATGATAAAGATAATGTCGTCTATATAGATCGCACAGGACCAATAATGGAAAAATCGAGTGCTTTTATAAATACGGTGAGAAAATTACCTGATATAGTAAATGCATCTTCTATTAATGGAAGCATCGCTCAGGAAGGGGACAATTCTACTACTTCAGGTATTTCCTGGCCAGGAGAAAAACAGAATCAGTCTATTGTATTTGCTGTAAAAACCGTAGACGAACTACTGATTGAGACCTTGGGAATTACTATGGCAGAAGGTAGGGCCTATTCTGACCAATATGGTACTGATAAAGACAACCTGATCTTTAATGAAACAGCCATCAAATCAATGGGATTGCAAGATCCTATTGGTAAAAAGGTAACCATGTGGGGAGAAACTAAAACTATCATTGGGGTGACCAAGGATTTTTTCGCAAATTCTGTGCATGAAAAAATTCCTCCCATCGTGATGCGATATGAACCGGATAAAACTACTTCTTTCGTAATAAAAATAAAAAAAGGTAAAGAACAGGAAATGCTAGCGCAGCTAAAATCATTATATGCTGAGTTCAATCCGGGGTATCCATTTAAGTATAGTTTTTTAGATGAAAAATATCAAATCCTATATGCCGCTGAACACCGCGTAGCTGCACTTGCCAAATATTTTGCAGGGCTAGCTATATTAATTTCTTGCCTCGGCCTGTTTGGCCTTGCATTTTTTAATGCGAAAATCAGGGCTAAAGAAATCGGTATAAGAAAAGTGTTAGGAGCGACAGTAAGTAAAGTGGCCTATTTACTTTCAAAAGATTTTGTAAAACTGGCATTGATAGCCGTTTGCATTGCATTTCCGCTTAGTTGGTGGGCAATGAATAAATGGTTGGAAAATTATGTGTATAAGACAGAGGTGAGTACTTCTACATTCATTATCGCATTCCTGGGAATCATGACTATTACTATCATTACGGTGAGCTTTCAAGCTATTAAAGCGGCTATTGCCAATCCAATAAAATCATTACGGACAGAATAAGTCAATTAGGAATTACAAATTAGGAATTAGGAATTACGACCATATGTTTAGAAACTATTTTAAAATTGGCATTAGAAACCTTGTAAAGAATAAGTTCTTTACGATTATCAATATATTCGGACTTACCATTGGTCTTAGCTGCTGCTTTCTAATAGGCCTATACTTACAAAATGAATTTAGTTTCGATAAGTTTCAAAGTAATGGTCATCGGATTGCCAGAGTAATCATGGAGTACAGCTTTGACGGAAGCCCTGAAACCAAGCGTGGTAACTATACAAGCACCAAAGTAGCTCCTGTATTTAGAAGGACTTTTCCTGAAGTACTAGCTGCAGTAAGAATGGCAGATTATGACAGGGTAATTCGTAATCAGGACAATTTTTTATTGGAACATAATTTTATGTACGCCGACTCTACGTTCTTCGATTTATTCCAAAATAAAATAATCATTGGAGATGCTCACACTGCATTGGAAGGTCCCAATAAAGTAGTCCTAACGAAAACATCTGCAAAAAAATATTTTGGCAATGACAACCCAGTAGGAAAGATACTGAAGATAGGAACCTTTGAGATGCCTTACGAGGTCACCGCTGTAATGCAAGACTATCCTGAAAATTCACAAATAAAATTTGATTTTTTAGCTTCATTCTCCTCATTGGGAGATAGCCAGGAGGAAACCTATTTCGAGGCAAATTACACTACTTATTTATTACTACAGGGCGAAAATTCTTTTGAAACATTGCAGGCAAAAATCTCTCCCTTTATGAAAAAGGAAATGGAAGGTCAGGGAGCTTCCATTAATTATTCTCTTGAACGTTTTGATAAAATACATTTGCATTCTGAATATGCAGCATTTGTGCCTAATACGAATATTAACTATCTATATATTTTAGCTGCTGTGGCATTACTCATTTTGTTGATAGTTTGCTTTACTTACATTAATCTCTCTACTGCCAGATCTTTGGAGCGCGCCAAAGAAGTAGGTGTGAGAAAAGTAATTGGTGCCGAAAAGAGTCAGCTGTTTTGGCAATTCATAGGTGAGTCAGCCATGCTTTGTTTTGCAGCCCTTCTTGCCAGTGTTTTTGTGGTGATGATCGTGCTTCCCATTTTCAATGATTTAGCCAATAAACATTTGCAAATAAAAGAATTGTTTTCTTCAGCTTTTATTATATTAATTATTTCTTCAGGTATTATTTTAAGTTTATTAGCTGGTCTTTATCCCGCTTTAATTTTGGCCAATTTCAAACCCATTAAAGTTTTAAAGGGAACATTTAAAAATACCAGTTCAGGCAATTGGCTTCAAAATTCACTGATTGTATTTCAATTTAGTATATCCATATTTCTCATCATTTCAACATTCTTAATTCAAAAACAACTCTATTTTATTCAACACAAAAGCTTAGGCTATGATAGAGACCATGTATTAGTATTAAGGATGAATAGAGAGATGATAAACAATCTTTCTACACTAAAAGATGAATTCAAAGTAAATCCAGATATTATCAGTATTTCTGCCTGTAACAGCACACCCGTGCGCATACCTGGCGGATATAATATGCGCGCTGCCACCATGCCCGAAAATGAACAAATATCCGTCTTTGCAAATCCTGTTGATGAAGATTATATAAAAACCACGGGCTTGCACATCGTAAGTGGTAAAGACTTTACGCTTCAAGACATGGTAGATGTTTCCGATGAAAACAATTCCTCGAAAATCTTTCATTTTATTTTAAATGAAAGTGCCATAAAGTTAATGGGCTGGACTTCTGAAAATGCCATTGGTAAAAAAATGTTTTTAGGTGGTCATAGAGAGGGTATTGTGAGCGCAGTAATTAAGGATTTTCATTTTGATTCTATGCATGAACTCATAAAACCGCTCGTACTTTTTACACAATTACGGGAAAGAACTCTTTTGATAAAAGTAACAGGCCACAATCTATCAAACTCAATATCTTTTTTAGAGTCAAAATGGAAACAAATAGTGCCTTCCATGCCCTTTGAATACCATTTCTTAGATGATGATTATAATAAGCTTTATATCTCCGAAATACAATTGGGTAAAGTGATGAATTTATTTACCTTCCTTTCTATTTTGCTAGCTTGCCTGGGACTATTCGGATTAACATCTTACGTGATTCAACAAAGATTTAAAGAAATAGGCATACGAAAAGTACTTGGGGCAAGCGTGGTCAATATAGTTGGCTTATTTTCCGTCGGTTTTATCAAACTAATTTTGATAGCCATATTAATCGCTTCACCACTGGCATATTTCGCAACACATCTCTGGCTTCAGGATTTTGTATATCGCACCGATATCTCATGGTGGATATTTGGATTCGCAGCCGTAGCTTCTATTTCAATTGCACTTATTACCTTAAGTTTTCAAGCAATAAAAGCTGCATCGATGAATCCTATTCTTTCACTTAGAAATGAATAAGAATGGTTGTGTAAAAAATTAATACAAAATTCAATCATAAGTAAACAACCATTATAACTGGAACAGAAAATAAGTGACCCTATTTCGAACAAAGGTGTACCAAAATCGAACCGTTATTTGGTTTAGGAAATGTAAATATATCCTCATTATCAATTGATTAGATTGCTGGCACAATATTGATAGTTTATTCTATAAATCTGCAGACCATGTTATCAAATTATATAAAACTAGGCTTTCGAAATTTAGTAAAAAACAGATTAGCTTCAGTAATCAATACTACCGGGATTGGACTAGCCGTTGGATGTAGTCTGGTTGTGTTCATATTTTTAGATCATACGTATAACCTGGATACATTTCAAACGAAATTGGATAGATTAGTGGTGCTCGAAGAAATTGGAGACAAAAATGGCCATCCTGAATATTTTGGTGATTCTCCATTCCCAATGGGGCAATTATTAAAAAATGAAAACCCAAACATAAAAGAATTCTGTCGCCTTGATTATAAAACATGTGTGATCAAAGCCGGAGACAATGTATTCAAAGAAAATATTTCTTTCGTAGATACCAGCTTTTACAATATGTTTGATTTTCCAGTCAAATGGGGAAATAAAAAAACATTTGCTACCCAGGATGGAATTTTACTTTCGCAAGAAATTTCAGTAAAATTATTTGGGTCTGAAAATCCTATTGGAAAAACAATAAACCTTCGGTTCTCAGTCAATGGACTTGAATCCAATGAAAACTTTATAATACATGGAGTCTACGATAAAAAGCCGTTGTCTGCATCGTTTTATTTTAGTGCTTTGCTGCCCATGCAAAAAGCAATCTTGCTTGGCATACACAAAGAAGGCGATTGGGCACAAAATACCGAGATTACATTTTTAGAATTTTCAAATCATTTTGTTCAGGTACCGAGTGTGGCTCAGGTAAAACCGTTTGTGGGTCAATATAATGAAGTCAATAAAGAGTCTCCCATCACAGGGTATCATTTTCAACCATTAAAGTCAATGATCAATCATTCCTACAAATTGGATTATTCCATATTTAGTAAAACACACATTATAGGTATTATTATGCTTTTCCTGATTGCCCTATTTATCCTGCTGTTAGTTAGTTTTAATTATATGAACATTGCGATTGCATCTGCTGCTTCTCGGATGAAAGAAATCGGTGTCAGGAAAGTCATGGGAAGCAGTCGTAGTAATATTATTATTCAGTTCATGACAGAGAATCTGATAATATGCACTACAGGTGTTATCTTGGGTTTGCTACTCGCCAAGTCGATATTTATACCATGGTTTACTCATTTAGTTGATTGGAATATTGGTGAAGGAATTTTCAGTAATCCACATGTTTGGGTAGCCATCGCATCATTAATTATTTTAACTGTATTGGGTGGTGCAGCGTATCCTTCTTTTTATATCTCAGCCTTAAATCCCGTCAATATTGTCAAAGGATCATCAGCCCTGGGATCAAAAAATCGATTTAGAAAAAGCTTGTTAGCATTTCAATTTTTATTTACTTTTTTAGGATTATCTATGTCATTGGCTTTTATGCGTGAAAATAAAATAGCAAGTAAAAAATCATGGGGTTATGATCCATTGGACAATATGGTGATATCATTAGTGAGACCCAATAGTTATGAATTATTCAGTACTAATTTAAAATCAGATAATAAAGTAAAATCTATAACTGGGTCTGTCGAAGGATTTTGCCGATGGCAGACTCCATATATAGTGACTGCCGAAGGAAAAGATTTAAAAATAAATGGTTTCAGCGCGTTACCAGGGTTTGCTACGCATATGGATATTCAAATAGTCAAAGGCAGAGATTTGAATGATCAGTTTCCAACAGATCGAACTGAAGCTGTATTGGTGAATCAGGCATTTAAAAAATATAGTCAATGGGATAATGTCATCGGACGAAATATTCGGATTGCAGGTAAACAATATACGATAGTAGGTGAAACAAATGATTTTATTTATAACGACTTCGGGCGAAAAGTAGAGCCCCTGATGATCAAAGGTTGCAATCCTGAAGAAGTAATGTTTACTTATGTCAAGACCGATCCGGGTTTATTTAAAAATCCTCATGTCATGATTGAATCCAATTGGAAAAAAGTATTTCCGGGCCTCCCTTTTGATTATCGCTATCAGGACAATGTGTTTAATAATTATTTCAATAGCTTTTCACAGGTGATTCAAATATTATCAGCGGCCTCATTTATCATGGTGCTCGTGTCCATTTGTGGTATTTTCGGATTGGCCTTATTGATATTAGGTAAAAAGATGAAGGAGATTTCTATTCGGAAAGTTATCGGTGCAAACAATTGTACTATCAGCTATCAGATAATAAAGGAATTTTTATTTGCAATTTTGGGTGCGACATTAATTGGTTGCCCTTTATCCTATATTTTGACCAAAGCTTTTTTTGATACACTAACTCCAGAATCAAGAGTTTCTCTTTTGCCACTTGGAATTACGCTCGCAGGATTACTGATCATTACTTCCATAAGTGTCTCCTGGCATATGTACAAAGCCATTCATGCCAATCCAGTAAAAGCTTTGCGATCTGAATGATCCAATTTTTAATCGTATTTATATGCAAGTAGATATAATCTCTTATTCAGGCTTTCTTTAACCTTATATATTATCAAGGTTTTTAAGTCTCTACTTCTAGAACCTTTCAAAACATTAGAAGGTAATGTCAAATTTCGCACACCTGGTGTATCAAAATCGAACACACTCATTCTAAATAAAATAATATAAAATACTCTATATCAATATTATATACATTTGGCATAGATCCTGAATAATTAAAACATGCTTTCAAATTATCTCAAAATTGCATTCAGGAACCTTGCCAAGACCAAAGGCTTTTCTCTTTTAAATATTGGAGGACTTGCTTTAGGCATGTCGGCCTGCCTTACCGTTATATTGATTATTAGTGATCAGTACAGTTTCGATAAATTTCATCCCGATGCAAATAATACCTATAGAATTATTTGCGAACAAAAAGATGGTAGGAAATTAGCTACTTTGCCTTTCCCGGTAGGAGAAACCCTGCAATCCAACTATTCAGTTTCTAATTCAATTACGAGATTGGTTAGAGGTATATATAATACGGATGTGACGACGGCTACAAACCTTACGCTACCGATTAGTGGATTTTATGCAGAGTCTTCTTTTTTCAAAACTTTTGGATTCAAATTAAAATCAGGCAATGTATCCACCATTTTAGACGATCCTGGTCAAATGGTTATTACAAATGAGGCAGCAAAAAAACTCTTTGGCACAGTAAATCCAATTGGCCAAATTTTAACCATAAAAGATAAAGGCTCATTTTCAATTGCTGGCGTGGTGGCAACACCTCCAGGCAAATCTCATTTACGATTTGAATGTCTTCTTCCATTGAAAGCAATGGAAGCAATTGATAAGAAATACTCGGGTAATATGGAAGCTGAAAAAGTGTTGAATAATTGGAACAATCGCTTTATGTCATACCTATATGTAATGACACCGCCGGGAGTTTCGAAAAAAGAATTGGATTTTGCTTTAGCTGAAGTCTCTAAAAGTAAATCCAATGAGCTTACTCAGGACAATCATTTCATTTTAAGGTCCCAAAGATTAAGTCAGCTAACACCTGAGACGGATCAGCTGGCAAATGACACAGGGGATGGTGCTCCCATCTTGTTCATCTACGGTCTTGCAGGGCTGGTAATTCTGTTAATTCTCTTTCCCTGTATTAACTATGCACAGCTAACCATTGCCAGGTCGATGAGCAGATCGCGGGAGATAGGTATAAGAAAAGTAACCGGAGCTACCAATAGCCAGGTAAGAAATATGTTTATAGCAGAGTCCTTGATTTCAGCAATACTTGCTCTACCATTGGCATGGCTTATTCATCTACCATTAAATCGATTTATTGAAACCAATTTCCCTATTGGCGAAAATGGACTTCATGCTGATTTCATCACCTGGATGGTTATCATTGCCTTTACTTTATTGGTAGGATTACTGGCAGGATGGTTACCCGCTAACAGACTTGCTAAATTACAGCCCAGGTATGCTTTGAAGTCTGATAAAAGTAGTGGCGAATATAGTGGCACTTCCAGGATTGGATGGAGAAAAATATTAATTGGAAGTCAGTTTGTACTATCTACCGTTTTTATCATTCTGATTGCGACTATTTGGAGTCAGATTGAATACATGAGCACCGCTGACTATGGTTTTAATAAAGAAAATTTAGTAAATATTCCACTAAAAGGTAATAAAGCCTCCATTTTTAAAAATGAGTTCAAGAAAAATAAATATGTGAAAGAAGCAACGGCTACTTCATTAGTCATAGCTGGCAATTCTCTACAATCATTCTCGTTACAAAAAGATAAACATACAGATCCCTTTACTATAGATGGGGTGATGGCCGACGAGGATTATCTCCATACTATGGGAATTCCATTATTGGCAGGTACCAATTTTCCAAAAGGGGCTGCATCATCCAAAGAAAAATATATAATCTTGAACGAACAAGCTGTCTCTAAATACAAATTAGAGAGTCCACAAGCTGCAATAGGAAAAGCATTATGGTTAGATGATACCACTCCTTTAATGATAACAGGTATTGTAAAAGACTTCAATTATACAGATATGAGATCTACTATTGGTGCGTTTGCCATTAGGTATGTGCCCAATGTAGATATGAACATTCAATTAAGAATTCAACCAGGCAACCCTATGGAAGCGATGGCCTCCCTCCAGGCTATTTGGAACAAATTGGATCCTTTACACACATTTGAAGGGAGATTTATGGATCAGACCATTCAGCAAGGATTAAAAGATTTTACCCGAACAGCCAAAATGATTGGATTTATTGGGCTCTTAGCTGTCTCACTGGCATGCTTAGGCCTTTTAGGTATGATTGCTTATATGGTAGGTAAGCGGGTAAAAGAAGTTGGAGTTAGAAAAATATTAGGGGCCACCGTACTTGATATTACCGTACTATTATCAAGGCAACTCTTGATATTAATCAGCATTTCCATACTTATCGGATTACCATTGGGATATTTACTAGCTAAAAAATTTCTGTCGCTATTTTCATACCAAACCTCTATAGGCCCCCTGATATTAGGCGGTAGCCCTGCTTTAGTCCTATTAATAGCATTGTCCACTATCTTCATTCATGCCATCAAAGCTGGATTTTCCAATCCCATGCAGGCTTTGAGGTCTGATTGATCACCGCATTTCTTCAGATAGTCTTTAATTTCAAATGCTTGTCCAGACTCTTAAGTTTATCTGACCAGCTAATGTTGAAATTGTTAAACCCAATTTTTGCAGCTGAAGCAAAAATTGCCAACGGTCGATGAAATAGTTGAATTGAAAACCAACTATTTATCGAGGTTAAACCTCCTATGAGTGCGGATGATGAATATCGGCATCCCTTCATTTATCGTATGGATCTGATACGACTATTGGAGTCATCAGACCAGAGTTTTGAAAATGCAATTATTTCTTACCATTTTAAATCAATATAAATAATTCATTTTCAACACCTCAGATTTTGCATAGAAATTCTAATGCAAAATTTCGGTTAAAGTTACTCAGCACGTAAGCTCATCGCTGGCTTTGAAAGGATTGCTTTATAAGCTTGAAAACTTATCGTAAAAAATGCAATGGATAGTGCTATACCACCCGCAATAGCAAATATCCACCAGGGTATGTCTGTGCGATAGGCGAATCCAGATAACCATTTATGCATGATGAACCAACATAGTGGAATGGCAATGACTAAAGCGATAAAAATAAGCTTTAAAAAATCTTTTGTTAATAGCTGTAAGATCACGCTGTTAGAAGCTCCGATTACTTTTCTAATTCCAATTTCTTTAGTTCTTTGTACTACATTATATGCTGATAGACCTAAAAGCCCAAAACATGCGATAATGATTCCCAATAATGCAAATATTCCAAATACTTTTCCAAATAGGATCTCCCCTTTGTATTGTTCATTATAGGATTCATTTAGGAAGAAATAATTGAAAGGATCTGATGGAAAGAATTGATTCCAATTAGATTGTATTTGTGCTAATACAGCTGTAGTTTTTTTCCCATTGATTTTTACAGAATAAAAGGATCTTGCATTAGGTCGCAACAACATGATCATGGGATCCATGGACTTTTGCAATCCCTGATGGTGATAACTGGCTACAATGCCTATGATAGTCAGGGTGTCACTGCCTCTGGATATTTTTTTATTAATAGCTTCTTGCATATCAGTAAATCCAAGCTCTTTAGCTCCGGTTTCTGTAAGTATTATATTTTTGTTTTCAGTAGAGATTTCCCTTGAATAATTTCGCCCTGCAGCCATGGTCATTTTGAAGGTAGGTATAAAATCATAGTCAATGCCAATATGATACATGGTATGAGCAGCTGCCTCTGGAATGTCAACTCTTCGAACTCCACTGGTCCAATATATTTCCTTACCCATTACACTGGTAGATGCGGTCACAGAAGATATATCACTATTCGATAATAGAGTTGTTTTAAAAGGATCAAAACTAGCTTTGTAAATTGAATCTGGCTCTGCCTGGGCGCCTTCTATTACCAATGTTTGATTTATATCGGCACCTAACTTTTGATTCCGCATATATTCTACTTGTTTATAAACAATAATGGTACCTGCTATCAAAATTACAGATGCCATAAACTGAGAAATGATCAATGTTTTCCTAAGCAAGATTCCACTATCACTGTTTTTAAAAACGCCTTTCAATACTTTCACTGGTTGAAATCCACTCATTACAAATGCAGGATACAATCCTGAAAATAGAGTGCCTAATAAAAATAATGCCCCAAATAAAATCCAATAGGTCATAGTCATACTAAAACTGCTATTGGAGGATTTACCTACAAAGGAATCAAATGATTTGATGGATAAGTAAAAAATAACTAAAGCGAGTAAAAGCCCGGCTATATTCACCAACAGGCCTTCTAGAATAAATTGACTAATCAAGGAGCTTCTCTGGGCTCCCATGACTTTCCGTACACCTACTTCTTTGGCTCGTTCTACCGATCGTGCAGTCGACAAATTTATATAGTTTACCCAAGCAATAAGTAGAATGATCAGACCAATAATAAATAAAAAGGATACGGCCTGACCATTTCCGTTTACTTCTGCCTCTTGATTGTAATTGGAGTATAAGTGAATGTCATGGAGTGGGATTGCCGAAAGCGTATTTTTAATATTGTTCTTTTTATAGTATTCACTACCATTAATATATTGATCACAAAATGCTGGGAATTTTAATTCTAGCGCTTGCAGATTAGTGCCAGGTCTTAACTTAAGATAGGTATAAAAATCATACCAACCCCATGCTGTTTCAGATGAATTGGAGTCATCTCCGTCTCGATTGAGACTGGCTTGTAAAGTTTTATATGAAACCAGGAAATTAATTATGAGATGCGAGTTTGCTGGAAAATCTTTAAATACTCCTTTTACATTCAATGGTTGATCGAGTGTACCACCATCTTTAATCACCAGGGTTTTTCCAATGGGAGTTGCAAGGCCAAAATATTTTTTAGCCATGGTTTCAGAAAGTAGAATAGAGTTTACTTCTTCAAGCAGACCTTCCTTTTGACTATTGATAACTTGTACTCCAAGCATTGGAATAGAGACAGGGTCGGCAAAGTAGCCTTTGTCTTCTTTGAATTTTACGTTAGACTCAGGATTGACTAATATTCCTTCCCAATCTTTTAACCGACAGAAATCTTCAACTTCCGGGAAATCTTTTTTCATAGTGGGGCCTATCGCAGGGTAGGAAGTGGCAGATTTCCAGGATAAGTTTCCTTGCTGATAAGAATCCAATCTTAGCCTTACTACTTGTTTATAATTGTTCCCAAATTGGTCAAAATTTCTTTCAAAAGAAACATAATGAAAAATAAGAAGACAAGCGGTGAGCCCTATGGAAAGCCCAAGGATATTGAGCAATGAAAAGCCCTTTCTTTTTACCAGGCTTCTATAGGCTGTTTTTAATTGAATTGGTTGAAACATAATTTTTATTTTACTCTGTTCTTAGACTTTTAATTGGGTTAGTCCATGCAGCTTTGATAGCTTGAATACTAACAGTGAAATAGGCTATCATACCTACTAATAGAATAGCTACGGCAAACATCCACCAGGAAATATCTATCCTATAAACAAAATCTTGTAGCCAGTTATTCATCAAAAACCATGAGAGAGGTGCTGCAATTCCAAATGCAATAAGTACCATTATTAGAAATTCTTTGCTGATAAGCTGAACAATATTTTGAGTGGTGGCACCAAGCACTTTTCTCACACCAATTTCTTTTATTCTTCTGGAAATGGCAAATGATGCCAATGCAAAAAGTCCAAGGCAGGATATGATGATAGCCAGTAATGCAAAGCTTTTGCACAATGCTGTAAACTGTGTATCTGCTTCATAAAATCGCTCTATTTCTTTATCATAAAACTTGCCTTCAAACACTTGCTCTGGAAATTGAATATCAAATGCATTTTGAATTGCTGCTAATGTTTTTGGAATATTATTTGGCCTGATCTTTACATTAGTGATAAAATAGTATTCTTTGCGGGTAGACATCAATAATGGCTCTAAAGGCTCATGTGCAGAATGGCTTTGATAATCCTCAGCTATGCCTACCAATTGCAAAGACCGGTCACCGAGCCGGATGTCCTTTCCTATTACGGAATCCAGGTTGGTAATACCCAATCTTTTCATTGCAGTCCTGTTCAAGACAGCTTCTCTAGGTGTATCACTTGGTTGGAGCCAATGGCCAGCTAATAATTTTAGTTTATAGGTTTCCTGATAGTCTTCATCACAAAATTTAAGCGAAACACTAAATGGTGAATCCTCTTTAGTGTTGTTCATGGACCAATTGGAGGACCATGTATTTCCAGATGAAGGTTGGTCACTGCTTAAACTCACTTTTTCAATACCCGATATTGATTTTAATTGATTTTTTAAAGTATTTAATTTTGCCCGGGAGCTGCTGTCGTTATTGAAGCTAAATGAATATATAAGATCTTTATTAAATCCGGTATCCATGCTTCGAATAAACGACAATTGACTCCATGCAATTACTGTGCTGATAATCAAGCCAAAAGCAATAACGAATTGTGCGACTACCAATATTTTTCTCAATGAAGTACCACTTCCTATGCTATTTTCAAACCCAGATCTGAAAATTTTTATAGGTTGGAATGATGAAAGTACTACAGCAGGGTACAAGCCAGCGAGGAGAGAAATGATAACAAAAAGCATCCCTAAAAAAACTACAAATGAATTTCCAGTAAACAGACTAATGCCAATAGGCACTGAGGATATCTTTTGTAAAATGGGAGCTGATAAGAAGGCAAACCCGATTCCTATTAGAATAGAAGCCCCCACTAAAATGGAAGTTTCCAGAAGAAAATTGGACATCAATTGACCGTAGCTTATTCCTAATGTTTTACGTATACCTACTTCTTTGGCACGAGTCACTGATTGTGCATTAGCCATATTTATAAAATTAAAACATGCCATGATCAAAACCATAATGCCTATAAATGAAAGAATCATCAATTTCTTTTTGTCTACAACATGACCGCCTGATGTACCGATTTCTTCATTGTAATGAATATTTGATAAGGGTTGGATAAAATGCTCCTTTGCTACGCGATCATTTTTATATTCTGATTTTCCAACGGTAGCTACCGCTGCATTAGCTGCACTGAATTGATCTTTAGATTTTAGAAGGCCAAAAAATTGATCGTTAGAATTGGTTGAACCCCATTGACTTCCATAAAAATATATTTCCGGATGCGCTAAAAATGTAGCGTAAGATATGAAATAGGAAATAGGAAAATCAGAATTTAAAGCAGGGTCTTCCACTACACCTGTTACTTTTACATATGGATTTAGATTGTCAATGGATATGAATTGATTTAAGCTTGCTTCTATTGTACCAAAGCACTTTTTAGCTATGGAACGGGTTAATACAATGGTATTGGGCTCGTCCAGAGATTTAGAATCTTCCTTAGTCAACCATTTCCAGTCAAATACGTTGAAGAAATCAGACTCCACAAAAAAGGCCACTTTATCTTTTTCCAGATTAAACTTTTTAAGTGGAACACCCCCCGTTGGATTAGGTATTAACAGGGTAGGCCAAGCTTCCCTGATTTTAGCACTAGCCTCAAATTGAGGAATGCTTTTTTTCAGTACTTCGAAAGCGGGTATTGGAACGCCTGCTGTATAAAAAGTGCCCCCTTCTTTATTTTTATCAGCTCTTACTATTCTAACTATTCTGTCATACTGGTTAAAATTTTTATTAAAGCTTTGTTCATAGGTGACGATACGGTAAATAAGTATCACTGCTGCTATCCCAATAGAAAGTCCTATCAAATTGATACCTGAATACAATTTGTTCTTTACCAGATTTCTGATAGCCAGTTTTAAATTGAATGTCGATAACATATAAATATTATTTTAAACAAAGGGTATTTAAATGATTATTAAATCAATGATTGGTTTTGATTCCTCAATTGGTTTTTCCATGCAAATACTAAATAATGAGCGAGCATATTAGAAATAATGCAGAATTGATACCAACTTTATAAGTTGTTGATAATCTATAAATTAGAATATTAGGTAATGCATATAGTGTGCGATTTTGATACAACTAGTTGCAAATTGGTACACCACTGGTTAAATTAAATGATCCTGATTATCCCTTTAGGTAAATAACCTTGCCTTCTACCATAGTCATCATAACATTTATGTCTTTATCAAAAATTACCAGGTCAGCATCTTTTCCGATTTCGATAGATCCTTTTTTTTGATCTATGCCAAGTATCCTGGCTGGGGTTTGGGCAATCATTTTTATAGTTTCATGTAATGATATTCCTGCCTGATAGACCATGGTGCGCACCAGTCGATCTGCTGTTGCTACACTTCCGGCAAAAGAACTTCTATCAGGTAGTTTAGCCACGCCATCTTCGACTATTACTTTCAAGCCATTCGTTTTGCTGCCCAGTATACTTTCACCCTCAGGCATTCCTGCAGCACGCATAGCATCGGTGATCAAGGCCGTACGACCAGATCCTTTTATTTTATAAACCAATTGCAACAGCGGAGTCGGAAGATGTACTCCATCAGCTATAATTTCTACATCCATTTCGTCAATGAGATATGCACTTTCAATCATACCTGCGTATCTAAAAGCATTTTTACGGGTAACTCCAGACATACCTGAATATAAATGGGTAGCTAAGGTATAGCCATGATGAAATGCGTGAATCACTTCTTCATAGACAGCATCTGTATGAGCTGCGGCTATCAATATTCCTTTTGATTTTACATAATCACCAAACTCTATGGCGCCTTTTAACTCTGGTGCTGCGCTCCATCTTTTTATAGCATTGGTTGAAGCTAATATTCTTTGATATTCTTCAGGATTAGGATCTCTGATGTATTTTGGATCCTGTGCCCCACGCTGATTCATAGCAAAGTACGGCCCCTCTAAATGAAGGCCAAGAAATTTTGCTCCTTTGAAATTTTTTTTATTAGCTATTTCATAAGCTAAAATGGTATTTGCCAGTTCTTCATTACTTCCAGAAAGTGTTGTAGGAAGCATGGAAGTAGTTCCATGTTGGGCATGTGTTTCCGCGATGGTGAGAAATGCTTCTTCAGTACCATCCATGAAATCAGCACCTCCACCTCCATGGACATGAATATCAATAAATCCTGGTGCAAGGTATTTTCCTTCTGCATTTATTGACTCCATGCTTTCAACCGTTACATTCCTGCTATGAATAGATTGTATTTTCTCGTCCTCAATTATAAGCGCCCCACCCTCAAGAATTCCACCAGGTGTGATAATATGGGCATTAAATATTTTAATCTTTGACATTATTGAGGGCTTTGTGAAAATTAATATTCCAATTTTTTACGGTATGTCCATAAAATGCATAATAGGAAAGATATATGTAGCAAGGCAACAATATCCAATAGGCCTGCCGGAGACTAAAATGATCAGCAAAATATCCATATATAAGTGGTAAAAGGGCATTGCCACAAAGACCCATGATCATGATAGATGCTCCCACTTTTGTAAACCGCCCCAATCCGTCCAAAGCTAGTGGCCAAATTCCTGCCCATACCAATGAATTGGCTAGGCCTAATAATACCACGAACCAAATAGATAGATCAGCCAGATGTCCCAATAGATGCACTCTTCCTTTGGCAAACACAATTAGGAATGTAAGTATTAATCCCAGAGAGGTACAGATTTTCAAAGCATTCACCTGTTTTATAAACCGAGGTATACATATAATGCCGGTTATATATCCTATAATCGTTGCTGTCAAAGTATAGGAGGGAAATACTTTGGCTTCTAACAGGTCTATTCCCATTGAATTGGCATACCCAATAATAGTATCTATCGAAATCACCTGAGTACCCACATGGAGAAATATCCCTAATGCGCCTAAAATCAAATGTGGAAATTGAAAAATGGTTTTTTTACCAGAATTAGATATAGCCGTTTCTTCATTTTCCTGCTCTGTATTGATTTCAGGAAGCGGAGAAAATCGCACCAGCAATCCAAGGCAAAATAATACTATAGAAACTATGGTGTATGGTAATATTACCCTTCTTATCAATTCATCCAATGCGATTGCTTTTACTTCGTTGCTCATGTTACCGAGTTCTTTGAATAAAGTGGTATCTGTAGCTTTTAACACAACAGCAGCGAAAATAAGCGGTGCCAATATTCCAGCTCCTTTATTGCAAATCCCCATAATGCTGATTCGTTGGGCTGCCCTTTCTTTTGGACCTAATATGGTGATATATGGATTTGCAGCAGTTTGGAGTATTGCCAGACCTGCACCTAAAGAAAACAATCCCAATAAAAAAATTCCATAAACTCTATTCAGAGCAGCAGGTACGAATATAATTGCCCCTAATGCCATTACCCAAAATCCAATCATCATTCCTTTTTTAAAACCAAGTTTTTTCAACAGCATGGAAGCTGGAACTGAAATTACGAAATAGGAAATATAAAATGAGAATGCTACAAGGTATGATTCGAAATTAGTGAGTTCGCAAGCTATTTTAAAATAAGGGATGAGGATACTATTTACCCAGGAAACAAAACCAAATATGAAAAATAATAGACCAATGATAAAAATGGATATAATCGTTTGTCTTTTGGTAAGACTGCTTACATCTATGGGAGGGGCAGTAGATGCATTCATATTTTTGTATTTTGGATAGAATGCGGTAGTGCAGACAACCTTAGTAGGGATGCTGATTTCGTATCAAAGAAATAAAATGTATTTCTATGATTTTGTAAAATGGTAGCCGGATATGTAGGATCTACTTGATGCTCAAGGCTGTTTTTTACAGCAATCGCTTTTCTTTGATCCGGTACTGTACATATAATAACGTTAGATTTTAAAATTTGATTTACGGACATACTTATTGCATGTGTAGGTACTTCGTATAAATTCTTAAACCAGCCTTCACCCAGTTGTTGTTTTCTACATGGCTCATCCAATGCTACCACTATATACGGGTTATTAGTTGTAAAATCTGCTGGTGGATCATTAAAAGCCAGGTGTCCATTTTCACCAATGCCAACTAGAGCAACATCGATGCTAAAATCAGCAATAAGTTTACCAAGTCTTTCGCATTCTTCATGGGCTTCGGCTTCGCCATTTATTAAATGAACAACGGCTAAATTCTTTGCTTTATTTATGAACCGATCTTTCAGATATTTTCTAAAGCTGGCGGGATGTTCTATAGACAAACCAATGTATTCGTCTAAATGAAATACAGTTACATTACTCCAGTCGATATTTTCTTTAAGTAATTGATTCAAGGTCTCCAATTGGCTGGTTCCTGTAGCAAGGATTACACTTGCAGAGCCTTGGTGGGTGATTGCCTCTCGTATATATTGGGCAGCTAACTTGCCACTGGCTTTACCTGCTTCCGCTGCATTTTTAAAGATTTGAATATTCATTTCTTAGATTATTTTTTACTCAACCATTTATCAAACCAATCAAATGCTTCTGCCTGCATTTTTTGATCAAATTTATGGGGCCCGGGATGAAAAGAACATGCATACTTATCATCAGCCCCCGCTTTATGAAACACTTCTTGAAGGATCAAATTTGCCCGTTGCATTTGGGGTAGCGTATATAAGCTATCTTCTGAATCATTCAATACCATAGTGGGAAGTGGTGCTCTTATGCTTAATATTTCAGGAAAATCGAGTTCATTAGGTAAAAGAGGTACGTAAGTCATCCAGGTATGGGTAAAAGATTTGTTGAGAATAAAATCTTGCCAAGTGGTCATAAAGCCAAGGCAAATAGCACATTTGATTCTTTGATCCAATCCTCCCATGAATACAGTTCGCAGTCCACCTCCCGAAAGACCTGCGCATCCAACCCTGGAAGCATCTACATCCTTTCTGGCGCATAATATGTCCAATGCTTTTTGATCTTCTGCAAAGAAAACTCCCGGCCACGTGGTCCCTGCACTAAACAAAGATTTTGCCATGACATGTTCATGTTGACCAGCCCAATGGTTATAGGCTTCTATGTTTTCAGGATCTTCAGGGTTTGCATCAGAAAGTCCATTGCGCATTTCTTCGGGCAGATCATTCATCATCACTCTTCTACTGGCAAACGAGAACGCATCGGATACCATCACTACATAACCTTTCCTGGCAATTTCATTAGCCCATGCTTTGCCTTCATAGTATTCCTTCTGATGGGCGACCATTAGAGGATGTTGTATGTCAGATGTCTTTGTGATTTTTCTGATTCCAAAATATTTATTTCCACCATGATCATGAAATGCCAATATGCCTGGCAAAGGCGATTTTGCATGCTGAGGCTTTAAAACTATAGCCTCAGTTGATCGCCCATAAGGTAGTTGCCAGGTGATTTCCTCAATCCATAGGCCATCATAAGCATATGATTTATTAATAGTTACTTTAGGCATGCCTCCAATCTCAGGAATGCCCAGCCTTTCAATAAGTCTCTTTCTTGCCATTTTTTGCCATGATTCTACATTGGTAAATTCTTTATTTCTAAAAGACAGAGAAGGCAACTTTTTTTCTATTAATCCTGCTGCCCAGGTACCATATGCACCAATAATGCTTTGTTCTTTTAAAGGAGAATTATATTTTTTCATTTTAATATTGACTTTGCTTTTGGAAAAGAGGTTTGAAGATGAAGTGAAAAAACCATTCCCTAAAACTCCCAGGCCGGTAAGACTTGATTGTTTGAGGAATTTTCTGCGATTTTTCATATGATTTTGATTAAGTATTTGGAATTTAGGCCAAGGCTTATACTTAGGTATTGGCCTTTCCAAATGTAAATAAAATGTATTGGAAATCTATTCTATCATGAAGTCCATCATTAATAAATACTTAGGTAAATTTCAGAATCAGGTTATTCCTAAACTTTTCAATTGCTTTATTGTTTTTAATTAATTAAATTTCTACTTAATGACTAATTCTATTCTCCATACAGCATCCTCCCGGGGCGAGGCAAACCATGGATGGTTGCAGAGCCGGCATAGCTTTAGCTTTGCAAGTTATTACGATCCGGAACGCATGAACTTTGGAGTACTTCGGGTGTTAAATGATGATCGGGTCGCCCCGGGTATGGGATTTGGAACGCATCCTCATGATAATATGGAAATCATAAGTATTCCTTTAGAAGGTGATCTGCAGCATAAGGATAGTATGGGCACCGTAGCCACGATCAGGCATGGTGATATACAAGCAATGAGTGCAGGCACAGGAGTCAGACATAGTGAATACAATGCCAGTAAGGAGAATCCAGTAAAATTTTTACAAATTTGGATATTGCCAAATGCGACCAATGTAAAACCAAGATATGATCAGATTACCCTGGATCTGAAAGATAGACACAATCAACTGCAACAAATTTTATCTCCTCATGCAGGTGGTCCAGGCGTATGGATCCACCAACAAGCCTGGTTTCATTTAGGAAATTTTGATAAAGATTTTCAGGTGGAATATGAGCTCAAAAGACAGGGCAATGGAGTCTATGCTTTCGTTTTAAACGGCGATTTTAAAATTGGAGATCAACTACTGCATCATCGGGATGGCTATGGCATTTGGGATATTGAAAAACTAGATATCACGGCGCTTTCATCATCATCGGAAATTTTGTTAATGGAAGTCCCTATGGAGGTTTAAATATTAATTATTTAAAAATGATAAAATAATGAAAGTAAAAGCATTCGGAGCTTCTTATAGCAAGCATTCCATTAATAAATCTTTTGCAGTATTTGCGACTACCAAATTTAAGGATGCTGAAATAGAAATACTGGATTTGAATGATTTTCCATTGCCGTTGTTTACAGTAGATGTAGAAAAATCGCAAGGGATACCCGAAAATGCGCATCTATTTTGTGATAAAATGCGGGAGGCAGATCTGATTATTATTTCTTTGGCAGAACATAATGGATCATACACGGCTGGTTTTAAAAATTTATTTGACTGGACTTCCAGAAAAAATCCAAAGATGTTTGATGAAAAGGAATTAATATTACTTTCCACTTCACCTGGGGTACGCGGCGCGGCCTCTGTAATGGCAAGTGCAATGGATAGGTTTCCCAGGCATGGAGCAACCATTTTAGGTTCATTTAGTTTGCCCAATTTTAAAGAAAATTTCGATACTAAACTTGGTATTCTCAATAAAGAACTAGAGCGGCAATTTGATCAAATGATGAATGCCTGTAAAAGAGTTTTTACAATTACTAATAGCGAAATAGTGTAACAGGGCAAAGGGTAAAATGAACAGAGGTCTGATAGGAATTTTTCCTTATTCAGTCCTTAATGATTTTACCGGGTTTGTCAATGCAGCCCTGATGGTTTGAAAACTGACGGTAAGGAGCGCAATAGTAATTGCCAATACTCCGGCTACTGCAAAATACCACCAATGCATTCCTTCCCGGTATGGATATTTCTCTAACCATTTTGAAAGGAAGTAAAATGCTACTGGAAATGCAATCAATGTAGATAATATCACCAGGATCAAAAAGTCTTTTGACAACATACTTACCAAATTGCCCACGCCGGCTCCGAGTACTTTGCGGATACCTATCTCTTTTATTCTTTGTTGAGCAGTAAAAGTCGCTAATCCAAATAAACCAAGACATGAAATGAAAATAGCCAGAAAGGCAAAGTACTTAGAAAGTTTACCAACGGTTTGCTCTGAGCGATAATTTTTAGCTATCTCTTCATCAGTGAATGAATACTTAAAAGGGAATGCAGGATTGAATTGTTTATACATTTTTTCCATGCTGGATATGGCTTGTTTCGTATGCTCTTTTTCTGTACGAATAATAGCGTAGCCCCATACTGAATTCCAGCTTTTTTTAAATAATCTTACTATTAATGGATCTATAGGTACATGAAGGGAATTGTGATGAAAGTCTTGCATCAAACCTATAATTTGGCCTTTATCTCCCCACATAGTCAGTTCTTTACCTACCGGGTCGGCATATCCTATTTTCTTAGCAGCGGATTCATTTATTAAATAATTCACTGTATCTGTACTATATGATTCATCAAAGTCACGGCCATTTAATAATGTGATGCCCATGGTCTTGATATACTCGTAAGCAACATTGCTATTGCTAAACAAGACTAGTTTGGTAGTATCTTTTCCCGGCCATCTTACTCCACCTGTAGAACTGCCTATTTGTATGGGACTATTACTGCTTAGAGAAATGCTTTTAATGCCCGGCTGTCTTAATAGTTCTTCCCTGAATACAGTATAATTTTTTTGAAGATCTCCTTCTATAGGAATAAGTAATAGATTTTCCTTATCAAACCCCAGGCTTTTATTGTTGATAAATGATATCTGCCGATAAATTACAATCATGCCCAGGATAAGAAAAATCGAAAGTGCAAACTGAAATACTACTAATCCTTTTCTAAAAAATGCCGCACCTGGATTGAATCGCAACAGACCTTTTAAAACGGTAATTGGCTTTAATGTGGACATGAAAAAGGCAGGGTAGGATCCTGCAAATAGTCCTGTGCCGAGTCCTAGCATGAGCACCGTGATAATAAACGGAGGCTTTGCTAATGGTATATGCAACGTTTTTCCCGTGACTACATTAAATGATGGCAAAAAGAAAAATACAAAAACAATTGCCAATATCATAGCAAGGAAACTGACTACTACAGCTTCGCTGAGGAACTGAAAGACCAATTGAAATTTTCTTGCACCTACTACTTTTCTCACACCTACTTCACGAGCTCTCTTCATAGATCTGGCTGTGGCGAGATTCATAAAATTAATACATGCTATCAATAATATTATAATGGCTACTATTGAAAATATGCTTACATATTCAATTCTTCCGCCATCAGGCTTACCGGATTTCCATTGACCATAGAGATAGGATTGTCCAAAATTCTGTAGAAATAATTCTACATTACTATCTTTATTCTTAGTCTTTATATAATCTTTTATTTTTTCGTTTACTTTTGCCACATCCGTATTTTCATTTAATAGTACAAAACATCGAGGACCATTATTGCCCCATTCTTTAGCCCAATCATTCCCTTTGAGCCACATTTCCCATGACATGATGAAATCAAATTTCATAGATGAGGATTCAGGCATTTCATCAAAAACACCGGTAATGATCACATTTTCTTTATTATCTATTCGAATGGTTTTGCCTAGTGCGTCTTCACCTAAGAAATATTTATCAGCTAGTTTCTGAGAGATTACTATTCCATCAGGTCGATCCAATGCACTAGCTGCAATTCCTTTTTTTAGCGGATAAGAAAACATTTTTAAAAAATCTTTTTGAGCATATCTCCCTTTTTCTTTATCCAGTTTATCACCCACGGTAAATAAGGGTTCTTCTTCCCAAAGAAACTGACTAGCCATTTGAATTTCGGGAATGTCCTTGACTATATTTTCAGCCAAAAGGCCGGGAGTGGATTCGAATGTGGATATGTCTCCGGAATAGTTTTGGTTCTCCATCACTCTGTAAAGTCTACTGTCAAATTTGTGGAATCTATCCTTGGCTAATTCATCCTGTACCCAAAGCATGATCACCAGGCTACATGCTAGACCCAATGCTAATCCTAAAATATTAATTAGCGAATAAGTAGGATTGGAGATCAGATTGCGCCAGGCAATCCGAATAAAGTTTTTTATCATCGCAATTGTTTTTGATTTATTTTGTAACTATATCGGTTTTAGTATTACTTCTTTTAGCGCAAAAGGTTACAATAATGACAGCTAAACTTTCCTTAAGTTGCTTGTACATGCAAACACGGTTAATTCTAAAATTGGAATGATAAAAGTATCGGATGAGATGCTGTATCTTTGTTTGGACATGCTTTCGAGAGAAGACTATATCAACTATTGGTTAAAAACGGGTCATGAATCATGGGATGCAGCTGAATTTTTAAGACTTGGAAATAAAAATGTAGAGGCTCTTTTCTTTTATTGTCTTGCTGTTGAAAAATATTTAAAAGCAAATTGGGTTTTCGATAATGTAGTGATTCAAGCCCCTGGAATCCATGAATTGCAAAGTTTGCTATCACAGACTGAATTATCCCTTCAACCTGCATTAATTGATTTCATGGATACGGTAAATAGATGGAATCTCGAAGGGAGGTATCCTGATTATCGTTTTAAATTACATAAGATTGCAACTGAAAATTATATGAAAGATCAATTGAGTAAATTGCAAGAACTGAAAAAATGCTTACTCGAAAGGCTTTAAACAAACTACTAGTCTCTATATCGAATGACTTGTTGGAGTTGAATTTACGACCCGATAAAATGATTTTATTTGGATCTTATGCCAAAGAATGTGTAACTCAGGAAAGTGATGTAGATATTGCTATTTGGCATTCTCGTTTTGTCGGAAATGGACTAATTGACATGGAATTGATCCGACCTATATTGAGAAAATACCGGGGGGTGTTCGATTTTAAATTTTATCCATCTCATGCTACGGCGAACAACTTTGATCCATTTATTCAGGAAATAGTAAGAACAGGAAAAGAATGGGATACAGAAAATAATGCTTTTTTACAACCTCATCAAGTTTAAGATTAATGATATCAATTCTATGATAAATAATTTATTAAATGATTAGTAGGAGGGTAAACTGCAACACCAAAGAAAATCACATTAATATTTAATAATCATGCTCAGGGAATTTTTCAAATATTTTCTATTCTGCTCGTAAAGATTTTACCGGATTATCGAAAGCCGCTTTTATTGATAGTATTCCAATAATAGAACTGGTGATAATGCCAATCATAACTATTACGATGATAAATGGCTGAAATGAAAGATCTATCCGATAGGAATAGGAGTGTAACCATTTATATACCAAAATATAAGCTACCGGGCAGGCCACCAGCCCAGAGATAAATATAATAACCAAAAATTCTTTAATAAATAAGTTTACTAATCCAAGGATGGAGGATCCAAGTATTTTTCGGATACCAATTTCTTTTGTCCTTATTCGAATGCTTTGAGCTACTAAGCCGATTACTCCCAATAATACTATTATTAATGCTAAAATAGTTGCTAAAAGGGACGCTTTTTTCAATTGCGATTCTAAGGAGTACATGTTGGCAATCGTTTGATCCAGAAATTTATATTCAAATGGAGCACCAGGTAAAATTTTATTCCATTCTTGCTGTAATAAATGGATAGATTTAGAAATATTTCCAGGCTGAATCTTAAAAGCCATAAACCGATAAATTGGATTTAAAGATAAATGCATCATCGTCATTGGTTTGATGTCACCTTTTAAAGTGCCGAAATGAAAATCCTTTACTACTCCACATATTGAAAACAGTTGTGATGCTCC
The DNA here is from genome assembly GCA_038251405.1 of Chitinophagales bacterium. GTDB lineage: Bacteria > Bacteroidota > Bacteroidia > Chitinophagales > Saprospiraceae > JADJLQ01. The sequence goes on from JBBSBH010000007.1 coordinate 145,735, forward strand.
TTCTATTCTTATCTTCTGATCTATCGCTAATTCGGGTGATGAATAACCTAGTGCTTTGGATAGTTTTTCATTAATGACTAGTCTGGAAGAATCCTGGAGTGTCGAATTAGATGTAAAGTAATTGCCTGCCAATAATGTAATATTATAGGTATCTGCAAAATATTGATCTGTGGTTAATAAGTCTGCACCTTTAGCCTGTGTGGAATCTTGAGTCGCATTATATACAGAAGCCATACCTGATGCATTCCCATCAGGTATTTCAAATGCTACACTGGCTTGTTTGATAAAATTATTTTGCAAAAATTGCTTTCTCTTTGCTTCCAAATTATCTACCCCGGTTTTTGACCAATTTCGAGGCACTTGAGAATAAATCACGTAATCTTTATCAAACCCCAAATCTTTGGTAAGAGAATAATTTAATTGTTTAGAAATAAATATGGAACCAAGGAATACAATGATAGCCGTTGTAAATTGAATGCCCACCAGAATTCTTCGTAAATAGATTTTTTCATTTATGGAACTCAATTTACCTTTCAGGCAATCTACAGATTTGATGTTTGATAGAATGAAGGCCGGATATAAGCCAGCGATTACTCCAATACATAATATTAGTACTAAAGGAGTAAAATATAATTCTAAGGGAAGCTTGAATAATGATGGTAATTTCTTTCCTATGATACTTTCAAAACCTGGCTGACCCAATTTGATAATAAAAAGTGCGAGTATAGTTGATAGGCCGGCCAATAAAACTGTTTCAGATAAAAATTGGAATGTTAGATGAAGTCTTAGGCCGCCCAATGTCTTGCGTATTCCAATTTCTTTCATTCTGGAAGTCGATCTTGCAATACTTAAATTGATAAAGTTTACAATAGCCATCAATAGAATAAAAAAAGCAATGAGGCATAAGGAAATCAAAGTCTTTTTGACCATGCTATTATTGGAAGCCAAATAATATTCTTTTAGAGGAACCAAATAAGGCTTCATTCCCAATGCAATAGTCGGAGGAGCATTGGCATCTATCAGATGCTTCATGGGTTCATTCAATTGCTTTGGTTTTACTCCTTCTTTTAATTCTATATATCCTATGATGTATTGATTTTGCCATGATTCCATATCTCGACCAAAATAGGCCTTCATGTCATTAACAGAAATGTACATTTGATTATCATTATTTACATTCCACAGAGTCACTGAATTTTGCCGAGGCTTTTTTAAAATTCCAGTTACTTTAAAGTCATGGTTTACTCCTGCAAAATTTTCAATGTTCAGTGTCTTTCCAATGACATTTTCAAGATGATCGTAGATTTCCTTCGAAAAGTATTTTTTTGTGATTTCGTCTGTTAATACTATTGAATAGGGATCATCAAAGACATGTAAAGGGTTGCCATAAAGTAAGGTAAATCCATACATAGTGAACATAGTACTATCACACAATTGTAAACCTTCCCTAAATATTTTCTCACCAGCTGTAACCGTACTAGTGACTCCATCCCATCTACAATAATTAGTCACTAAAGAGGGGTATTGTTCTTTTAATTGTCTTGCCAAAGGGCCAAGTGTGGTTAATTCATTTCCCTGGTTTGGGTCCTTATATATACTTTGGATTATATACTGATTAGAAGCATTTTTCAAATCGTGATTTACTGACCATTCATTCCAAATATAAATGCCAATGAGCAATACAAAAGCAATACTAATAGATAATCCCAGAATATTCAGAAATGAATAAAATCTATTTTTATTGAGATTTCTCCAGGCGATTTTTAGATAGTTTGAAAGCATTTGAATATATGTGTTTATTCAGTTCGCAATGATTTAACAGGGTTTGCATTGGCAGCTTTGATTGCCTGAAAGCCGATGGTAATTAAGGCTATGGATACCGCACCGAAAGCTACCATAAAGTAAATAAGCCATCCAAGATGTGCGCGATATTCAAACCCCTGCATCCACCTGTTCACTCCTAACCAGGCCAATGGTGCTGCTATTATGAAAGCCAGAATAATGAGTTTGATAAAATCTTTTGAAATCAATTGCAAGATCTGACTTATTGATGCACCTAAGACCTTCCGTACTCCTATTTCTTTGGTACGTACATGGGTAGTGAATATTACTAAGCCTAAAAGACCAAGGCAGCTAATAAAGATGCATATTCCTGAAGACCATTTCAATAGCCTTATGATGTTTTGTTCAGTATTATAAAATGCAGCTATGGATTCATCAAAAAACTTGAATTTAAAAACATCTTCGGGGTAAAGCGTTTTATATTCATTTTCTATTTTGGTCAATGCTCTTTTCCAGGTATCAGCATTTGCTGTTTTCGGTATAAGCGCGATGTGCAGCGCATAACTATTACTCAAATTTGATGAAAACGCGAGCGGTTTTATAGCTTCATGGGTAGATTTTGTGTGGAAATCAGCTATCACACCGGCTACAGGGAACAGTTTATGACTGCGTTCAAGCAGCTTACCTACGGCATCATGGGGATCAGTAAATCCTAGTGCTTTGGCGTAAGTCTGATTAATAAGAAATTCTTTTGTTGTATCACTTGACTTTAAGAAATCTCCAGCAACCAATTTCATATTATAGATTTTGAAATAATTCGGCTCAGCAAACTTGGTTTCTACATTAGTCTCCACTATAGTTTTGCCATTATTAAATTTCATAGTAGTAGAATTAGTATTTACAGATGCAGGTGGAGTGCTACCCAGGCTTACTTGTTCAATTTCGGGAATTGACTTTAGTTTATCCAAAAGTATAAATCTCCGTTCATCCTTTTCATTTGAAAAAATATCTCTTTCAGTATTAATAAAAACTATGGCATCTTTTTTATAACCAAGTTCTTTGTTAAGAGAATAGTGTATTTGCTTGCTTAGTGCCAGTGTGCATATTAATAAGACCTGGGTAATGACGAACTGGGATACAGTAAGCGTTTGTCTAAGCCAAGATTTCCTGGTGGGGCTGTTTCCCTCATTGGATTGATTTTTTAAAACTGCGATGGGTTTAAATTTTGACAGTACTAATGCTGGATAAAACCCTGAAAGCAGGCTCACTAGAATGGCTAGTGAAACTAAGAAAATCCATACATGTGGTTGATTAATGGATTGAAAAGTAACCTGTGGTGGTATGAAATCACGAAACACATTCAGCAATATCGGGCAAAGGGTGATAGAAAGGACAGTTGCTATTATTGTAAATAGTAAGGTCTCTCCCAGGTATTGCGTGATTAGTTCGGATTTACTTACACCTAGCGTCTTTCGGATACCAATTTCTTTAGCTCTTTGCGATGCCTGCGCGGTGGTAAGATTAATAAAGTTTATACAAGCCAGGATTAATATAAATAAAGCGACCGCCAGGAGGGACCACAGAATAGTTTTGTTGGCTTGCCTGGCCCCTGATTCATCAAAGCTCGAATAATCGCTGTTAAAATGGATATCCGTCAATGGTTGCAAAAAATGTTTGGTATCATCTCCTTCATTTTTTTCATTTTTTTCCCGGTATTTTTCCCGAATGGAAACCAGTTTTGTTTCAATATTTATAGGTAAAGTATTTTTAGAAAGCTTTACGAAAAGCTGGGTGCTGGAATTAATACTTCCCCATTCATTTAAATCCCATCGTGATTTCAAAAAAGTATTTTCAATGGTAGTTTTGGAAAAGAATTCTTTGAAATTGAAAGCGGTGGCCTTTGATATATCTTTTACTACTCCTGTTACTTTTGCCAGGATGCTGTCTTCATAAACTATGGTCTTCCCAATCATTTCGCCAGGTTGGTAATCGGGAAAGTAAGTACTGGCCCGACTTTCCGTGAGTACTACCTGAAAGGGTTCATTTAATGCCTGACCAGCTGACCCGGCTAACCATTCGTATTGGAAAATATTAAAATAGTCAGCGTCAGTAAAAATGATATGTTCTTGTCTTTTAAATAGTTTAGGACTAGAATTGCCATTATTTGAAATGGCGACTTTAATTTCGTAATTGGTCGTAATATTACTTACAGCCTCCAGCCCATCAATTTCTTTTCTAATCGCATCACCGGTAGGTAGGGGTACGCCAGAATTATGAATGAGTAAATCAGGGAATTCAATTTTAGATACCACTCTAAATATTCTATCCTTGTCTTTTTGGAACTGTTCAAAGCTAAACTCATATTGAACAATCAGATAAATTACTAAGGAAGCGCTGATACCTATTGCAAGGCCCGAGATATTGATAAGAGAAAATATCTTATGGTTCCAAAAGTTCCGCAGGGCGATGGTAATATAATTTTTAAGCATAACTATTTAATTTATTCTGTACTGATGCTTTTACCCTACTCCAGGCTTGATAAATCCGGACTTTATTCTTATGAAAACCTTCAAAATTGTACTCCAACTGAACCCAGCGTAGCATCAAAGCAGCAGCCGTTCCTATAGCTAGACCAGCAATATTAATAAACGAAAATGCAGGATTTTTGAAGAGCTTGCTCCCGACAATTAGAATATAGTGTTTAAACATGAAAAACCAATTTAATTCACATAAAATTGATTCATCTATTATGCCAATTACATAAATATCTGAAAAAGAATGAATAACATGAAGCCAGTCATGATAAAGTGTTCGAATTCGATACAGTAATGTTCAAATTCGATGCAATGTATTTTCTAAATAATACTATCTGAGCACTAATTTGGAAGAGGAGTGCTGAGATTGATTCCATATGTTTAAGGTATAGATTCCGGATCCAAGATGGTGTAAATTCAACTTTTTCAAATCGTTTTTATTTACAGAAAGTTTGGAATTATATACCGTTCGTCCCAATACATCTACCACTGCTATTGAAAAGGTGTTATCTCCAGTCAGTTCTCCAAACTGAACATTGATATTACCATCTGATGGATTAGGAAATATGGAAACATCAAATTTATACTCTACTTTCTTAAACTGCCGATCATCATTATTAAACTGATCGCACTTAATCACATTTATGGGCAACACCTGACCCGTACTGCTTCCACATAAATTAAGTGGTCTCACGGTAACGATTCCTGATCTGCTTCCAAAATTGACTCCAATTTGATTGGTTCCCTGACCAGATACGATAAAAGCGTCTGAAGGCACGGTCCATTCATACGAGGTGGCTCCAACAGCAGGAATTACACTATATACTTCATTTTGTTTGCCCACACATACGACTGAAATCCCTTGTATCGGAGATTCAATCACAGGAGTTGGAATTACCGTCACACACTCAAATGGACTGGGGCCGCAAAGGGTATTGTACTGAACACAAATATCACCTGCTTTGTAGGAAGAAGCAAAGCTGACATTGATAGAAGGCGTACCTTGTCCAGTTAATATAGTGGCACCTAAAGGCACTGTCCAAATATATGCTGTGGCTCCTGTAACAGGAGGAATGGAATAAGTTCCTGTACCTATTTTACATACTCCCGAAGTAGTGCCAGATATGGTGCCAGGCACGCTTCCCGGTGTAGCAGAAACATATAAATATCTTCCATTGTATGCTGGGCTAAGACCACAAGGATTCCATCCTTGTACTGATATATTACCACCAGTGAAAAACTGATCGAAACTAACTTTGATGGAGGTGGTACCTTGACCACTTTCAATAGTAGCTCCTACCGGTACTTCCCAATAATATTTGTCTGTATTTGGCATAGGGCTTATAGAGTACATACTGGGTGATAATATATTGCATTGACCAGATGTAGGACCAGAAATTACGCCAGGTACAGCAGGCACAGCGCCATCATTAGAGGTTCGTACTCCTGATGTGCCCATACATCCATTTTGGTCAATTACTTTTACAAAGAAAGTGTCAATTGTAGTTACCGTGATAGATGGACTTGTCTCCCCAGTAGACCACAAATAACTTGTATATCCTGGATCTGCTTTCAAAGTAGTAGAGCTTCCACCATCACAAAAAGACAAAGCTCCACTAATGATAGGGCTGGGAGGTGTTAATTCAATAATATTTTTTGATGCAGTGTCTTTACATCCATTGATATCAATTACTGTCAAAGTAATGATACCTGGTGTCTTGACATTTATTGAAGTTAGTGTACTGCCGGTAGACCACAAATAACTCATGCCCCCGCTAGCAGTTAACATTACTGAATCTTGAGGACAGAATCCATTTTTACCACTAATAATAGCATTAGGTTGAGCAAACAATACTGTAGTTTCATCATCGACACCACTACATCCATGAATATCAGTAACGGTCACCATGAATGTACCAGCGGTATTTACTTTTATTGAATCGGCACTAGATCCATTTGACCACAAATAGGTTGCATAACCTGTCCCCGCGTATAAAGTGGTCGAGTCCCCTGTACAAAATTCTAATGTTCCAGAAATCATTGGACTTGGTGGTGTACCCCAGACTGTAAATACTGCATCTGAGGCTTTGCATCCATTCATGTCAGTAACAGTGACCTGATTCCAACTAGGAAAACTTTGATTAATGGTTTGGGATGTTTGTTGGCTAGACCACAGATAAGAAGTAAAACCAGGGCCAGCATCTAAAGTAGTACTACCACCGGGACATATTACAGTATCCCCTGTAATGTTTACAGTCGGAGGGGTAAATAAAGTAATACTTATAGTATTTGATTGAGTGGTATCACACCCGTCAAAATATTTGACGAAATTATTCCCAGCTGTCTTGACATATATGCTATCGGCTCTTGATCCATTACTCCAAAGGTTTCCACCTATTAAATTGGATTTTAATTTAACACTATCACCAGGGCAAAAAGTAATAGGTCCCTCTGCTGAAATTAGAGGGGTTATTGATAAAGGAGTAGTAACAGTAATACTATCCATGGACATACAACCGCTAGCATCTATAGTAGTGAGTTTGTATCCTCCGGGTAAAGTAATAATCAAAGAATCATTAGATCCTATACTTGAGCCAGACCACGATATGCTTGAAAATATACCAGGTGTTATTTTTTTACCAATGCATATTGCGTCTACACTTGTCAAACCTCCAACAGCAGCAGTATTAAAAGCAAGTCTTACAGCGGAAACTTTATAGTTAGTCAGGGATGGAAATTCAATTTTATTTTTAATTGCAACATTTGGGCCTTTTTGAGCCGTGCCATACCAAACCAAATTGAAAACCCCAGGCACGGTTACATCTTCAAAATAAATACTGTCAATTGCTCCTGTATTAAATGTTTCATAGATATCGATGAAGTTGACTGAATCCGGGCTTGGAAATTTGACCACTATGAATTCCCGGCTACTATTTGTTTCCCCTAACCATGCTGCTGGATTGGATCCGTAATTCGGAAAAGCATTTGGAGTGCCCAAAGTTTGTATTGCCCCAAATTCTACAGGTGAGTATTCTGAACTTGCCGCAATAACAGAATTAGCGTATCGGGCAAGTATAGAAGATGCGACCAATGTATCTCCCATTACATTTGGGCATAATAGTAAATTGCCAGAAATTGAAGAAACTGTACCTGGTATAATCTCTGCACGAATCATTGGTCTGCCAGGATTAGGAGAGTGCCAAATAGTATCTGCATTAAGACTTCCCCTAAAATATGCGCTATCTCTAATGGGAAAATTTTCAAATTGAATGCCAACAGGTTTGTATGGCATTACATCCATAGTTTGTGCCAACCCTACATAGTACAATTCATTTTGAAGTATTCTAGTATTTGGAAAATAAAAACTAAAGTATTTATTTATTTGTGTAGAGTCAGGTATTAAACTTGGCGAAATAGCAAGAACTACACGATTACTATCTAAAGCAATGCCATAAACAGTATGTCCTATTGAAGACCTTGATAAATAAACTTGTACGGAATTGATAGTACCACAGCCATCCATGAAATGCCTGTTCAAGGTAAGCCCCATAGTATCAGTACCGGTTTCTGATATTGCCATAGATTCATCCGCATAGGAAACTATATTAGGGTTTACCATTTGTATATAAAAATTAGAATTGTTGTTTACTACATCTTCTCCTATCAATGGAGCTACTGAAACAATGATTGAATCCGTTTCATTAATAATAACATTGCATGAATTGAAAGTGATAATACCAAATGTATCTGGTGGTATTGTAATATTTTGGGTAGACATGCACCTGATTGCATTTGTAGCCTTATCTTTTACTACAAGTGTAACCGGATAAGTTATTGTTGCGTTCTGATAGTTTTTTATGGCAGCGGAGATCGTGTTATTAGAAAATCTAGGTGCATTTTTACCTAGTGCATAGACCGATAAAACGGCTACACTATCGGATATATTGGGTGAACAAAAATAAGTTTCAGGACGCTGATTGGTTACATATAAAATAGAGTCTAAGCCTGTATCCAATGTATCACTGGTGGCAATATAAGACAAAATATAATTGATAGAATCCTGACCAAATGATCCTTTTAATACGGTATTCGCCTTAGTAGTGAGAGAGGTATTGAAAGTTGAAAAATCACCTAAAGGCCGATCATATTCCCACGCAATATACAACCCACCCCCTGTATATTTAAAAAAGGTATCTACATTCATTATTTGAAATGGAATAGTATAAGGGCCCGTTGTATTTGGAATAGTAATGCTATCATTGTGTACCAAGGTCATTGGATTAGTGGCAAGATCCCAAGAGATTTTGTTTTTGGCACGATACCAAAGTTCATAAGAACTGGCACCAGGAGTTGCACTCCAAAAAAAGATCGAGGAATCTGTACTAATACTGTCCGTAGAAAAAAAATCAGGAGGATAACAGGCGAGAGTCCCTAAAGTCATAAAATTATTGCCCTTTACATATGCGCTGGAGCTATCGGATCCACAATTGGTTGCTATTTGCCATTCATGCAAAGTACCGGGTGTCAGGCCGGAATTGATGTATAAAGAATCAGTAAAAGAAATAGTACTATTCCAGTTGGAACTGCCTACTCTCCTAAACCGAATGGTATAATAATTAGCTCCAGAAGCTCCAGTCCATTTAAGTACCGCTGTGGTATCGCCAATTGCCCCATTCATTAAACTAGTGGGTTCATTGCATTTATCAGCGTTTTCTGTTTGAAAGTTGTTACTTGCATAGATTGAAGAATCGGAAGTGCATAAGGTGGAGACGCGCCATAAGTAGTTCTTATTGGGTAGTAAACCAGATATATTTACGGAATCTAAAGAAGTGGTAGTGGTGGTCCAATTTATTGATTCAGGTAATTTAAATTCTACTTTGAACTGGGACACCATCGAAATAGGACTTACCCATTTCAATGTGGCAGCCATATCAGTAATATTTTTTGCTTGTAAATGGGTAGGAGGTTGACAATTTTCAAGTTTTACACTAGTAAATTGCTGGGTAGGCGAAAATGAAGAGCAATTCGTTTTTACCATCCATTCAAAATTGCCTGGAAATAAATTTATTGCTTTATAAAAATTATTGGTAATACCACTTATCATAGTCCAGGCGGTATCGACTCTACTCAGCATATCAGTAGTATTTTGAAGGTACACTTTAAAATTGCCTCTGGTGGTATCACTTTGAGCTAAGGCTATATTGAAGCCAATACAATTTATCGTATCGCCATTTTGTAATCCACTAAACAGCATTTCTGATGGCTTTATAAGATAAAAACCGCGTTGGTATCTAAATCCACCCTGTGGTGCGCTCGATTGGGAGACATTGCCATCAGTAGGAAGTGCCAAAGTTGATACCTGCCCATTTACAGTACCACAGAATAAAAAATAGAAAATAACAAAAGAGCTGACCCTGAAAATTCTATTCATTATTATATTTTTACTTTTTGCAATTGAATTCAAAAATCTTTTACCTTTCATTATTTTTTTTTGAAACCCCTTTTTATTAAAATATCTTATCATGATGGTTTTTTGAATAATGAATAAAGGTTTAATGTGCAGGTATGGCAGTTGTTGAATAATTATCTATCGTAAGTTTCATTTTTTGCAACAGTGATTCTTTGTAAGCCGGATCAGATTTTAATTGCTGGAAAAAACTACTTCCTCCAGGATCAATACCCCTGGTTTTCAGAAAATTTTCAGCATTCTCAAGTATTTCAGATAATTTTTCTTTAGATAAATTTGAAATACTTGAATTTGCGGTCTTATTAATCTGAGAGGGATCATAACTTAGTTCACTTGTAATGGTTTTAGACAGTTTCATTGAGCTAATTTGGTCGTGTTGAATTTCTGTCCCCACATTATATCCTCGCACAAGAGTCGATAGAATTTCATTCCTCTTATTGATTTTAGTCTCTAATGCGCCAATTTTATTTCTTTGATTTACTACCACTTTGTTGATATCACTTGCATTCAAGCCTATCCCTACATTTATCAATTTTAGATCAACAGATGTAGAGGAAGACCAAGCCACTCCTACCAAGCTCAAGAAATCTTCCGTTTTCATATCATGGGGTGCCACCGCTATACCAATACCGTCACTATTTCCAGAAGGTAAAATATAATCTCCCGCCACAACTTTACCTGATACGAATACAGGCACCTGACCAAGGAATGCAACTTTTTCAAAGGCTAATTCTTTATTTTTTTGTGGCATATTGCCCAGCACTATTGGCTGAGTGGAAATCACCATTAATTTATTGGCATCTTGAAGGTTTTTACTGATTCTGCCATTTTTAAGTCCAACAATTTGACCTGCTAAAAATGATTCCTTTGGATTTGCCGTAGGTAGCCATTCTGCATAATCGCCACTCCCAGATTCATAGGTGACACCTACAGTATTAGCCTTATAGGTTATGTAAAAATTTTTAGCATTTACTGCATCATCAACAGCAGCGCCAGCACTTACCAATTGAAGTTCAGCAGCAGCGAAATCCAACACGGATCTTATGACTAATGATATTACGGGAATGCAAGCCATTATTCCTAAACCTGTACATGTAGTCACTGAGGCTGCTGCGGCAATAATACCAGCAGCAGTTACAGCAGCTGTCACTATAGCTATGGCAAAACTAGCTTGTGCTCCAAATACTGCGGTTTCAAGTTTGTCTAACTCGTAGATATACCTGGGATTTAACAGGTATTCATTAACATTTTCACCGGAAATCCTTCCTATTCTCGCCCCGCCTTGTTTCCTAAACTCTACAAAATTATTATCGTGGCCCGGATTGGGAGCATCATTTGCAACTTTTATATTTATCCCGTTATTATTGCCATTATTTTTGAAATAGGCTACATAAATACCATTATTAGCTACATTCAAAGAGTCATTTAAAGCAGCATTACCAGTCACTTGAAGTGTCTTTGCAAAAGAAGCATTACCACCTCCATTCAAGCTTTTTAGAACCCCCATTCCGCCCAGTACTTTTAAAGCTCCTGTAAGAGTATCCATGGATTCAGTAAGGTCTTTTACAAAAGTCATATCTCCTGGCTTACCCAGCATGGCAGCACCACCGACATTTAAATTGAGACCTATTCCAACACCTCCTGAAACTCTTAATGCACCTGTAGTGGGACTTGTAGATTGAGTGCCATCCGATATGGTAACAGCTCCCCCAAAGCCCACAGGACCCCCAAATTTTGCTATTCCTCCTATGTATAAATTCTCTTTTATGTACAGGCCCCCGTGCACTTGAAGTGATCCACTGGCTGCAATCCCGGAAGTATCAGTAGAATATGTAGAGAGTATTTTGAGCCTATCATTAAAAGTGACTGTTGAATCTACCAATAGTGTCCCGGTCAAAACAACAGGGCCACTATTAATAACATATAATGAATCATTCAGATTTGAAATAGAATCTACTTGCAACGTACCAGTAAAAACGGTAGGGCTCATATTATTCACGCAAAGAGCACTATTGAGATCAGTAGGTCCATCCACGCGCAACGCCCCATTTAATTTAGTATCCAGATTTACAGTGAGAATTCCAGATAAAAGTGTCAAACTATTTTGAGCTACAGTAAATGGTCCATTATTGATAGTCGAACCACCCTGTATATTAAAGAGCACATCTTTTTTAGCGATTAAAGTATCTCCAATCGTAGCACTTTGAATAACATTTAAATTTTGACCAATTCTAAGATTCTGTTGTATATTAAAATTCAATTTAGTAACAATATCACCAGATTTTAATATTCTTAATCTTTCTACATTATCAGTGATCATTATCAAATCTACTTTGTCCGTAGTACCCAATGAATTGATATGGTATAAATTACCACTCGCATCCGTCATAGCATTTCCAAAAACTGACCATTCAGAAGAAACTACTCCAGGAGGTAGTACCGAAGATGTCTTTGTAGTATTTTCTTGAATTAATTTTTCTGCACTCAGTGAATGCATCGCGTAAGGTACTGCTAAGAGACGATTATTACTTATGCTGTGTAATCGATTGTTAAACTTATCAGTGAGAGCTACTTCCAACCATATATTTTGAGTGTTCCAAGGAATAAGCCCGTAATTACCAATTACTTTTATTCCATCGCCAATGACCAAATTGAATAAGCCTAAAGCATTTGTTTTTAAATCATGTATTTCACTATAGTATTCTATGCGTTGGTTGCTTTCATTTGAGAACAAATAAATTCTAAGGCTAATTTGGGCATTGGAAATAATGGATCCTTGTTTATCTCTTGCAATGGCTTGATAATTCATGCCTTTTGGAGTCACTTGTGAAAATACACAAGTAAATATTATCAATTGAAAAATCAGTATACCAAATAGCTTCTTTATCATATTGATATTTTGTTTTGTAAGATTGGATTTCTTTTTCATTAGATCAGTTTCAGTTTTTTACCGGCATCCATTTATTCAATTGAAATTCTATTTCTTTTTTATATGCTCCCTGTATTTCTTTTATAAAGCTTTCTTTTGCATCCTCATTTGACTTCATTTCATCCCAAAAAGCTTTTGACTCAGGGTTATTGCTTTTTACCTGAGTCTCTATTTCATCCATTAGTTCAGATACTTGTACCGTGGAGATACCCAAGAGACTAAATTGGTTAGAATTAATTTTCGAATAATCAATAGTGCTTATACTCTGGTTTTGCACTTCTTCCAGGTGCTTATTTTCTGAAAAATTCGATTTAAACGATGTATTTATTTTACTGTATGCAGGCAAGAGTTTTGTCAAAGCCATATTCGATTGGTTGAATTTTGATTTTATACCATTCAATAAGATATCATTTTGTGAGACCAGGCCATTGATTTCGCCATCATTCAAACCTGTCGCCACCATTATATTTTTTACACCTTCGTCAGAAGAAGAAGTCCATGCGATGCCTACAATATGAGTAAAGTCTTCCGGAGCCATTTCAGATGCAGCTTTGGCTACTCCAATACCATCATTCTTTCCATTAGGTAATATATACTCACCTTCATTTACTTTACCAATAACCTTTACTGGTACCTGGCCAATAAATGCGACCTTTTCATAGTCTTTTTGATTTTCAAGTTTCATATTCCCCAGTACTATAGGCTGAGTAGAGATTACTAATAACTTATTTGCATTAGAAATATCCTTGGTGATGGTACCATTCATAAGTCCCACTATTTGACCAGCGCTGAAAGTTTCATTAATGTCACTCTTGGGTAACCATTCTGCATAGTCACCTGCCCCTGAGGCATAACTAATACCAATGTGGGTATCTTTATATGCTATATATTCAGATTTTCGATCCTTAGTAGCATTAAGACTAACCACACCAGTAGCTACAAGAATTCCATATGCTGCTACATCTAAACCCGCTTTTATTATCAATGAAATAATGGGAACTGTTTGGCAAAAACCCAAACCAGCGCAAGTAGTAGTAGATGCTGCAGCGGCCACTAAACCGGCAACGGAACCGGCTAATTGAATACTTGATACGGCAAGTTTTAATTCTGCTTGAGTGACTGCAGAACTCAACAAATCAATCCTGGCCAGATATTCAGGATTGCTCTTGTATTCTGAAGCATTATCACCTTCTATCCGTCCTACTATTGTGTTACCTGTGTTACGAAATGATATAAAATTATTAGGGTGACCAGGCTGTGGATTTGTAATTTCGATATAGATTCCGTTTTGATTAGAGGTGTTTTTAAAATGAGCTACATAATTACTTGAGCTCATCACAGAAAGATCATTATTGAAATATGAAATTCCTTCTACATTTAGGTTCTTTCCAAATGTAGAGTTTATTCCTATATTCAAGTTTTTTCTGATGCCTATACCGCCCAGTACTTTTAATGCTCCGTTGGTAGAATCAGTGGATTCTGAATTATCCTTAATCGTAGTCATACCACCTATCATAGCCATACCGCCAACATTTAGATTCAGCCCAATTCCCACTCCACCTGATACTCTTAAGGCTCCTGTCATTGGATTAATGGATTGAGTCCCATCAGTTATTGAAACAGCTCCGCCAAAAACTGCGGGGCCACCAAATTTTGCAATGCCTCCTACGTATAAATTTTTTTGAACATAAGTACCTCCTCCCACTTGTAAACTCCCGCTGGGGGCTATTCCCGATGTGTCAGTAGAATAGGTAGACACTATTTTTACAGTATCAAGAAATGTCGCACACGAATCTACTCTCAGCGTACCGCTCAAAATGGTTGGGCTCATATTATTTACAAACAGAGCATCATTTATATTAACTGCTGAGTCTACTTGTAAAGTACCACTCAATTTAGTAGGGCTCATATTGTTCACAAATAGCCTTCCATTCAAATCTGTTGGTCCATCTACAGTCAATGTTGAATCAAGATCAACTGATCTATCTACAGTTAGTCTTCCGGTAAGATGTGTAGGGCTTGCATTCGCTACTGTAAAAGGTCCATAATTAATGGTGGATCCACCTATTGTATTCAATAAGACATTCTTTTTGGCAAGTAGTGAATCACCAATATTAGTACTTTTGATAACGAACAAATTTTGATCTACAGTTAAGTTTTTACCAATTTCAAAATTGAGCTTAGTGATGATATCACCACCCGATAAAATGCGCATCCGTTCAATATTATCGGTAATCAAAATGAGATCTACTTTATCTGTAGTACCCAGCGAATTTACTCTATATGGGTTACCAGCTGCATCTGTTTTAGCATTTCCAAATACAGACCAGGAATTGGAAATAACTCCTGGTTCTGGAGGAGAAAAGCTAGCTTGTGTTTGATTTGTATTGGTCAAGTGATCTGTAGTTCTTGCATAAATAGCATAAGGAACTGCCATCAGTTTACTATTACTAACAGTATTAAATATAGACCGATCTTTATCTTTCAAGGCTACCTCCAGCCAAATATTTTCAGTATTCCAGGGAACAAGACCATAATTTCCTTGATTTTCATTTCCTTCTCCTATCACCAAATTGAAGAGGCCTAAATTATTTGTGGTGATTTCATGAATTTCACTATAATAGTTTGTTCTCAGGTTACTTTCATTTGAGAATAAATAGATTTTGAGGCTGATTTTTTCATTTGGGATGATATTACCTTTAAGATCTTTTGCGACAGCCTGATAATTCATGCCTTTTGGTATTACTTGTGAATATGCATTCTGAAGTAGTAATACTTGTAAGCAAAACATGAAATATATTTTTTTCATTTTTATTTCTTTATAGGAGGTCTTGATTAATTGGGTTTTAAACTTTGCAGTTTTTTATTTACTTCTACATTAAATATGGTTTTAACCTGCTCAATAAACTGTGCTTTATATTCCGGATCAGATTTTAATCGTTTCCACAATAGGCTTTCATCCAGATTTGCACCATGTTCTAATATTATATTTTCAGTTTTACTTAGCATATCATCTATTTCTTTGCTTGAAATAGATATCAAATTGGACATTGAATTACCAGGATATACATTATTCGGCTCACTGTTCTTTTTTTCATTTAAAGCATTCATTGCTCCATTAAGCTCTTCCATGGTAGTGACGCCTTCTGCCACCATTTTTTTGGTAAATCCCGGAACTACCTGAGCTAAAGCTGAATTAGACTGATTAAAGTCTGATTCTAAATCAGCAATTATTTTTTCATGGTCAGCAATTATTTTGCTAATTTCATTAGAGTACAGCCCAACAGCTACATTAATCAAATTATGTAAACTCTTGCCGGATGACGACCAGGCTACTCCCACAATTTGGGAATAATCTTGAACGGTCATTTTATCTGGAGCGATGGATCTACCCATACCATCGTGATTTCCCGAAGGCACTATATAATCTCCACTCATTACTGGGCCTAGTACATGCACAGGCACCTGACCCATAAAAGCAACTTTTTCATATGCAGTTTTATCTCCATCGGCTGGTGTGTTTCCTAAAACCGCGGGATTAGTTGATATTACCATTAGTTTATCAGTAGCTTTAATAGTTTTAGTGATTTTACCATTCCTTAATGCGACTATATAGCCTGGTAAAAAAGTTTCATTCTTATTTAATTTAGGTAGCCACTCGGCATAATCACCAGCACCTGATTCATAGGTAACACCTCGCTGGGCATTCTGTAAATTGATGAATTCAGTTTTGTTGTCATTAGCCTTGTTCAATCCTAAGGCTGCAGCAACCACACCAGCAGCCCTTGCAAGAGGAATTACAGCCGATTGAATTATAAGTGAAATAATGGGGAGTGTGACGCAGACTCCAAATCCAACACAAACAGTTGTAGAAGCTGCAGCGGCAATCGCTCCTGCAATGGCTGAGGCAAGTAACGTAGCTGATGATGCTACTCCTAATTGGGCTAGTAAAATACGAGAGTTTAAATTTTCCAACTCTAATATATATGCTGGATTCATAGTTAACTCAGCTGCTGTCTGACCTTCAATACGGCCTACTACGCTATTCGATCCTCTAAAAGTTATGAAATTATTGGCTGTTCCCGGGTCGGAATTAGCTACTTCAATACTGATACCATTTCTATCAGTTTTGTTTTCAAAAGAGGCAATATAGTTATTTGCATTAGTGACATTCATTACATTATTAAGGTATGATGCTCCATTAATAATAAAATTGCCACCAATATTTACATGCCCACCAACATTAATGTTCTTTCTTAGACCTACTCCACCCAATACTTTCAATGCTCCGTTAATAGGGAGGGTAGATTGAGTAATATCTTTTATAGTCAACATTCCACCTATCATAGTTGCAGCACCTACATTCAGATTTAAGCCAATACCTACCCCCCCCGTTACTTTTAAGGCACCTGTAAAGGGATCCGTTGATTGGGTTTGATCAGTGATAGTTACGGCGCCACCAAAGACAGCGGGTCCACCAAATTTTGCTACTCCCCCTATATAAAGATTTTCCTTAATATAGGCTCCACCTCCTACTTGCAGTGCTCCACTAGGTGGTGCCCCTGCTGAGGTATCAGTTTGATATTCTGCTAATATTTTTACTTTATCATTAAATGTAGCCATGGAGTCGACTGAAAGGGTGCCAGTAAGTACTGATGGACTTTGATTGAGCACATTCAATGAGCTATGTAATGTCACAGTGGAATCAACTGTTAGCGTTCCAGTTAACTTTACTGGACTCATATTATTTACATTTAATCGATTATTGAGATTTGTAGTACCATCAACATTCAATGTTGTATTAAAATAGGTATCCCCATCTACAGTAAGAATGCCTGTAAAAAGAGTAGGGCTGTAGTTAGCAACTGTAAATTGTCCATAATTAATGGTATTTCCTCCTATTGTATTTAAGACTACGTTTTTCTTAACCAGGAGTGAATCACAAAATGTAGCATTCTTCAATACAAAAAGGCTTTTGCCTACCATCAAATTTTGACCTACCTCAAAGTTTTGCTTAACCAGGATATCACCACCCGCAAAGATTCTAAGTCTTTCCACATTGTCAGTGATCATGATGAGATCAACAAAGTCTGCGGTACCGAGAGAGTTGATGCGGTAGATATTACCACTGGCATCGGTCTTTGCATTGCCCAAAACCGACCAGAAAGTAGAGATTACACCAGGCTCAGGAGGTGCAAAATTAGCAGTTTGATTTGAGGAAATTTCCCCAGCTGAAAAGGCATGCATTGCATAGGGCACAGCCATTAGTTTGCTGCTACTCACTGAAGTAAAATTGGAATGAGACCTATCTTTAATAGCTACTTCCATCCAGATATTTTCTTTATTCCAAGGTATCAAGCCGTACTCACCATGCTCACGCAATCCTTCGCCAATGATCAAATTGAAATAGCCGCCTTCATTGGTAGAAGTATGGTGTACTTCAGTATAATGATTGACACGATTGTTATTTTCCGCGCTAAACAAATAAACACGAACATCGATACTTTCAGCAGATAAAACTTCGCCTTTTTGATCTCTTGCCACAGCCTGATAATTCATCCCTTTGGGAATCACCTGTGCATAGATAGATGCAAGCAATAAAGTTTGAAATAATAATATAGAAACTATTTTTTTCATTGTTTGATCACTTTAAATGAATGAATGCGATACCCAAGATCATTAGTAATAGATAATAAATAAAGGCCTTCAGCGAATGGAAGGAGCTGCAGCTGAAGATCTTGAGACCCCCCACTTACTTTTTCGTTCATTAATATTCTACCCGCAATATCTATCAGGTGTATATTCAGATTAGCAGTTTCATTGGTTTTGATAGCTACATTTAATAATCCGCTGGTAGGATTGGGAGAAATAAGTACCTGATATTTATCAGCCAAAGAGTTTTGAGCAGGAATATTTTTTACAGCAAGAAAAGGCTGATGATAACCTTCTATGTACATTTTATTATTTATTGTATTCGAAGCGACAAAAGTTTCACCGAGCGTCCATTCGAGGGAAATGGAATGATTGGTATGAATACCGCCAGCGGCCCCAATGACCGAAGGATCTTTGGATTGGATCGCCTGCCCATTCAGAAGAGTGGTGACACCCGTCAAAAAGAAGGAGAAAATGAATATGCTATATTTTATTTTCACGAGGAAGTATTTAATTAGTAAGAATCATTTTTTTAGTGATCGTAATAGTGCTTGTCTCCAATGTATAAAAGTATAAGCCTGCTCCTTTGAGATCAGCCGGATGAATGGTAAAATGATTCATGCCTTTATTGCCGATGGCATCGTAATGCATGATTTTTCTACCTGACAGATCTGTAATGGTAATGGTGTATTGCAAGTCTTGAGGCAATGTAAAATCAATGATAGTATACACATGGAAAGGATTCGGATGATTGGTCAATGTATTGCCATCAAAGTCAACTTTGTTGATTACGTGAGGATTTTTCAATCCACCACCTGTAAGACCATTGACATCAGGGCAAACATTTCCAATACCATCCTGCAGTAAGATATAAGTATTGCAAAGATCAGAGAGGCCGGCATTGTCCCATACATAAATGGAAATAGGCAAAGTCACATCTCTGCCATTGGGCATATCAGTGCAAGAATATTCTTTACTGTGTTGTGCAGAGTCTGAGCTAAAACTAAATCTCAGGTCTTTAGATAAAGTACAATTATCATAGCTGCCAGCATTCAGGTCACTAGCCCACAAAGTGAGCTTGCCGGTAGAAGGCATGATCACCGTAGCGATGCCATTAAAACAATAGGGTGTAGGTTTTTTGCAATCTTTCACTGTGAGTACAAAAGTGGTGGTGTCCTCATTTCCACATTTGTCAGCTGCAATCACATGCACTAAGGCAGTGCCAATAGGCCTGGTACCCGTAAAGTATTGAATACTGGAAGCACTTTTTTTGTCAATGCTGGCAGGATTATACTTTTTAGCAGCGAGGTCAGCAGCGCTTGGGTTTTCATCCAATTCCCATCGGAAAGCGAGGTGCGCCTGATCCGTACAGTTGTCTGTTGCCTGGCAAGGAATCTGGACAAATGGGGAAGTACAGCTCACATCATTTATACAAATTATGGTATCTCTGGAGGTGGCCATAGGCGGCGTATGATCTACTACTTTGATGATCTGTACATATTGTACTATGCCATCGCCATTATCTTTTACATTTCTGTAGACGCAAGGGCGATTCAAGGTGTCAGCGACGAGGCGATCATCAACGATCACATCCCGGCCGGCCTGATGATTATTAGGTTCGTATTTGCACCAATCAATTAATTTCCAGGTACGTATGATTTTGTAACAGGCATCGGGAACGATATCAAATAGTTCATCGGTAAAAGTAATGCCCACGAGCTCACATTCATCATCCGATATGATAGGCTTGCCGATAATGTCATTGGTGAGGGATGCGCCATTTTCACAAGTGAGGGTGATGTCTTTAGGGAAAACGACTTCAAAATCAGACCTGTGTTTGACCACAATTTTTTGATCAACAGTCACTTTATTTCCACATTGATCAGCCACGGTCCAGGTACGGCTAAGCCATCCATTTCCACATTTATCAAGAATAGAAGTGTCTTTTATTTTTAAGGAAGAAGTGTCCAAATGACAGTTGTCCCAGATCCAGAATCTTCCTTTACCGGCACTTTGTGTAGGGGATCCATTTTTAAAGGAAGGCATAGAAAATAGAGTGTATGGATTTATTTGCCCGGCTTGATCGAGGCTGTCAAGACAGAGCCAGGAGTGACAATAAACGGGACTCCAGCTATACTCATTATTCAGACAAGGAAAGGCCACGCCATGCTCATCGACATGGTTGGGCGCATATAGATTACATCCATACCAGCCAAATGGTTTCCCGGTAGGATCTACCGTATCGGAGAGAATACCATCATTTTCTATTCTGCATTCAATTTCATTATAAGGATTGCCTTTAGTATCGGTGCAGCCATCGGATTCCAGGCACTGAGCATATTCGTATTGACCTGCTTGGAGCGAACTTACATTATCACAGTACCAAAAAATATCATCCGGATTATCTGCTACAGGAGGAGTTTTATCATCTACGGTCACCATCACCATGGCATCTTTGTGCAACATGCGGCTACAGGTATTACCCGGGGCGATATTGGAACCAAAATTATTACCGGCGGTCATCTGGCCGAGTCGAGGCCAGTAGAAACTAAAATTGCAAAGCTCAGCAGCACCAGCGCCGATGTAAGCGGTATGATAATCATCCAAACCGGCAATGGCAAACCAATCTTTGAGCAGAGGATCACAGAAAATCAAAGGATACCTCCAATTACAATCTTTAGGGGCTTTAAACTTAGAGTAGTCGGCATTTACAGAAAAGCCAAAATTGAGGTTATGATCAGCGCGGTAGTGACTGCGTGGGTAGCCCACGTTATACATATACCACAGGTGTTCGCTGCAGGGCCAGATATGGGGATCGTACCGTGGAATACCACAGGCTTCCCAAACGCGCAGAACTACGCGATAGGTGCCGCAGGCATTGAGGTCGACATAGTCTTTGAAAATATAGGAGCTGATATAATCTTCTATATAAAAATCATAATATTCCTGGCTGGCTTTGTAATCGGCCCAGCCGCATTGAGCAATGATGGCATCGTACACATATTTATTAGCAGACTCGATAGAGTCCATAGTAGCAACTGCAAAATGGAGTACATCACAACAATTATCGTGACTACCATTGTCCAGGTCTTTGGCATAAATGCGTGACCAACAGGTGGTCGGATCTACCGTTACCCGGGTAGCTTCATGGGCCAATACTTCCGGAGGGGTCTCATCCAATACACATACCTGAATCACGGTGTCTAAATGATTGTAACAGGCATCGGTGACGGTAACTCTGATAGGGAAACAGCGGGCGCCATATACACCAGGTACAGCAGGTAATTTTACTTTTCCAGGTAGATTGCCAGACTGAACGACTTTAGTACCGGGATGACCGACTTCATCATACACCACCGAAAACTGTTGCACCAGATCAGAGCTGCAATCTTCTACAACCAGTGCTTTGAGATCTACGGTAGCATAGCAAGAATGCACCTCTACAAATGCCCGATAAACCAATCGGTCATCGCGGGCATCTGAGCCGCCATTGGGTAAAAATAGGGTAGGGGCATTTTTATCAGAGATCTCGATGTATTGAATAATGGTTTTTTCTTCATCGGTACACCAGTCTTTGATGCGCCATTCTCTGCGGATTTTAAAACTGGAACCACCGCCGCAAGTTGGGATCACTTCATCATTGTAAGAGGTAATGATTTTGCAATAGCCAGACTTGAAAGGATATTGATTTACGCGTTGCAATTCTTTTACATACTCCCCATCTTTCCAAACGAATACACTATCATAAATAAAGGGTACTAGTTTGAGTTGATCAGGAATACAAGATTTGGAAGAATTAAAAGTGTCGCTTTGTTGTAAGCGAATTAAAAGTTCAGGGCTGGGATAATATTGGCTAGCAGGATCTTTGGAGAAAAAGATATCTTCATAATCAGACTCCAAAAGCGCCGCAGTAGCGTCATCCGTTTTACAGGTCAGTTTACAATTAAGGGTAATGAAATCAGGATCCATGGTATTTTTTATGGAATCCTTCAGGATAAAAATGGTATCGCTGCAGGAAGAAGAATTGCCCCAGGCATCGGTAGCCCGCAGGGTGCGGTTTATCCGCCCAATGCCCATTACATTATCACATCCAAAATCAGTGAATAAAAGATTTTCAATCGAAGCTTTGTTATTCGCAGAACAGTTGTCAATCACCTGAGTCTTTATACTGAGCAGCGTAGCCAGTTGATAGCACGAAACGCGCTGCGTACCATGGCAGCTCAAAATGGGTGCTGATTTATCTTCCACTTTTATATATCCCCAGCAAGAATTGGATATCCCGTCAGAGACGGTGTACACCATCGTATAGTTTACATGCGATCGATCGACATCATTACCATTTAACACATGGGTACCAAATGGATAGCTAAGGGTCACATTAAACCCAAAAGTGGTGCATTGATTTTTTAGTTTTACGAGTACATCTTCGGGAGAAAGCGAGGTATAACATTCGTTGGCGGGCATCGCCACTTGCACTAAATTAGCACAAGTCATTGGACAACTGGCACATTCCTCTGCATTGATCAGACTGATATGGATGAGCCCATTACCAGCATGTACAGAGTCTTGAGTACTGGCATTGGTTAAGGTATAAGATAATCCACCCAGGTTAGAGGATCCGCCACCTCCACCAGAGGCATAGGCGCTGCCACCACCATACCATCCGCCGCCGCCGCCGGCGATATGAAATTGGTCGTCTCCTTCACCACCGCTGCCCCCTATTCCCCAAAGACCCATCTCGCCACCAGATCCACCTGGGGCACCACCGAATACTTGAGTGCCTCCACCGCCTCCGGGGCCGAAGACAAAAAGTTGAATTCCCTGATGGCCAATAAGACCGCCGCCAGCACCACCAGCACCAGCATCAGGCCCACCGGAGTTACCGCCACCGCCGCCGCCAGCGACCAATATGCGGGAGTCTAAGTCTTTGATAATAGTGCGAATATCACTGGCGCCGCCGCCGCCGCCGCCAAATAAGCCTCCATCTCCTCCGCCATTGAATCCACCATCGAAAATGCCACTGGCACCGAGAGCTCCCTGGCCGCCCACATAGATATAAAGCTTCTGTCCAGGAATTACATCGTATTCTCCGGTCACATAGCCTCCCAGACCCCCATCGTTTTGCACAGTAGTATGACTATCGGGATTGGAAGTACACAAGAGCGATGATCCACCCTGAGCGCCCCAGGCTTCTAACCTGATTTTGAAGACACAGCTGGGCACTTCCCATGCCTGCATATGGCCTGTATATTGAAATTGGATTTTATTTGGTGAAATAAGTACTTGGGAAAATAATGTAGTACTAAGGGTAAGACAACAGACTGCTATAGCAAGCTTTATATACGGTAAAAATGCAAAGATATTTGCCCTATTATTTGTCTGCATTTTGGTAGTCATTTGGTGATGGATATTTAATCAAGATAGTAAGTAATGCTAAACTTTAACTATTTGAAAACTAAGTTTATCCTGATAAAGCATTACAGATATATATATAGTTAAAAGTTATATATTCATATAATTAATGTTAAGGGTATATATATATATTAAAAGTATAATATAATAAAAAATTATTTATAAATATTTAATTATCAATAGATAGAGTACTTAATTTTTGTTAAATTTTTAATTATAAGAGGATAGAAAACAGCCAAACTTAGTACGGAATTTATTAGAATTAATGGGTATTTTTCCCTTACAAAAATTTTATAAATCTGCTTTCTCACTAAGCAGTTTTGATTATTATGAATTCAAAACATTATTCGTTTTAAGTCTTGTTCCGATCGAAAATAGATTACGAGGATACCATTTCATATGTAATCGTTAATTAGTTTCTAATCTATCTCATTCCGATATAGTAATTACCCTGGATTGGAACTGCTGTAAGAATGTTTTACCGAAATTTTGCATTAGAATTTCTATGCAAAATCTGACGTGTTGAAAATGAATTATTTATATTGATTTAAAATGGTAAGAAATAATTACATTTTCAAAACTCAGGTCTGATGACTCCAATAGTCGTATCAGATCCGTACGATAAATGTAGGGATGCCGATATTCATCATCCGCACTCATAGGAGGTTAACCTCGATAAATATTTGGTTTTCAATTCAACTATTTCATCGACCGTTGGCAATTTTTGCTTCTGCTGCAAAAATTGGGTTTAAGTATACTGGGTCTACATTTTTTTACTCGATCAATAGAAATTAAATCACTTCTTCATAGTATTCCTTCATTTCAGGCAAAATACTTCAAGAAATTCATGATCAGGACTTATATTAGTATCTATAAAACTTTTTATTAAATATTAAATACTCAATAGATATGAATATGAATCCATCAGAAAAATTTTTAGCAAAGCTTGGCATTAAAGACCCCGAGCAAGAACTCACTCTAGAGCAAGAACAAATTCCTAACACCCCAAGAGGAAATGACCGTAGGAACTTCCTAAAAAAATCAATGGGTGGGCTAGCTCTGGGCAGCTTTATGTTCTCAAGGGCGGAAGAAACCATAGAGCATAGCACTTCGAAAGTGAATAAATTTTCTGCACCATCTGATCTGAAAATCACAGACATGAAATATGCGGTGATTTTAAATGGTGGCGGTAGATGCCCCATCATAAAACTGGAAACTAATCAAGGTATTACAGGACTAGGTGAGGTGCGCGATGGTGCCGATTGGCGCTACGCTTTATTCCTTAAAAGCAGAATAAAAGGGATGAATCCTTGTAGTGTAGAACAACTATTTAAACGCATTAAACAATTTGGATTCCATTCAAGACAGGGCGGTGGAGTCTGTGCAGTGGAAATGGCGTTGTGGGATTTAGCAGGTAAAGCATATAATGTACCTGCGTATCAATTACTTGGTGGGAAATATAGGGACAAGGTGCGGCTCTATGCTGATACTCCTCAGGAAAAAGATCCTGCCGTATTCGCAGAAAAAATGCGGGTGCGCATGAAAGAAAAAGGATTTACTTTTTTAAAAATGGATTTTGGGATAGAATTGATCAAAGACAAACCTGATACAGTGGTAAATTCCAATTTTTGGGATGTGAGTAAACAATGGTCTAATGATCCTATGTCTTACGGAGCTCTGTTGCATCCGCTTACACAAGTGCAGTATACTGATAAAGGCTTAGATGAAATAAGTAAATATGTGGAGAGCGTGAGAAATGTGGTAGGGTATGATATACCATTAGCTTCTGACCATTATGGTCATTTTGATCTGAATAATGCCATTCGACTAGGAAGAGCCGTAGAAAAATATAGACTAGCCTGGCTGGAAGACATGATCCCCTGGCAATTAACATCACAGCTCAAGGAAATAAAAACGGCCATAGAAACACCACTTTGTACCGGTGAAGATATTTATCTCAAAGAAGAATTTATCAAACTCTGTGATACACAATCAGTGGATATCGTTCATCCGGACTTAGCGACATCAGGGGGTCTGTTGGAGACTAAAAAAATAGGAGACTATGCGGAAGAAAAAGGTATAGCCATGGCTATGCATTTTGCAGGTTTACCAGTATCCTATATGGCCAACGTGCATTGTGCAGCAGCTACCATGAATTTCGTTGCACTTGAAAATCATTCCATTGATTATCCATACTGGGCAAGTTTGGTAAAAACTGTAGATGGTAAACCATTATACGAAAATGGATTTGCAAACGTACCTGACACTCCAGGCTTAGGTATTACCTTGAATGAAGAAGAATTGCGCAAACACATCGCTCCCGAAAATCCTAATTTCTTTGGCCCTACTCCAGAGTGGGACAATATCAGAAGTTGGGATAGATTGTGGAGTTAATCGAAAAAGGAGGGAAAGGAAAAGGGTGAAAGGCGAAAAGGGTGAAAGGGTGAAAGGCGAAAAGGGTGAAAGGCGAAAAGGCGAAAAGGGTGAAAGGCGAAAAGGCGAAAAGGGTGAAAGGCGAAAAGGCGAAGGGGGAAGGAAAAGGTAAGTGTAATTTATTTTATTTTTAAATTATGCAAAAATTTCAGTCATTCGAAGATTTGCTTATTTGGCAAGAAGGAATCGGGATTTGTGAAGAAGTCTATAAGCAATTAAAAAATTGTAAGGACTTTGGATATAGAGATCAAATACAGAGGTCTGCTGTATCTGTACCTTCTAATATAGCCGAAGGATATGAACGGCAAACTGATAAAGAATTTATTCAATATCTATATATTTCGAAAGGGTCTAATGCCGAACTAAGAACTCAATTATATATTGGCAAGAAGCTAGGTTACTTTAACGATGAAGATGCTGATATATTAATTGAGCGTACTAAAAAAAATTCAGGTATGATTGCAAATATGATTAAATCAAGAAAAGGTTTAAAATAAATTTCATATGTCCTTTGCCTTTCCCCTATTCACTCTTCACCTTTTCACCTTTTCACCCTTAACCCTTCACCTATGTTGAAATATCTCTGAGCCTGATATGCAATTGGAGTACCGACGCATACAAATAATATAGCTATCGCCAGTAATGCTTTTGAAAAATTAAATGATCTGACAGGAATTTTACTCATGGGTATCACCACCCAGTTAGTTACAAACCAGGCTACTATAGCAATTAAGACGCTACCCTCAAACCATTTGTCCCATAGAAAACTAAGCTTTGGATATATCAAAAAATAACTCCATGTACAGGCGAACACAATTATAAAATGAAATAATAGCCCGACAAATGCCATACCCAATCCTCCTTCTTTTGCTGCAGATCCAAATATTCCACTCGCTATAAATTTGAGTAATGCAGATGGCGTCACACCTGACATGAGGTAGCTCTGGATAAACGCAGCTACTATATCTAATGTACCAGCTATTACAACAGTAGATAAAATCACTTTTTTCATAAATTTATTTTCTCAAAGAAAGTAAAAATCATTTTTCAAAAAGCAAAATAAGATTTTTCAATTTTAGATAAGATTCTATTTTCAAAATTCCTATTTTCGATTTTGTATATTCATATTCATTGTTGTCCGACTAAAAGTAATGAAAGGGTGAACTAACAAGTCCACCCTTTTGAGTTATATTCGAGTTACTACACAAACAATATAACATGGATAAAAATAAGACTTTTGTCGGACAGCCGGTATTATCACAGATATT
>JBBSBH010000008.1:0-157167 GCA_038251405.1 Chitinophagales bacterium
AATTTGGAAAAATAGGTAGTTGATAATTTACGCCCGCTATATAAAATATTGGTTCACTAATGTTTCATTGGTTGCATGCGGTACCAACTATCTTTTTCTCCCATAATCGAAAGGAATGGAACCTTTATAGTATTTAAATCAGCTTCCGGGTCATATTTGTTAGTTCGCCACCCATGCACATCATTTTCTTGTTTCCTGTAGGAATGAATTTAATCTTTAAATACAACGTTGGATGCTTCCTGCAAAAGGGCTGAAAATTTGTGCATCAAATTTCTTCATACTCCTATTGAAAATAATTTTGAGTGTATGAAATGGCATTTTCAATAGCATACTTTTCAAATCCTTCATCTTGAATAGGAATATAGCATTTGCTGTAAACTGCTTAGTAAAAGAAGCGATATTAAAAGCTGGTGTTGCTGATGCAACGTACATGGTTGTTTTGTTGGCATAACCCAAATTGAGGTTGGATATTATCTTTCTCTTTTTTACAATTAAAATTTGACCGGAGAAACCGGCATTGCTTAAAAAATTAAAATAGTTATTTAACTCCTAGCCTTTTTAGATGTAAGCTGGGCAAACGATTGTAAAACTATAAAGAGACTGATAAATGAGGGATCAATATTTTTAATATTGCATTTATTTTGAATCATTTTAAAATATTCCCCTGCTTAACCATCAATGATATTTTCTTTACATTCCAAAAATCAGTTAATGGGTTACCATCGATCAATAAGAAACTTGCTTCGTATCCATCTTTCAGATAGCCAATCTTTCTACCAGGGAAAATATTTTGTGCAGAGGCAGTACACCACATATTTAACAGCGCAAGATTATCAAATATCTTAAAATCATATAGCTCCTTTACTTCGGGCAGAGGAGAGTCAGCATGGTCACTGCCAATGGCCAACTTTACTTTATATTTTTTCAGTAGCTCTAAATTTTGTTTTTGATTTTCAACTACCAATGGCAACAAAGTTTTATCCTCTACTAATGTTTTGGAAAACAGGGTCGTAGTAACCCACACTTTTTTGTCTGAAGCCAATTTTGCATCTGCATCAGTTAGTATATACCGGTTACTATGTTCTTTGTCAAACAAATAGAAACCAGGCATATGTGCCAGTTCATCCACGCCTGCACTAATTGCTGTTCTAAAATCAGCTGCAGTTTCTACATGAGCCGCTACTTTTAACCCCGCCTTATGTGCTTTTAGAACGATTGAAGGGAGTAAAGCCGGGTTCAACCCTTTTCGTAACGGATACTTTGATACCGGCCCTTCTTTACCATAATCTTCTGAATTGGCTAAATACACTTTGATAAAATCAGGCTTACCCGCCATTATGGAATCCCATTTTTCATTCAGCATTGCTTCACTGTCTATGGTAAAATAAGCCTTGCCATGAAACCATCCCCGGTTTGTTTTTCCTGTCATTGGCTCTATAGAAGGCCTGATCTGGTCTTCAAACAATGTCATGGGATGCCCTTCTGAAGCGGTTAATCCGCCATTGGCAAAACTTGCATCAAGGCTGGTAGTTTTATTAATAAGTGGTTTAATATTCTTTGTAAAAAAATTTATATTGTTAGGATTCTTTACGTAAAACACTCCATCTTTTAAATAGGAGTTTATTAATTGCTGTGACGGCATGCCAACACCTTCTAAATGATGGGTATGCGCTTCAGAAAAAGGTGGCACAGCAAATTTGTTTTGCAGGTCAACCACTGAATCAATGGTAGCAGGGCTCTTTTCACAAAAAAGACCTTTTACAGCGTACATTGTTTTTTTTGTAAAGTTTTTCCCATTAAACCATTGCCCATTTGTAAACTTATATGTTTTTGACTGTGCCAATAACCCTGAATGAATACACAGTAGTAAAATCAACGAAGTGAAAATTCCTTTCTTTAGCATAATATATTTTTTTATTGTTGTTGTAATTTTTCAAGTGCTTTTGTGGCACTGATTAATCCCGAAGTAAGTTCTAAAGCTTTTTTATAATTCCTTATCGCTTCTTCCTTGTTTCCTGCCAAAGCATTTGCTTCGCCCAGGCTGTCCCATACATTTGCTGAGCCTGGAAACAGTTGCGAGTTTAATTTAAATAGTTTCAGCGCATTTGGCGGATCTTTACTATTTATTAATTGATATCCCCAGGCATTTATAATTGCTTCGAACCCTTTGTTTTCTTTTTCATCGGCTTTTGTATAAAGTTGTTTTGTTAGGCTAATGGCATTCTCAATATTGCCCGATTGCAACATTTCTTCCGGCGTTTTATAATCAAGTGGAAGTTTGTTTAAATTCATATTACCCCACATCGTTTGTAATGCAAGTGTGTTTCCCAAAATTGAAACTATTAGCCCTCTTACATCAGTAGTAAACTCAGTGGTACTGATTGGATATAATGCAGTATTCAAAAAATACCTGGTTTGACCTCCACCTTCAATATACATTCTCCACTTATCACCCTCCTTAACTATATGTAAAACTTTAAGCAATGAGTATTCATATAATCCTTCATTTTTATCATTAACTTTTATGTTTAAAGTTTGTTTTATTTCAGCTTTGTGTTGCAGGGCATATTCAAGTACCGGGTCTTTTTTTGCAAAATAATCTTTTGCTGTTATTTGCTTAAATATCTCGGCATCCAAAGCAATTCTTTTATCAATAGGGAAACTTGCCTGCTCATAGTGAGAAGAAATCCCGATTTTCAATTTACTGTTAGGAAGAGATACCTTCCTGTCATTATCAAAAAAATTTGGTGCAGTAACAGAGGGTTCGCCAATAAAAATTGCTTTTGAGATCATACTTAGCCTTACAGCCAAAACAGCGGAAGCCGATTGGGATCTCCTGTCTTGCAATACATACAGCTTTCCGCGTTGATTCACTTTTGGCTGCAATAAAAACTGGTACATAGGGCCCATTGTTCCAATATTTCCTCCCTGTCCCTGTCTAAGGTCAAGTATTATTTTTTTACATTCTACCGAGTCTATTACAGATTGTAATCTATTGCAGAACTGCACTAAAGGCATTTTTGAATCCTCTGTTTGGAAAGTATATTTAATGTAAAGTGATGTATCCTTCTCCAGGTATTTAAACCAATAATAGTCTCTTTCGTTTTGGAGGTATAAAGGCTTTTCAGATTCAACCTGATTAAAGCTGGAGAATAATTCATTTACAGGAATGCTAGGCAAATTAACTGAAGATTTATTTCCTTTTTCATCTTCAAAATAAAAAGTTGCTTCATCAGGATTGTCAATTATGCCAAGCCCGTTCAAATATTCGGAAGTTATCAAAAAAAAGCGGATCGCATCTTTAAATGACGATTCGTTTCCGAAATCCTTGGAGATTAAAGGCCTCAACTTATTCATTGCATCTACAACAGGAGTATTGTTAATTGCAATGAGCTTATATCCTTTTAAATATTCGTATTGTCTTGTGATATTCTCCACATATATACCATCATCAAAATCATGTAGAAATACAGGGAAAAATTTAAAAGTGTAGGTGCCTGCTTGGGTATTTAATAGGTTAATTGAAGAATGTCCATCATTCAAGGACCCGATTATCCTGGCAATTTCTGTATTGAATTTATTACTGCTCCACTCATCAGCATGTATTTTCAACTCA
The DNA here is from genome assembly GCA_038251405.1 of Chitinophagales bacterium. GTDB lineage: Bacteria > Bacteroidota > Bacteroidia > Chitinophagales > Saprospiraceae > JADJLQ01. The sequence continues at coordinate 3,617 of JBBSBH010000008.1, forward strand.
TTAAAGAGACTGTCGTATTTTGCTTTATTAAGCGTGGCAGGTGTATGAAAAGGGTTGGGATGTATTCTTACTATTTCTCTGTGTAAGAGTTCAATATCCTGTAGCCGTTGTGCACTATTGAGTGATGAGCCTTCCACTGAATTGCCAGGGGCTGTATGCTGAGCAATCGCAAGCTGCATGCAGAAAACAATAGGTAATAATAAACTTATTTTTTTCATACCGTGATGATTAATATATACCTGGAGTAAGCTTTAAATCCAGAACAAGATTAGGAAACTGATGCTTATTCAAAAAACATGTGGTGGCAAATCAAGGTTATTGATAGTGAGCCGGTATTTTCTGTTATTGACAGGTTGGGTTTCATAAAAAGCAGTTATGCACATATATTCAGCAGGTTGGCATCAGTAACAGGTAAAATTGTATTGCAATAACTTAATTTTATGGTATGTGGTATATTCATTTCATCTTAAAACCATTATTTGGAGCACTATTGCTGTTTGTATTGTTGCCCTATTTTTCAAGAAAAAAAAATGTTCCTTATTTTATCGGGCTGCTTTTATTGCAGTTCACCATTTTTTTGGGAGTAGAAAATTTAATTGTAAATAGTGGGAACGATATGCTGCATGAGCATTCAGGAACTAGTGCTTTTACATGGCTTAGCTTTTTAGGATACCTGCTGATAACTGCAATATGCTTTGCCATTTTTTTTACAAGAGAATGGGTTCGCAATGAAAAACAAAAAAGAATACTAATTGAAACGCAATTGAACAGTGAGTTGAACTATTTAAAATCACAAATCAACCCTCATTTTCTTTTCAATACGCTAAACAACCTGTTTTCTATTGCGCAAAAACACAATGTGGGTGAACTTGAGTACGGCATCTCCAGGCTTGCGGGGTTAATGCGTTACATGCTCTACGACAGCAATGTGAACCTGGTGGTGCTTTCAAAAGAAGTAAATAATATAAAAGATTATATAGGCGTATGCCAGCTAAGGTATCCAAAGGATGAAGTGCAGGTAAATTTTGTTGAAAAGGGAAATTCTGAACAGGCTTATATTGCACCTATGATACTGATTCCTTTTATCGAAAATGCTTTTAAACACGGGATCAATATTGAAAACAAGTCTCTGATAGATATTTCCATTGAGGCAACGGATAAAAAAATTATTTTTAATTGTTCAAATTATATTTTTCAGAAAGAGGCGGTGTTTAGAACCAATGCAGGCGGCATAGGACTTGAAAATGTTAAGAGACGGCTTCATCTGCTTTATCCCCAAAAGCATGAACTCACAATTAAAGATGAAAGAAAAAAATATCATGTACACCTCAATTTAACTACCAGCTAATGACTTGCATTATTATTGACGATGAGCCCAATGCTATTGATGTGATTCAACGCTATGTTGAAAAAATCGGCTATCTCGAATTAAAAAAGACATTTCGAAATCCACTGAAAGCCCTTGAATGGCTGCAAACTGAAGATGTTAATTTAATTTTTTTGGATATGAATATGCCTAATTTAAAAGGCATTGAATTCAGCAGGTCGCTTTTAAAAAAGCCAATGTTAATATTCACAACAGCCTATTCAGAATTTGCTGCAGAAAGTTATGAACTGGAGGCGGTTGATTATTTAGTAAAGCCGGTGTTATTTGAACGGTTTATAAAAGCAGTTAACAAGGCAAATGAGTTATTTCAACGGAGATTGGCCAAAATTTCTGAAAAAGCATCAACAATTTCCAACGCAGATGGATTTGTTTTATTCAAAAGTGGCTCACAAACGCACCGGCTAAAAATTGAAGACATTCTTTTCATTGAAAAAGATGGTAATTATTTAAAAATTTGCACTGCTTTTAAAACAGTTTTGTACAGAGCAAATATGAGTGATGTATTTGATTTTCTCCCTATAAAAAAATTTATACAAGTTCACAAATCTTTTGTAGTTGCACTTCAGCATATTTCTTTAATTGAAGTACACCAGGTAACTGTAAATAATAATAGAATACCATTGGGAGAAAGTTTCAGGGAAGAATTTATGAAACGGATTGGTAGCCAGTAAAAAACATTTGCATTACTATCTTAGCTGTTACTTTCAGCTTTATTTTTCACGGTGGCAGTATACATAATTTTGATTGTTCTTCTTCTAACCGGATGTATGCCGTTTTAGTTTACAAAGCCATTCTTATGGATTAATAGCCATTTATTGTTTTAGTCTTTCTAAATTACTTTTTGCATCCTTATCATTAGGATTTAATTGAAGAGCCCTTTCATAATTTTTAATCGCCAACTCTTTATTTCCCTTTATTTCATAACCATCAGCTAAACTTGCATATACGGCTGACGAATCAGGGAATGCGGCTACGTTGAATTTGAAAAGCTCTATCGCATTATTTACATCGTTTTTATAAACGTATTCGTATCCCATACGGTTTAGCTTTTTTTGCCTAAGCCATGTATTGCCCGGGTATTTTAATTGAAGTGATTTTAAATTTTCAATAGCAGAGACACTGCCTTTTATAGATACTATTTTTGCAAATTCTTCTTCGTTTGGGCATTGCAAACCACTAATGAACGTTGAAGTAGCATTGCCAAATGTAGAGTTGCTTTTCCATGAGGTTAACTGTTGGCTACCGGCTGTCTCATTTTTAAGAGCTCCATCAAAGAACAACCGAACATTTTCACAATTTATTTTATACCAGGCTGCTGCATATTCAGGAGTTCTCCTTGCCAATCCAAACGTATCTGGTAGTATTCTAGCGGTGGATAATGTATAAAGCGGAGATGCTGTAAAATCTGCATGTGTCATTGCCTTTATTTCCAGTAAATAGCGGTCACTAAACTTTAAAGAAGAGAGTACCGATAAATCATGATGGTCTTCCCTGAAAATCTCAAGTATGGGTACTTTCACATTGCAGGAATCATAATACGGCATATTTTGATATTTATAAGCAAAAGATTCTAAACCGCCCATTATCGTACCATCAAGCCCCGCTAAAGCCTTTATATTATTATTTTTTCCTGCCATTAACAAAGTATAAACGGAACCCATGCTCATTCCCAAAGCACCAATTTTTGCAGCATCAACATGGGGATACTTCAGCATTTCACTTAGTGAAAATTCAAGGTCACGTACCTGGGTGTCGAAACTAAGTGCATCATCAATCAGCAGATAATCTTTCCTTGGGCTCATTCCTAAATGGGGAACAGTCACAACAATATATCCATAGCTTGCCAGGTATTCAAAAAGGATTGTATTTTCCAACGTGTAATCATTTTGTCCAAGTGAATAAATGATTAATGGAAAAAGCTTGCCTTTTATAAATGTTGTATTTGTAAAAGATGCGACTTCTGTATTCAATAGCTTATTATATTCTTTTTCGTTTCCTAAAAATAAGCCATGTAAGCCTTTATTTTCTGTTCCAATATCCTCCCATTCTACAATTGATTCTGCAAATTTAGAGAGGGAATCAGTGGCAGTAATAAATAAATAGTTACTAAATTTATTCTGTTTGGAAGTAGATGATACTTGTGCGGGAAACCACATTGTTAATCTTACAGGTCTGCTAAAAGGTCTTTGCGAATAAGACTCTTTTACTAACTCAGACTGCCCCCAGGTTCTGGTATAATCTTGTTTCCATTCAGCTCTAAAGCCTACTTTATACGGTCCTGATGCAAGACCATTCCATAAAGGGGCGTTCTGTGCTGATGAATGATTACTAATACAGAAAATAATGAACAAACATGTTACTTTAATAATTATTGATTTCATAGTTATAGTTATTTGATTTAGTGCTATTAAAATTGTAATCAAGTATAAAAAGTAATTTACTTTTTATAGATTAAATCATACTCAGCCTGCCAGCTTGCTCCATTATCTTTTGATACTTCACCTAATTGCCTTGCTTTTTTCACACTGATCTTAATAAAATGTAAGCATCCTGATTCAGTAATAATTAAGTGAACAAAATATCAGTGGCTGCTGATTTTTAAATTAGCAAAATAACCATCAGTGCCCGGCCCAATCCAAAGTGCCAACGCTCCTTTTGAATTTCCAAGTTTTAGATCATTAACGATCAGGCTTGGTTGAGAAGCATTGTTTATATACAGCCATGCTCTTTGCCCTTCCACTATAATTTTCAAGTGTGTCCATTCCCCAGGTATCATATCGGCGTAAGATTCATAAAGTCCTGGTGTCTCGTTACGTAATAACTGCCAGGGAAAATAAGGTGCTGATATATACTGTGTACTGTGATTTCTCCTTAGCTGGTCTTCATCTCTCCCAAGGGTTGGCCGTAAATAAAAACATTCATATTTCAATGTATCTTTTTCGTGTTGTAATCTGAATGCAAGGCCAATGAATCCTCTGAAGTTTGTATCTGTACCTGGTAGCCTGTCTCCTGAAATATCTAATTCCATTGTTCCATTGTTAAATACTATATCCTTAATTATAGCCATTTCTTCTGCATTGTAATTACTGCCAATAACTCTGACAGCTTTTTTTCCTTTATATGCTACAGTTGACACCTTAACATTAATGGTATCCATATTTTCAGGCAATAACTTTATAGATTGAGAAAAGGAAGCACCGATAGTAGATAGAAACAGGACCGTAAATAAGTATTTCATAATTTCGTTTTAAGTAATAGGGTTATTGTAAAGCATAAAGATATCCATCTGTTGAGCCAAAATATATAGTGCCATCTTTTACCACTGGCGAAGAAAGTATTGCACCTTTTGTAAGTATGATTTGAACAAATGATTTGCTGCCTTTATATTTTTTTACGGCTACATCAATTAAGCTATCATTGAATGAAAAGTCAGGGTTTAAAATACGATAGGGGTCCGTTGAGGGCACATGAAATGACCATATTAATTTTCCTGTTGCAACATCTCTAGCATGCATTACTCCTGCAAAGTCTCCATAAAAAAGAGTTGTCCCAACAATGGAAGGCGATGAAAAGGCTCCTGTTTCTGCATTCATATTGTAAACGGAGTCACCTGTATTTTTATCTAAGGCAACAAATCTTTTACTACTCCCGGATGCATACATAACTTTATTGTCAAATACGGAAGGTGTTTGGCTTATCCATCCCATCTGATTATATTTACTCCATTGCAATTTTCCAGTAACTGCATCCAAAGCATATACCCGGGAATCACGACATCCGAAATATACTATACTATCAATAATTACCGGGGAACTGGTGATCCCGGTCTGGTTATAAATTACAGTATCCTCTGGCGTTTTAAATTTCCAAACCTCTTTTCCGTTTTGTGCATTTAATGCATGCAGGTAAGTGTCCCATCCGCCAAAATAGACATTGCCAAAAGCCAGGGCAGGCGAGGAATGGATGATGCCTGTTGTTTTAAATTTCCATTTTTCAGTGCCATCAATTTTATTCAATGCATAAAAATATCCATCACCTGAGCCAAAATAAATATTGTTTCCTTCAATAGCCGGGGACGATAGCCAGAAGTCCCATTCATCCACAAACAAAGAATCTTTAGGCAATTGCCCATGAATTCCTTTAGCTGAAAATAGTTTTTCCCCTTCTGTTTTAAATGTCCATTTTGCCTTTCCATCATTTGCATGTAGTGCGTAGAAGTTTCCTTCATGGCTGCCAAAGAACACTTCGCCATCCACAACGGCAGGGGACGAGTGAACGGCGCCTCCTGTTTTAAATTTCCAAACCAATGCCCCATCATTTGCATGTACACAATATAAACTGCTGTCGCCACTTCCAAAGAAAAGGTTATCCCCTTCTATTGCTGCTGAAGAATTTACATAACCATCGGTTTTAAATCTCCATTTTAGCGTTGGCTTATTTTTAACTTCTATAGCGTTGTAAATACCGGTATGTTGATTATTTCCCCTGAACATGGCGTATTGATTACTGCCGGGCGGATTGCGGCAGGACATAACATCAAAGGAAACGATTACCGCAATAAATAGTAGAAATTTTGTGGTCGTGTACATGTTCATTCTATTTTTTTATACGTTAAATCATATTCAGACTGCCAGTTTGCTCCATTATCTTTTGATATTTCTCCCAACTGCCTTACCTCTTTATCGTTAATCTTAATAAAACTAAGTCTGTGCATTGTATTGTCTATGCCTGGCTTCATTTTAAATTGCATTTTACTATCTCTATATTCTCCGTCATAAAATTCCAGTAAACTTCCGGATGCATCTACATAAGTTTGTCGCCATTTTTTTTCTGTAATATTATAGATATTGAAACTCTTGCCTGCTGCACCCGATACCGGTTGCCAGTTTTCCATGATCACACATTCACCCAGCAATAATTCTATTGTACTTTTACCTGCCGGGTTGCCTGTTTTGATATCTGTCACATTCCATTCTCCAATCCAAAAATCAAATTGCCTGTATTCGGGTGATACAGAACAGGGATAAGTCAATCCTTTTACCTTTTGTAAAATCGTTTTATACTTTTCTTCATTTCTGAGAGAGGCAAGGTCATCGTCTTTTATAATATCATCATACTGTGTGTATCCTTTTTCCACGGCCATTTGCAGCCAGGTGTAACAACTGTCTTTTATTCCTGCACGGTTAAAAGTGCAGGCAAGGTTGTACATCCATGCAGAACTGCTGTTGTAACTGATCGCTTTTTTAAATGCCGGAATAGCACCGTTAAAATCATTGAGAGAATAATTGGCAACAGCTATCCTGTACCAGGCAATACCAGGTCGTGGAGCTTTGCCATTATCAATAAGCCAAGTATAGGCTTTTACAGTTTCTTTCCAGTTACCCGATTTAAAGAAGGAGTCTCCCTGTGGAGGAGTATAAGTTTGTGAGAATAGTTTTACTGCTGTTGACAGGCAAAGGGATAATACAATTATTTTTTTCATCTTATTTTATTTTCCTGAACTGAAATTTATTACCATCCTCAGTTTTAACTATTATGGTTTCAACTATGTTTTGTTCACCCAGGCTGAATTCAATTTCTTTCTCCACCGACCTGTCTAAATTGTATATCAAACATTTCTCTGCAGTTTTAAAAACTAAGGATAGATCAACGGGAATGGCCTGTCATTATTAACGGTAATGTCGTAAATGGCTTTACTGTTGCAGCCGAGGTAAAACATACAATTTGCTGCAACCAGTAACGCTTTCGTAGCTTAATAGGCATGGTGTTAATTCCCACTTTTTATTTTCTCAATCTGTTTCTTCGAGTTATCTGCAGTAGCACCATCCTTATCTTTCTCTATCGCCATTTCATAATATTTTATGGCATCTTCTTTTTTACCAAGAACCATAAAACTTTCGGCATAGCTATCCCATGCATTTGCAGATTCTGGAAATAAATCAATATTCATTTTAAAGATTTTATTAGCGACATCAGATTTATTTTGATTTATTAATAAATAGCCATATGCATTTATTTTGGCCTCCAATTCTTCTTTAAAATATCGATGTAAAGGATCTTTTAAATATTCTTTGGCTTTAGATACTGCATCTTCAAATTTTCCTTGTGTCACATAGTTTCTCAAATCTGTTTCAATATTTGTTTGAATAGCAGTTGTATTGATAACATTCATTACCGGATCAATGCCATTTTGGTAATCTGCGAAACTCATATCTACTGCCAACTGAGGATAGGTAGCTTTGCGTTTGTCTGTTGCTGCAAAGTTTTGCCACCAGAGCCAGCTGAGATTTATTTGAAGTTTACTATTGGGCAGCGTTTCAGTTCTAGTGTCCCCATAGAAATTCACATTTTCGCTGGTGGGTTCGCCTACAAAAGTGACTTCCGTATATTTTTCTAATTCATTTACGAGATTTTGAGCTGCAGAAAATGTGCGTCTACCTATAATGCAAAAGAATTTGCCTTTTTGATTAATGGTTCTCGACTTGACGATATTAGTGATTATAGGCTTATTTAATGTATTATTTCCACCCCCATTCATACGAACATCTAATACTAATTTTTGGACCTCATTTTTATCAATAAAATCTGCCATGTTAGTAAAGAATGATTCTATAGATTTATTGCCGTCAGCCAGCGTTACACTATGTCTTACATATAGTGTTTTGGTATCAGGTATATATTCCATATATCTAAAAGCTATTGGTTCTTTTATCCAAAGCGGGGTATTATTGGACTGTATAATAGAGACCCAATTGGTTGGTGTTGACAAGCCCGTAGGACTGAAAATATTGTTGTTAGTATTTGCTTTTATTTGAACCTGTTCCTCGATATTATTTTTCCTAATTGTCAAGGAAATTTCATTTATATCTTTCAAAATTCCCTGTGCTTTTAAGAAATAAGGTGATGCCAGGAAAAACATCACATTATCTCTAAATCCTTGTTCATTTTCATAAGAAACAAAAGGTCGTAGTGTTTCTATGGCATCTTCAATATTCTGATGGCCAATTTTAAGGATCTTTGATCCAACTATTTTCTCATATGCTTTGTCTGCTTCAATTAAATAGACTCCATCACTAAACCAGTATAATTTGTATGGTAATCGTGTGAATTGAAAATTATTGGAACCTGCATGGAAGTTAGAAGTATTTACCTGTGTATGACCTATATGGAACTGAGCTATTAATTTAATAAACCCGGCAAGTATTTTATCTTTCTCCAGATTTGGAATTTGAGTATTAAATTCTTTGACATTTTTATCCCAATCATCTGAAGTAATATTGTAGAAGAGGTTATTGTATTTTGAATGAATGATTTGTTGTAAGTATTGTAAATCTGATTGCCATTCAGTAGGTGTTTGGCTTTGAACTTTAGTAAATGCCAAACTAAAAAATAGGCTAATAAGGAGGTATTGATTTTTCATATCTATATAGATTCTTATTTCTTCATAAAGTTGCATGGACTATATAGGAAGGAGTGGTATAATAGACGAACAACATAAATATTAGATGAAAAGTAGGAGCACTTTAAATTTAATAGGAATTTCTGCTTTTATGCAACTGTTATCCAGTACATTATATTAAATTTGAATGGTATAAGCCAATGAACAAAATTCCGATTTTCAATTCCTGGCCGTTCTATCACATTCTGTTTTGGGTAATTACGATACTCCAATTTGGAATAGATATTATCGAATATGCCCCCTATGATTTTACTGGCTATGTATTGTCCATTGTGATTCATTCTTTATTGATAGCTGCTTTGATGTATTTGCATCAGTTAGTCCTGATTCCATACCTTTTGAGGAAAGGAAATTATTTGATTTACATCATTTTTCTTGTAATTGATTTAGTGGTTTTTACTTATTTTTTGAGTAATACATATTTTATCACCACTAACGATGTAATAGAATTGCCCATTCGTAATGCATGCTCTGCTTTGCTTAAGTACTTTGTTGGAATTCGGTATTTAATCATTTCCGGTTTATTTGCAGTTTTGCAAAATTGGTTTGAACAAGAGAAGAAACTTAGTCAAATAAAAATTGATAAACTGGCAACTGAATTGAATTTTCTTCGGGCTCAAATTAATCCACACTTTTTATTTAATACGTTAAACAATCTATATGGATTGGCATTGAAAAAGTCTGATAAAACCCCTGAGTTGATTTTGAGATTATCTGATATCATGGAATACATGGTCTATGACTCAAATGATATTAAACTCTTACTCAGGAAGGATATTGATCACCTGATTAATTACCTGGAACTTGAGAAAATTAGATTACCCAATGATGTTAAACTGGAGTACCATGTTGAAGGTTATGTTACTGATCAAAAGATAGTACCTCTATTGTTACTTCCCCTTGTGGAAAATGGAATAAAGCATGGATTAAATGTTATGACTCATAATGCATTTCTAATAGTCAAGCTTGAAGTCAACGATTCGAATCTAACTTTATTCGTTAAGAATTCAAAGTCAGTTGTTTCGGGTACTGTTAAGGTGCATCGCGGGATGGGACTATCAAATATTGAGTCAAGACTGGATACGTTTTATTTTGCAAAGCATAGACTTACTATTTTAGACGATACTGAAATTTATCAAGTAGAATTGAATCTGGATCTATCATGAAATATACATGTTTGATAGTGGATGATGAGCCAATAGCTCATGAAATACTGAAGGATTATCTTAGTAAGTTTCCAGCATTGGAATTGATTGGACAGTTTTATAACACTGCCAATCTAGAAGATTATCTGGCAATTCATGCTATTGATATTCTTTTACTTGATATAAAAATGCCGGGTGAAGATGGGCTTAGATTTTTGGAAAGAATGATCAACAAGCCCATAACTATTCTTACCACAGCTTATCGGGATTATGCTTTGGAAGGATTTGATTTGGGCGTCATTGATTATTTAGTGAAACCTATAAAATTCGAAAGATTTCAGGTAGCCATAGAGCGGTCTATTGAATTTATATCTTTATCAAGCATGGCCACCAATCTGCTCCTTCAGGACGCGGAAAAAAAATTTATTACTATAAAGTCAGGGACTAAGACAATAGCTATTGAAACAAAAAATATTTCCCATATTCAGGGGCTTAAAGATTATGTAATTGTGTATGCTGATGGACACAAATATGTTGCCCTTGGTTATATGAAATTGATCGAAGCCATATTGCCTCCTGGTGAGTTTCAAAGGGTGCATAAATCATTCCTGGTATCGAAAAATAGAATTAATTGTATTAATAAAAACAAAATTGAATTTGATAATTTTCAAATTCCCATTGGAAGAATGTATAAGCAAAGCGTGGAAAAATTTCTCAAGAAATAGAGTATAAAGAATACCCAATGTAAAAAAGGTGAGACATCCAAAATGCCCCACCTAAAATAGCACTCTACTGAAATATTATATATATATCTTTGTTTACTAACCAGTTACCCTTTGATTATAATATCTTTCTGAAAGTCAATTTAACCAGTCGACTTCCATCACAATCTGTCCATTGAAAATCATGGAGTGATAGGACTGTATCATCAGTTATATTGCCAGATATTGTAGAAGTCGCAATACAGTCATTGGTTCCATATCCCAGTATAAACTGATTCAATCTGAATGACTTGATTTCTTGCCCCACGATCTCCATAATTACGGTGGCATCTTCTGTCCCTTTTCCAAAGGGCTTAAAGTTGGCATTAGCATAAAATATTTGCCCCTGGTAATCACTAGCAATTCTTAGTGACATATCAAATTTGGCTGGCCCCGGCGGACCCAAGTCTTCCCAACTACCAATATAATCCCCTGCATAAATGGGTGCATTTGATAGACTAAATTCTTTAGATTTTTCCAATTGAAAAGCAGTGCCTTTGCCAATAATGCCAATATAAACGGTATAATGGATATTATTGGCAATTACATCTCCATCACTATCTTTTAGTGAGGATTTTGGCTTATAAACTTGAGTAGGATTTTTGGAAATTGGAATTTGAAAGTATCGATCAGAAAGTATGGATTTAACTTCTAATTCGCTTAAAGTTTGCGATGATTTTGCGATAATCATTCTAATTTCTACTATATCATTTTCCATTAATGCCTCTAAGACTTTAGCTTCTATCCTGATATCGGAAGCATTATTATTGTTTCCAATATCTAAAACAGATTGAAAAGAGAATAAATTAGAGGGTAGCGCTTTTTCAGATTCTATTGTCTCGCCCGATTGACAGGAAAATAGGAAACCAATGCACAATAGATATGAATAAATATTAAATCGCTTTGGCATAAATAAATAGTATAATCCATAAGACGATTCAATTCTTGCTTTTGTGCTTTTGGGTTACAATTTTATAGATAAACTGAAGTATTAATAGATCAACTACTGGTATTCGTTATCGAGTACCACATGGCCAACGTGCGAGCCTTATATCTTTTACAAAACTAATTGTATAATAAAAGGGATTAGTAAAAAATGACCCCTTAATACTCATTGTATATACGAATTTTACTCAAACATTTTCCGAACGCAACTATTTGGAAAAATCGATCAGTTGTTCATAGGATTGAATGCAAATAAAATTGATTATCACCACATTACGGGGTATATTTGCGGCTCTTTTAAAGAAAGTTATGGCTGGAAAAAGAGTATTGATTACAGGTGCTGCAGGGTTTTTAGGATCTCATTTGTGTGATAGATTTATCCATGAAGGTGATATAGTAATTGGCATGGATAACCTGATTACGGGTTCACTAAGTAATATAGAGCATCTTTTTAAGCTTAAAGAGTTTGAATTTTACCATCATGATGTAAGTAAATTTGTTCATGTGCCAGGACATGTGGATTATATATTACATTTTGCTTCACCTGCCAGCCCAATAGATTATTTAAAAATGCCCATCCAGACATTAAAAGTGGGTTCGTTAGGGACTCATAATTTGTTGGGCTTGGCTAAAGTAAAGAATGCCAGATTGTTAATAGCGTCTACATCAGAAGTTTACGGAGATCCTTTGGAGCATCCTCAAAAGGAAGAATATTGGGGCAATGTAAATCCTATCGGGCCAAGAGGGGTATACGATGAGGCTAAGCGTTTTCAGGAGGCCATCACGATGGCGTACCACAATTTTCATGGATTAGAAACCAGGATTGTTCGAATATTCAATACCTATGGACCTCGAATGCGTGTAAAAGATGGTAGGGCATTGCCAGCATTTTTTTCGCAGGCGATTAGAGGAGAAGATCTTACGGTGTTTGGTGATGGCTCTCAGACACGCTCATTCTGCTATGTAGATGATTTGGTAGAAGGTATTTTCAGATTATTGTTAAGTGCGTATTATATGCCTGTCAATATTGGCAATCCCGATGAAATTTCATTAAAAGATACAGCTGAAGAGATACAACGACTGGTAGGTGGAAAATCTAAGATTATTTATAAGCCGCTTCCTATCGATGATCCCAAAACCCGTAGACCTGATATCACCAAAGCTCGTGAAATTCTTGGGTGGGAGCCTAAAGTAAATCGAGCTGATGGATTTAAACTTACTTTGGATTACTTTAAAAAAGTGCTTGCATAAATGGATACACAAAAAACTATTTGGATTACAGGTGGGGCCGGATTTATTGGCTCTCATGTGGTGCGTCATTTCTTAAATGCTTATCCGGATTATAGAATAATCAATATTGATGCGCTTACTTATGCGGGGAATCTTGCTAATTTAAAAGATGTAGAAAATAATCCCAGGTATCATTTTGTTCATGCTGATATTACAGAGCCAATAGAGCTGCAGAACGCATACGACAAATTTCCGGCTGATTGGATCATTCATTTCGCAGCGGAATCTCATGTAGACCGATCAATAATGAATCCTTTGGCTTTCATCAAAACCAATGTATTAGGTACAGCTAACCTCTTGATTTTAGCAAAAAATAATTGGAAAGAAAAAGAAGGGAAGCTTTTTTATCACATTTCTACAGATGAAGTGTTTGGAAGTTTAGGGAAAGAAGGCTTTTTTACTGAAAAGACGGCTTACGATCCCAGATCACCTTACTCTGCATCCAAAGCTTCATCGGATCACCTGGTGAGGGCATATTTTCACACTTATCATTTACCCATAATGATCTCTAACTGTTCTAATAATTATGGATCTTATCAGTTTCCCGAGAAGTTGATCCCTGTCGTCATTCAAAATATTCTGAAGAAAAACCCAATTCCAGTTTATGGTGACGGTACAAATATCCGGGATTGGCTCTATGTGCAGGATCATGTAGAGGCTATTGACTTGATAGCTCATAAGGGCAAAATGGGCGAGACCTACGTGATTGGAGGCCACAATGAATTGAAAAATCTTGATTTGGTTCGATTGTTGTGTAGAATAATGGATAAAAAGCTTGGAAGAGCTGAAGGTGAGTCGGAGCAACTAATCACTTTTGTAAAAGATAGGCTGGGTCATGACATGCGATATGCCATTGATTCTTCAAAATTGCAAGAGGAATTAGGCTGGAAACCTAAAATAATGCCCGAAAAAGGAATGGAAATGACCATAGACTGGTATTTAGCTGAAAAAGAATGGCTCCGGGATGTGACATCAGGTGCCTATCAATCATATTATGATCAACAATATCAAAATAGATAATCTGAAATGAATAAAATCTTTCTATTTATTCTCTTCATTGCATGTTTTGTTCCCTTACACACTTATGGGCAAGTTCCTAATTTACTTAATCCCCAAAGAGCTGCCTCATCGGAATTGGCTCGAAGAGGAATTACTGAACAAGAACTTTTAGATAAACTTGCTGAAAAAGGCATTTATCTCGATAATATCCAAAACCTGACGGCGAATGAGGCTTTACAACTTCAAAATTCCATACAACAAGCCATTGATGAAATAGAAGCTGAAAAAGCAGGCACCACCAGAAATCCGGGTCAGTTCAGAGCAAGTGATACTACTGTAAGACCGCAAGCTCAGAGAAATACGACTCAAATAAATGACTCTACAGGGGAAGTAGAATTAGTTCCAACAGATAAAGTCTCACCAACAGAACAACCTGCCAGGAAAGGAGATACTATTATTTACTTACCTGCTGCAAAGACTTCAAAAACCTCTAATACTCCCAGTAATCTCAAATCACAGCCCCTGGATATTTCTAATTTAGTCTATGGGCAGGAGATTTTCAAGAATAAAAGTATTCAGCTCTATAACAAATCTGAAAATATTAAGCCACCTGATACTTATGTTCTGGGGGTTGGTGACATCCTGAATATCCATATTTTTGGCAGATCTAAAGCGGATCATAAAAATCTGGAAATCAATCCACAAGGGTATATCCAGGTAGGTAATTTTCCAAGGATTTACATAAAAGGTCTCACTTATGCCCAGGCCAAGCAAATAGTGCGACAAAATCTTTCCAATTATTATTTATTTGAATCCAATGAGTTTGAAATGACCATTGATTTCAGCAGAGAGATAGGCGTGAATATATATGGAGAAGCTGAGCAAATAGGCACTTTTAATATTCCTGCTACTAATACCGCAATTAATGCATTAGTTGCTGCAGGTGGACCTAACAGAATCGGAAGTGTACGGAATATTAAGCTGATCAGGGGTAAGACGGTAAAAAATCTGGATATCTATGAGTTTATCAATAATCCATCCATAGCTCAGGACTTTTACCTGGAACAAAACGATATTATTCATATTCCGGTAGCAGAAAAAGTGATTTCAATTACTGGTGCTATTCGCAGGCCAATGAAATATGAATTAGTGGATGGTGAGGATCTGATGAAACTCATACAATACGCTGCTGGATTACGGGAGGACGCATTCCTCAAAATGATGCAGGTAAAGAGATTTGTAGATGATAAGGAGCAGATCATTGATATTCCTTACAAAGAATTGAGAGATTCTAAAAAAGATTTTTTATTATTAAATGGGGATGTGGTCACCATAAGGACCATTCCTTTACCTATAGAGCAAGTAGTTTCTATAGAAGGTAGGGTAGAGACCCCGGGCACTTATCAATTTATAGAAGGTATGAAAGTCCTTGATCTTTTAGACAAAGGCCAGGTACGGAGAGGTGCAAAGACCGATATCGCTTTTATGATGCGCTTAAATGAAGATGGCACATATTCCCTTAATCGGATCAGTGTGCAAGATGTATTAGATAATCCGACTGACTCAAATAATATTGTTCTTAAAGCTCAGGACAGGTTGTTGATTTATTCATTATCATCATATACGGATCAGGAGTTTATCACAGCGGGCGGCGCTTTGCGACAAAGTGTGCGGGTTGCGTATGATCCAAAGCGAAATTTCAGGATCAGCGATATCATCCTCATGGGTGGCGGTCTCACACCAGACGCATTGGATTTTGGCTATATCCGCAGAGTGAACAGAGAGAATTTTGTGGAGAAAGATTATATACAATTCAATACAAAAAAGGCCATTGCAAACCCAGGTGGTGCTGATGATCCTATACTGGAGCCAAATGATGACATTCTACTCTATAGTGATCGATCATTCTATGATGAGGCTTTTGTGCAAGTGTCAGGTAGTGTGCGCAGACCGGGTTCCTTTGCTTATGGTCCCGGCTTCAAATTGAAAGATATAATAGTGTTAGCCGGAGGATTTACCAGGGAAGCAGCTACTAATCGCATAGAAGTTTTTAGAGTTTTAATAGATGAAAACAGACCCACAAAGACGGTAGTTGCCACATTGACATTGCGCAGAGGAGATTTGATTTTGGATAATGATGAAGGCAACTACGAATTGCAACCATTTGATCAGGTCCAGGTAAGAACAGTTCCTGATTTTGAATTACAACAAAATGTGGCTATTACTGGTGAAGTATTGTTCCCCGGTACCTATGCTTTGATTAAAGACAATGAAACTATTGTAGACTTATTGAGGCGTGCAGGTGGGCCTAATAACAGGGCATTCCTGGAGGGAGCTACTTTGCAAAGAGCCGAAGACAATATTGGGTATATCGTTTTCAGACTGCCCGAAGCAGTAAAAAATCCAAACAGCTGGGATAATCTTATTTTAAAACAAGGTGATGTATTGTCTATACCTAAAGTGCTGGATTTTGTAAGAGTGGAAGGCCAAACAGATGCCGTGGAACTGTATCAGGATAAATTAATAGGTGCCAATAATCGAATCAATGTGGCATTTGTACCCAATAAAAATGCGAAGTATTATGTGGATGAGTTTGCGGCCGGAGTTTCTAATACAGGTTCCAGAAGTAGAATCACCGTAGAGAGACCAAATGGAAGAATACAAAAGACAAAGCGTTTCCTGATCTTTAATATTTATCCTAAAGTAGAAAAAGGAAGTATTGTAAGAGTAGGTACTAAACGTGCGCCCTCACCTCGCAGAGAGCGTGTGACCGTAGATCAAAATGGAGTTGTTCGTGCTTCGCCACCGAAAGCAAAAGTCAACTGGAGTAGGGTGTTAGCAGATACCATGGCTCAGGCCACCTCTGTACTTTCATTTGTGTTACTGGTAAAGACGCTTAACGCTAAATAAAATTGGACTGTCAATTTACTTAGCTTTTCAGCTCATGGCTAGATCGCATTCATCAAGAATCATTAAATATCATTTTGGCCTGAGGGTAAAATCTGAAAAAATACAATTGCCGCCTAAAGTAGAATGGCTATTTCCATATTCAGTTGCTGAAACCAGGAATGTCATGACTCAGTTTTATGACAAATACTATGGTGATTTCAATCCCCGTAAACTGATTTTTGGAATAAATCCGGGCAGATTGGGGGCTGGAATTACCGGCGTCCCATTCACAGATCCTGTGAGATTACAAGTAGAATGCGGTATAGAAAATAGTTTTCCCCAAAAGCGGGAACTGTCGGCAGAGTTTATCTATTCAATTGTTCATAAATATGGTGGTTTGGAAAAGTTTTACACTGAATTTTATATTTCATCTGTTTGTCCTTTGGGGTTTGTAAAGGAAGGAATCAACTTCAACTATTACGACGATAAAAACCTTCAGCAATCAGTTAGGCAGTTTATAGTTGAGAATATTTCGAACCAGATAAAACTAGTAAATGGAAATCGTGAAATAGCTTTTTGCTTAGGCGAGGGAAAGAATTTTGCATTTTTTGAAAAACTAAATGAAGAACATAATTTCTTTGGGAAAATAATTCCACTCCCACATCCCAGGTGGATCATGCAATACAAAAGAAAGTCACTTGATCAATACCTGGATCTGTATTTGCAGCGACTGGTTTAGTCCTCAATATACAATACCAATCCCTTTAAATAAGACCCCTCCGGATGATAGATATTAATGGGATGATCTGGCGCCTGGCTGAGATGATGTATAATTTTTACCGTTCTTTTTGATTCCAATGCTGCAGCTAAAATAGTTTGCTGGAATAATTCCCGATCCATTACTTGAGAACAGGAGAAAGTGAAAAGTAAACCTCCCGGTTTTACTTTTTTAATCACTTTAGCGTTTAGATTTTTGTAACCGTTTACCGCCTGGTGCCTTTTATTCATACTTTTGGCAAATGCTGGTGGGTCACAAATGATGATATCGTAACTTTCTGATGGTGATAAAAAATGGGAAACATCACTAGTGGAATTTGAATAAATAGCAGAGGCGATTTTATTTAGTAGCATGTTTTCATTAGCAAGGTCTATGGCTTTTGCTGATACATCTACCGAGTATATTTTTGATGCTTTGTTCATACCGGCATACACTGAAAATCCACCACTGTAACAAAAAAGATTGAGTACAGATTTGCCGGAACAATATTGTGCCAGTAGATTTCTATTTTCGCGCTGATCTACAAAGAATCCGGTTTTTTGCCCGGTTACCCAGTTGACTTTGAAAAGATTACCGTTTTCACTGATGATTGTTTCTTCCAGGTTACCATGTAAAAATTTATTTTCTAATGAAACACTGTTCCCGAGTGATTCTTTGCTTTTATTGTAAATAGTTTTCAATTGATTTTTATACACTTGATGGAGTGCATGAGCGATTTCTTCCAGGTGATTATACATTCCAATCGTATGACATTGAATCACTGCATGCAAATTGTAAACATCTATAATAAGTCCGGGCAAGCCATCACCTTCACCATGCACGAGTCTGTATGCATTTGTAACATTACAGGAAGTAAGACCCAGATATTGCCTGAAATTATATGCTTTATGAATAATGGTTTCCCAAAAATCAGTTGCCAAGGATTCACCACCAAATTGAATGATTCTTACAGAAATGGAAGAATTACTGTAATGCCCAAAGCCTAAAGTTTCATTTTTGGATGATAAAATTTTGATCAATTCTCCTTCCTTGAGATGATCTGTCTTTCCATGGATAGCACCAGAAAAGATCCAATGATGCATTCTATATACAGAAGCTTCTCTACCCGCTTTTAATACAATATTATTCAATCTATTAATTTTCTATATGAAGTTGATGCAATACTCTATGCATAACTGGGGTAAAAACCAGGCCAAAAACTCCCAATAATATGGCTCCGGAGATAATGGCATACAAAGAAGCAAATATTTTGGCAGCATTATTGGTCAATTCGCTTACCGGTCCCATCCCTCCCAAAATCATGGATGCATTATAAAAAGAGTCTATCCAGGTTAAATGCCCAAGCAACTTATAGCCCAACGTACCTATAATCAAAGAGATAGTCAGTATGATGATGGCCTGGCTAAATCTTCGATACAATCGTTTGTAGTAAGTAGCTTTATTGGCCAGTGGTTGCGTTTTATTTTCCAAGAGTATGTATATTAGACTGCAAATCTATTCAACTTCAGAAAACCAAGATTAAAATCATGAGATTCATTCATTGCCATTTTCGAGATTATTTCCCCGATTACCGGTGCAAACTTGAACCCATGACCACTAAAACCAGTAGATAGAATCACTTTTTTATCTGTTTGAGGTAAGAAATCTATTATAAAATTTTCGTCTGCAGAGTAAGTATATAAGCACACTTTATAATCAATGGAAGTATATTTAAGTTCAGGCAAATAGGTCTCCATGAAATAGATAATCTTATTCTTTTCTGAAAAATTTATATCATCAGAAAGCGCATTGGGATTGATGGATTCTCCTGGCATATGTAAAGCTATTTTGAGTCCCTGGTGAATAGATTGATCCATGGTAAAACCATAATACATTCCTTTTTCAGGATCATGAATGAACCAGCAGGGCATATGGGCAAAGGGAAATGTTTGCTCGTCGGTTAAATGTACAAAAGCCAGCACTTGTTTAGTGGTACGAAGGGAGACTGGACTGTCGCCTATAAAATTATTCGTCCAGGCACCTGAAGAAATAATTATTTTTTCACCTGTAAAAGTATTACTTGCAGTTTTAACCTCTACATAGTCACCGATAATTTTCCAGGAAATGGCTTTTTCTCTAATATGAGTAAGGTATTGACTATTACTTGATACTCTAAAAGCTTCAAAAGCAGCCTGAACATTTAAATATCCAGCTTCTGGCTCAAACCATTGTTCCCAATCACCGGGTGTTCTAAAATAGCCTTGCTGCCTTTTATGAAATAATGGAATACCGTACTTGTCGGAAGCATATTTTATTCCTTTTAAAATGCTGCTGGATTTTTCACCATAATAGTCGATGCCCGTTTCTGTATAGATTTTAATTTTTGAGTTTGACTCCAACTGCCTCCACCAATAATAACTCCTCTTTAATAAGGGCACATAATCTAAATGTTCAAAATATGATTTTCTGATAATCCTGGTATAGCCACTATGAGATCCGTTTTCATGCGGAGCTTGCAGCGGATCGATCATTATGGTTTTCACTTTGGCCTTTGAAAGAAACCATGCAGCAGCTCTTCCCATACTACCACCCCCAATGATGATTACGCATTTTTCCATGACTGTTACTACTAAGAATAGATTCAAAGTTAAAGAGGAATTTAATAGTCTTATTAAATTCAATATCTTAACTGCTAATAATTAATTAATGGAATCTGTTTTTTCACGCGGTAGGCTTTTTAGAAACAATACAGCCATCTGCAGTAGTGATACTTCTTTTACATACCATGCATTGTCAGAAGATTCAGATAGCCTGGCTCACTATTTGTTGAGCACCCCGGATTTTATTGAATCTGGAATTGGTTTTATGGTGGTTCCAGGTTTTGAATATGTAGTGGCCCAGTGGGCAATTTGGAAAGCAGGTGGCATTGCAGTCCCCTTGAGCTTAAATCAGCCAAAATCAAATTTGGAATATATTATTGAAGATGCAGGAGTATCCATTATCATTTGTTCATCCAAATTCGAAGCAGAACTTATAGAAGTTATTTCAAAGTATAATATCCGATTAATAGTACTTGGTGAATCTATATTAAAATTTAAGAACGACAGGAAACTTCCGGAAATCCGAGAATCTCAAAAAGCAATGATATTGTATACGAGCGGTACAACCAGTAAACCGAAAGGGGTGGTTACTACTCATGCTCAAATTAATGCTCAAATTTCATCCCTCATTGAAGCATGGGGCTGGTCGAGTGCTGATCGTATCCTTTGTGTGTTGCCGTTGCATCACATTCATGGAATCATCAACGTAGTTTGCTGTGCACTTTGGACAGGCGCATCAATAGAGTTTTTGTATCCATTTGATGAATCTGAAATATTTAAAGTATTTGCGAATGGCTCAGTAAACATATTCATGGCAGTGCCCACCATATACTATAAATTAGTCTCTTTTTACGAATCCTTACCTTCAGACAGTCAACAAAGGATTTCTGAAAAATTCAAAGATTTTCGATTAATGGTCTCAGGTTCTGCAGCTTTACCCATAAGTGTTTTTCAAAAATGGGAAATTATTTCAGGGCATTTTCTTTTAGAAAGATATGGAATGACAGAGATAGGAATGGCAATAAGTAATCCATACTCGGGTGACAGAAGACCAGGATATATAGGACAGCCTTTACCAAATGTGCAAGTGAAATTAGTCGATGACGCAGGCGTATCGATATTAAATAATAATCCGGGTGAAATTTTGATAAAGGGGCCAACTGTTTTTCTGGAATATTGGAATAAACCAGAGGCTACCCGAGAGGCTTTTACAGCAGACGGTTGGTTTAAGACGGGAGATATTGCAGTTTTAGAAAACGGTTATTACAAAATACTAGGCAGGTCATCCATAGATATTATTAAAAGTGGAGGGTATAAAATTTCAGCCCTGGAGATTGAAGAGGCTATAAGAACTATGCACAAAGTGAGAGATTGTGCCGTAGTAGGTATAGCAGACGAAGAGTGGGGCGAAGTTATAGGTGCTGTAATCGTACTGCAGGATAATTGCCTTATGGAATATGATGAATTGAAAGACTGGCTGCTACAAAAAATCTCCCATTACAAACTACCGCGGGCCATTCTTTTTGAAAACGATTTGCCGAGAAATGCAATGGGAAAAGTAGTAAAATCTGAGATTAAAAAAATGTTTAAAGTATGATAATATATGGAGTTGCAGTATTAGCTGCCTGTTATATTGTGGGCCTGTTTTTTGGAGAATACCTGGGCAATATTTTGAATATTAATGCCAATGTAGGAGGGGTAGGGTTTGCTATGCTGCTTTTGATACTGGTCAATTATTGGTTGAAGAAAAGGAATCTTTTTACCAGGGAGCTGAATGAAGGTGTCGGATTTTGGAGTAATATGTACATACCAGTAATTGTAGCTATGTCTGGCATTCAAAATGTAGTAGCCGCTATGTCTCAAAGTATGGTAGCCTTATTGGCGGGTATTTTGCCGACAGGGCTTTGTTTTATACTTGTCTACATTTATTCGAAAAGGAATAAGTCTGCAATTTTTCAACAATCAATTCAATGAAATAAGAATGAATGCATCATTTTTAATAATTCAAAAAGTAATTGATAAAAATGGATTAGTTTTTTCATTTCTGCTGGTCGGCATAATAATCTTTCTTTCCTTTTGGGTATCTGAAAAAATATTGAAAAAACGGGTTCCAGGGTCTGCCATTGCTATCATCGCTGGATTGGTATTGGCGTATATTGGTGGTAAAATATCCGGTGGGAAAAATGGAATTGCAGATATTGGATTATTTAGTGGATTTGCCATTATGGGTGGCGCCATGTTTAGGGATTTTACAATTGTAGCAACCGCTATGGGGGCTGATTTTACTATCATTAAAAGAACAGGACTTTTTGGCTTGCTGTCTTTATTTATCGGAATCTTGCTGGCTTTCTTTCTGGGGGCAGCTATTTCATTTGCCTTAGGGTATAGAGATCCAGTAAGTATGGCTACTATTGGTGGTGGTGCTTGTACGTTTATTATAGGACCAGTTACAGGCGGAGCTTTAGGAGCCAGCTCCGAAGTGATATCTTTAAGTATTGCAGCCGGTGTTATAAAATCAGTCCTGGTCACTATTGCAACTCCCATAGTAGCTAAAAAAATTGGATTGAATAATCCACAGTCAGCTATGGTTTATGGAGGGTTGATAGGTACGACCAGTGGAGTAGCTGCTGGTCTCGCGGCTACGGATGTAAAATTAGTACCCTATGGAGCCATTACGGCCACTTTTTATACCGGTTTGGGTTGCCTGCTATGCCCGTCTATTTTATATTTAGTCATCAGATTATTAATGGGAAGCTAGAAAATTAAAGGATCAGGGCTGTATGTATTTTTAAGCATTTGATAAATGGTCTCCATAGGCAAGCCCATAATATTAGAATAAGAGCCCTCAATCCTGGATACTTTACAAAGCCCTAACCAATCTTGAATTCCATAGGCTCCGGCTTTATCGAATGGTTGATAGTTATCTACGTAGTATTCAATTTCATCCTGTGTAAATTTTTCAAAACTTACCCGGGTATGAACCGATTTACTTTCAATAAAGTTTAAGCCTAAAAGACAAACTCCAGTAATTACAGTATGAGTAGCTCCGGACAAAGCCTGAATTATTTCTATGGCATTATTCCTATCCAATGGTTTGGTAAATATTTTATCCTTTTGAAATACTAAGCTGTCAGCAGCAAGAATTAAAATATCTTCTCCCATACAATTCGATTGGATTTTTTTGGCTTTGGCTTCTGCCAGGTACACCGGGATTTTATCAATCTCAAGATCTGGAGGATAATTTTCTTCATCTATATCTGCGACTCGAACCTCAAAAGCAAAGCCAGCCTGGGTGAGCAAATCCTTCCTTCTGGGAGATTGACTGGCTAAGATTAATTTTTTAGAATTCATCCAATTCATTATTACACATTACTTAATGCCCAGGGTAAAAGTAACATTCCACTGGCCATAATAGATTTTAAACCCATTGAAATTAAATGATAATCTGGCTTTTCTCGCTGGAGAATCAGGAAAAGAATTATTATACCTGGGGCTGCCATACTCAGACAAATCACTAGTGTTTGTAACATGGATAAGTAAAAAAAGAAAATAGAACCAAGTATGAGTATGAAATTTAATATCATCAACCCAGCAATAATTTTATGAGTAAATGGAATTCCAAATTGCACAGGGGCCGTTTTAGCCAATAAAAGAGAGTCACCTTTGATATCTTCCAAATCTTTTACCAATTCCCTGGTAAAAGTCAATAATCCACCAATGCTACTACAAAATATAAATCTAAAAAAGATTAGGGAATTTAATTCTGTTGAAAGCATTCGTATAATTTCTAATTCTGCAAAATAAGGCATCCAAATCACCAGGCTACATAAAACGGCAATTAGTAGATTCCCCCAAAATGCAGTCTTTTTGAATAATTTGGAATATAAGTACAATCCGATTACAGCGATGGGTAGTAATATTAAAAGCTGTGTTTTTTGATATTTTATAGCTAACGAAATAGATAGTCCAGCTGCTACTATGTTTATTGCTACATAATAGAACCAGGCTTTATTTACGGAGATTTGCTTCCCCATTATTTGCTTCCCTTCTTTATTTATTTTATCGATTTCAATATCTGCAATGTCATTCATTATATAACCCGCGGCCATAACCAGTACAAATGACAGGCCAAGGAAAAATACAGACTTAATACTTAAGACAGGAACCAATTGGTGATGGAGTAAAATTTTATAAACTAAAAAATACCACTGAGCTAAAAGCGCAATGATGGTCATCACTAAATTAGGCCATCGGATAAGCTTAAAAAAATAGATTAGACCATGCATTAAATCCTCTAATTTACCAATGATCCTGAGCTTTGAGAACTAATTGTATTAAATCTCTTACACAACCTTCACCTCCATTAATGGGAGATATATAATTAGATATTGATTTTACCTCAGAAACAGCATCAGCAGGACAAGCCATTATAGAAGCACTTTGCATGGCCTCGATATCTAAAATGTCGTCACCCATATAAGCAAGCTCAGCCGATGAAATTTTTTCATACAACATCCATTTCTTTAAAACAGGGGCCTTTTCATTTTGACCCATAAAAACATCCTTCAAACCCAGACCCCGCAATCTTTTCTCCACTCCTTCTGATTTTCCACCAGAAATAACTGCAATTTTATAACCTAAACTAACAGCCTTGTGAAGAGCGTATCCATCACGAATGTGGAACGACCTTAAATAGTGTCCATCTTCAGTGAGTAATAAAGAACCATTGGTCATTACGCCATCCACATCAAATACAAAAGCCTTTATAAACGGCAGTTTGTCCAGCATCTCCATGTTGTAATTACTTGTTATTGTCCCGCCATTCATACACCCATTTGGCCTGTATTTGTTCTAAATGCGCTTCCGTACATTCTTCTTTGGTTTGAGCAAAATGAGGCACTTTCAGTACCCATTCTATCAATTCGGTAAACCGGATTCGATATATTTTGCTTTCATCAAATTCCTGGCCAAATCGTTCATACAGCTTCATGGCAATGTCTTCATGGTCTTTCCAGTAAATAGGCAATTCTTCTATATTTTTAAATGACATGTTATCCGTATTAGGTTGATATTTATTAATGTTCGTGGCCAATTATAGTATTTTGATCAGGAATGGTAACCTGAATGGAAGCATCTTCATCCAAAATAATACATTGACAGGCCAGTCTTGATTCTAGTTTTGGGTTTCGGGCGCGATCGATGAAATCTTCTTCTTTATCAGAGATTTCTTCCAGGTAGTCCTCACCATTTTCAACATAGATATGGCAAGTGCTGCAAGCGCAAACACCTCCACAATTATGATTTAAATGAATATCATGATCTTCGGTAAGCTCAAGTATGCTATATCCTTTTGCCTTAGTCTCTACAGTTTTGGTGTCTAGGGCAGGGTCTTCAAATTTGAAAATTATAGTTGACATTAGAGTGCGAAATTAACCATTCGGTGGCATAACTATGAAAATCATTATTTAGTTTTATAAGAATGCATTTTTTTCTACTGAATTCAAAAAAAAATCTGAACTTGATAATTAAATGGAAGAAACAATAGCACCCATATCGGAAAGTAAGTACAAATTTAAGGAGCTGAAAATTTATAGCTCCAATGAGTGGCTGGCTGATCAAAAGTATAAATATCGGCAGGTGTTTGACCGTCACAGCACTGCATTTGTATATGTAGAACTTTCTTTTTACAATAAATATTTTGATACCGAAGTGTGGGATGCAAGTATTGTTTTGAAATGCTTTTCTTTAAATTCGGTCAAGCACGAGTTGTGTCATCTCGCCATAAATAAGCAAATTAATAAGTTTGAGTCAGTGGTAATTATCCAGGAAGGTTGGGGTAATAAAAAAGAAGGTTCATTTTGGAAAAAAGGTACTTATTATTGGGAAGCATGGTTGGGAACTGAAAAATTGGCGACGAAGTATTTTTATTTAGAAGATGCTGGTGAGCCCATTACAAAAATTCAAAACCCTTTTTTTGATATTACTTCTTTGAGACTATATGAAGGAAATGAGGAAGATACTAATCCTGATGACAGGATATACCTGAAAGCTTTTTCCGTGCAGGAGTCCAGGATGATACATGTTGACTTGGAAATTAAAAACAATAATCTCTCCAGTCAATGGCACTGTGAACTATTCTTTCGATTTTACAATGAATTGCATGAACTTAAAGCCCAGGTATCCAAAATGCAAAGCATTAAAAAGGACGATGAACATGTAGTGTTTTCTGCCTCTTGTGGCATGCCTGCCAAAGGGCTTTGGAGAAAGGGAAAATTATTGCTAGAAGTGGTCTTTTTGGATCATATTATTGCGGCTACCACTGTTGAATTTAAAGACATGGCCGAGCCGGGAGCTATTCAGGTTTATTTGCCTAATCAGCCCATTCCGGGATATTTACAGGAAAATGCTAGTCCTGAAACAACCTTTGATGAATTGATGACACAGTTGAATGGATTCGTGGGCTTAGCAAAAATAAAGAAGCAAGTCAAGGAACATGCTCAATATTTGCAATTTGTGCAACTACGTAAACAGTTGGGTTACAGTGAAAAAGATGAAATAAATATTCACTCTGTATTTATAGGCAACCCTGGTACGGGGAAGACAACTATAGCGGGGTTGATGGGAATGCTTTATCACAAAATGGGTTTGCTTTCTAAAGGGCATGTTCACCAGGTGGATAGAGTGGATTTAGTAGGCGAGTATATTGGTCAGACGGCCCCAAAAGTTAAAGATGCTATTGAAAAAGCCCGTGGGGGAGTACTATTCATTGATGAAGCTTATGCTTTGGCCCGTACTAATGATGACAGCAAAGATTTTGGAAGAGAGGTAATAGAAATTCTGGTAAAAGAAATGTCAAATGGTATTGGAGATTTAGCCGTTATAGCCGCGGGATACCCTAAGGAAATGAAATATTTTTTAGACAGTAATCCTGGCCTCAAATCCCGGTTCAAATTATTTTATGAATTTTCTGATTATACTCCGGAAGAATTGACCGAAATAGCCTTGCAAGCCTGTGATGTAAAAGAAGTGAAACTGAACACAGAGTCGAAATCTAAATTGCAGGAATTAATCATAGAAGCGTTTAGAAATAGAAATCAAACATTTGGTAATGCAAGATTTGTATATGACTTGCTTACGAAAGCAAAAATAAATTTGGGCATGCGATATATGCAATCCAGAATTACCCTAAAAGACGACTCGGATATGGAGTTGCTTTCTACCCTTAGAGAAGATGATATTCAGCCACTGGATGATATCAAGAATAAGAGATCAATAACACTGCCCATTGATGAAAAATTATTAATAGTGGCTTTGCATGAATTGGATAGCCTCATCGGTATGCATGATATCAAAAAGCAAATTCATGAATTGGTAGAAATAGTAAAATATTATCTGCGCAGTGGCAGAGAAGTGCTGCAACATTTTTATTTACATACACTGCTAATTGGCAATCCGGGAACAGGCAAGACCACTGTTGCCCGCATATTGAGTAAGATCTATAAAGCATTAGGTATTTTGGAAAAAGGACATATGGTGGAAACTGATAGACAAGGTTTGGTGGCCGGTTTTTTGGGACAATCAGCCATAAAAACAGCAGAGAAAATTGATGAAGCTATTGGAGGAGTATTATTTATAGATGAAGCTTACTCTTTGATTTCTTTCAAATCTCATTCTACGGATTATGGCCATGAAGTGATACAGACATTGCTTAAGCGCATGGAGGATAAACGGGGAGAGTTTTTTGTATTTGCTGCGGGTTACCCTGACAATATGGATGATTTTATCAAAGCTAACCCGGGCTTAGCTTCCAGGTTTGATAAAACGTTGAGATTTGAAGATTATTCCCCGCAAGAGCTAATGAATATTGCTGAAAAAATGGTGCAGGATCAGCACATGAGCCTTTCCGAAGGAGCCTTTCAGCATGTTCAGGATTATTTGAAGTTTATTTATCAATACCGAGACAAGTATTTTGGGAATGCACGTACCGTAAGATCTATCGTATTGGAAGCTATTCAAAATCATACCCTTAGGAATGCTAAAATTGAAGGTGCTCCATCATCGGATGTGATTGAACTTGATGATGTAACGTGTTTCAAACTCGAGACCGAATCTTTATCAAGAAGCAGAAAATCAATTGGTTACATAAGGAATTAGCGGAAGAGCCCCAGATGAAAAGGCTTCAATTTTTTAGAGATTAGTGGGAGAGAAAAATCAGATTTTATATCTGTGTTGTAAATCAATATTCCCAATCTAAACAGATCCAATCTTACATTCCAGGTTGAATCATGCAGAAGCGAATTCCAGGCCCCTAACATTTCTGACGACCACCTGATGTCATCAATTATTACCACTTTTAAATTTGACAAAGTGGGCTTTATCATTTCGATGTATTTAATTACTGCTTCTGCATGGTGATTACCATCAATATAAACAAGTTCTGGAGACTTATTTAGTTCTGGTGATGCCAGTCCTGTTTCGAATTCTCCTTCTACAATCAAAACATTTTCCAACCCCAAGGCTTTGAAATTTTGTTTCGCAAGGTTGACTAAGAAAGGATCACCTTCTAATGTATATATGGCAGAATCGGGATTTCCACTGGCAAGATAGGCGGTAGAAATGCCTGCTGCTGTACCAAACTCCAGCATGGTTTGAGGCCTGATAAAAGCTACCAACTGATGAATAAGCCTGCCATAAAATGGACTAATGCTACTGTTTTTCACAAATGTTCCAAGCAAATTGATTTTATTGGAATTCTTCATGATGGAAGATCCTTTACCAAAGTCTGTTCTGTTAAATGTTTGATTGGAGCGAATGAGTTCTTTTCTTAATTTCTCAATAGACAAAGTCTTTGGGTTAAGATTTTCATCAGAAAAAAGCTTGTTTGCGAGACGAAAAATGAAAGGGGAATCTATTTGGTGAACAGTTTTAGCATTTTTATAAAATTTTAAAGCTTCCTTAGCAAGAAAGACCCGGTTTCTCGCTTTCATTTGAATTTTGTTTATACTAAATAACATTAAAGTCTGTTAAATGGAGAGCAATTGCATTAATTCTTCGTCAAGATCTAAAATTCTACAATAATGTATCCAAAACAATTTTGTCTTAGCATTTTATTACTTACTTGTATACACATTTTGCCTGGGCAAACATACTTTACCACAGCCGGACTCAGAATGGGTTCTGATTTTGGTCTGAGTTTGAAACAAAGAATATTAAAGAAAACGACTGGTGAGCTGATTCTATTCTCCGAAAGTAGTGGTAGATCTAATATGGGAGTTACACTATTGTATGACCAGCATAAATCGATTATTACCCGCAATTTTAACTTGTTTTATGGGGCGGGATTAACGCGAAAATTGGAATATTTTAACAGTGAGCAGGGCCTGACAAAGTCAACCAGTACCGGCATCCCGCTCCAGGTAGGAATAGAATTCACCATAGGCAAAATTAATTTGAGTTGGGATTATACTCCAATTTTATATATTAGCACTAAATCTAATGCATTTTCCAGCTCCAAAGGAGTATCTATCCGGTATGTTTTTATCACCGCTAAAGAAGGTAAGCGCATGATCAAGCAATCGAAAAAAGCTAGTAAAAAAAGGAAAAAGAAACGAAAAAAATGAAATCAAAAATCTGGGTTATATTATTTCTTTCATATGCTGCCCAAGCCCAGATAAAATTTTCTAATCTCACATCAGATTTAATTCCGGCTAACCATTTTAGTGGATCTGTAATCGGTATTGCTGATATGAATGCAGATGGTCTGGCTGATATTATAAGATTGGAAAGAGCAAATGAATTGAGTATTGCCTATCAGTCGTCACCTGGAAAGCCGTTTGTAATAAAAAAACTGGGAGTAATTGCACCATATGAGTTTTGGAATGTTGCTATAGCTGATGTCAATGGAGATGGATGGAACGATATGGTATTTTCAGCAAATGAGAATAAAGCTTATATCTACTATAGTCAGGTAGTGGGTTTGGATGTGCAATATTTGAAACAGACGCTAGATTCATCTGAGACTGTTTATGCCCAGGCAGGTAACCTGGTAGATATCAATCGGGATGGATGGCTGGATTATTTCGTATGTAATGACCTGGCGAAAAATAAGATTTGGGCAAATAATAAACTTGGACAAATCACGAATAGCCCTGTGCCTTGGATAGATTTTACTACCGCCGTCCCTTCCGATAACTCAGGCAATTATGGCAGTTCCTGGAATGATTTTGACAATGATGGTGATGTAGACTTATATATCGCAAAATGTAAAGCCGGAGCTAGTCTGTCTACAGATCCGAGAAGAATAAATACGTATTTTAAAAACAATGGCAATAATACCTTTTCTGAAATTGCGGCTGATATTGGACTTGCGAGTGGAGCCCAGTCTTGGGTGGCGGTGAGTGGTGATTGCGATAATGATGGTGACCTGGATATATTTATAATCAATCATTTATCCCCATGCCAGCTCATGATCAATGATGGCACCGGACATTTTACCAATCAAATAGCTGCCAGTGGGATTACGTATAATCAGATCGGCGTTCAGGCAGCCTGGGTAGATTTTGACAATGATGGAAAACTTGATTTAATTATTTCGGGAAGTAATCATCAAATCTATAGAAATCTGGGTGCTAATAAGTTTGAATTACTTGATGGTAAAGAACTGGGCATTTTTCAAATGGAGTCAATAGCTGTCGGGGATCTCAATAACGATGGAAAGCAAGATATCTATGCATCGTATTCCTTAGTGTTCAATGAAGCTTCTCATAGGTCTGATGCAATTTGGATGAATAATACCACGAATGAAAATCATTTTATTAAAGTGAGGCTTGAAGGTAGTGCAGGTAACAGGGCAGGAATAGGAGCCAGAATATCAATTTATATAAATGGGTCCCCACAAATCAGAGAAATTCAATCAGGCAGCAGTTATGGTATCCAGCATGAATTGACACAGCATTTTGGCATTGGAAGTTCTACAAAAATAGATTCAATAGTTATCCGATGGCCTGATGGTTTGAAAGAAGTATTCGAGTCTCCGTTTATAGATCGCACTATGGTGATTCAAAAAAATAAATGCTTTGCTTTTGACCCGGTAATAAAACCAAATCCAGCCTTATCTGTACTTTGTAAAACAGGGGATAGTGTAAGAGTTAATGTTCCATTATCAGGTACGTATCTTTGGACTAATGGCTCTACGGAGCGGGATATAATTATAAAAGAAACTGGAAATTTCCAGGTAAAAGTAATTGACATTAATGGATGTATTGTTCATTCCAATATGGTAGCCATCCAACATAATCCAAATACAAGATATAAAATTAATGCAGGTGATACATTGATTTGCAGTAACGATCAGACTTCATTAAATATTCAATCCCCCTATAAACTTGTTTGGAATACAGGTGATACCGCCCATACTATTTCAATCAATAAGGAAGGTAAATACTTTGCCACAACAAACAATGAATGTGGTATTTCGAACTCAGATACAGTTTTTATCCGAGCCATAAATGTGTCCAATATTAGTGTAAAAAATGATACCGTGGTATTGGCTTTGAAAGCAATTCTCAGAGCTGTGGGTACAAATATATTCTGGTTTGCAGAGGGACAAGGAGGAGCTCCAATAGCCTCAGGCCCCAGTTACCAGACTCCTCCAATATTCAAGACTACTACATTTTATGTTCAATCAATTATAACTTCGTCAAAAAATCAATTTAGTGGAGGCATAAAAGATTTTAATAGTGCATCAAAGTTTAATGCTGACAATTTTAGTGGTAAATTATTTTTTGATGTCACCCAACCAATTATTTTAAAATCTGTAAAAGTGTATTCAGATACAGCTGCCAGTCGAGAAATTATTTTACTAAATTCCTCAGGTGTCATATTGTTTAGTAAATTAATAAGAATTGAAAAAGGGGAGACCAGGATTAACCTTGATTTTTCAATTGCACCAGGTGAGTCCTACGCCCTTACTACTAATGATGAAACATCTGTGAAAATTTTTGGAGGTAAATCACCTAGATTGTATCGCACAGAAGGCAGCGTTCCCTATCCATTGATTGCAGGTCCGGTTTCAATTTATGGAACTAATGCGGGTCCAGCTAATTATTATTATTTCTACGATTGGCAACTAGGTTATCCAGACCTGGTATGTATGAGTGAGCGTATTCCAGTTCAGGCAGTCCTGAAAACAGTGTCGATAAAAAATGAAATAGTAAATGATGTGAAAATATTCCCCAACCCAGTTACAGCGGCATGTTATCTGGAATGGAGCGATCAGTTAATAAACAAACCATTTTCATGGGAAATAACTGACTTGTCAGGTCAAACCATCCTTCGAAAAAGATCCATTATAACCACCAAACAAATGAGAATAAACCTCGATGAATGCGTTGCAGGTATATATATATTAAGGCTTCAATCAGGAGAGAAACAAGGTGTTTTTAAAATAGTAAAAGCAAGATAACAAATTGATAATCAATAAAAAAGCCCTTATCTATTCAATAAGAGCTTTACTTGCTTGGGTGAAAGACGGGATTTGAACCCGCGACCCCTAGAACCACAATCTAGTGCTCTAACCAACTGAGCTACATTCACCATAATGGTCAAAAACCGATTGCAAATGTAAGTGAATTTTAATACTTATTAAAGCTCCTTCCCACTTTGATTTTGACAATTAAAAGTCATTTCCACTAACTTTTGTATCTGGCGATTTGTTCTAAATAATTATGGAAGATCAATCAGATTTGATACAGCTTAAAGTGGATGGGATGACCTGTAATGGCTGCGCGCAAACTATAGAGAAGTATTTAAAGAAAAATCAATTACAAAATATACATATTAATTTTGTTGACGGCGAAGTAGAATTCAAGCCTTTTAAAAACCTTGATGTAGAGCGTATTATTAAAGGTATCGATGATCTTGGTTATAAAGTGATGAATAGACCTGGGATGAAAGCTACCTGGTCTATGCCTTTGCGAACAAAATTGATCATTGCTTTGATATGTACACTCCCATTAATCTTTCATCATATTTTCCCTTCCTGGTTTATTTGGTTGCACAGTCCGTTAATACAATTTGTGTTGTGCCTCCCAGCGGTGGGAATAGGGCTATGGACCTATCTTCCAGGCGCTTTTAAATCTAGTCTGGCAGGTATGCCCAATATGGATGTGACTATTTGCCTGGGAGCCATAGCAGCGCTGGTATATAGCATCATAGGTTGGGCGATGGGTAATCCGGAAATGATATTTTTTGAAACTGCTGCAAGTATACTCACCTTAGTTTTATTGGGTAAATATTTGGAGCACAAGGCGGTTCAGCAAACCACTTCAGCTATCGATGCATTGAAAAAACTGGCAGTAGAGTATGGTAAGATGCAAATGCCATCTGGTACAGTAGTAAAGATCCCAATAAACGAAATCAGTAAAGGGGATCTTTTGATTGTGGCGGAGGGTGATGCTGTTCCTTTGGATGGTAAAATAATAGCTGGAGAAGGTCTATTAGATGAAGGTTGGGTAAGCGGAGAAAGCAAAGCCATCAAAAAGAAAACCGGAGACCAGGTCATTGGAGCAAGCCAGGTTTTATCTGGCAATTTCACTATGCAGGTGCAGTCTATCGGGCATGAAACAGTATTGGGTAGAATAATAGCTTTGGTGAAGGAGGCTAGTCATCATAAGGCGCCAATCCAAACGCTGGCAGATAAAATCAGTGCCATTTTTGTTCCTTCTATTTTAGCTATTAGTGTGATTACATTCCTGGTTAATTATTTCGGCTTTGATATTGATTTGTCGCATTCTTTCCTGAGGTCCATAGCCGTATTGGTGATCTCTTGTCCTTGTGCCATGGGATTAGCAACACCTACTGCCATCATGGTAGGACTGGGAAAAGCTATGAAAAATGGAGTACTTATAAAAGGTGCTTCCACGCTGGAGATATTAGGGAATATCAAAAATATCATATTGGATAAGACAGGCACGATTACAGTGCCTCATATAAAAATAGAATATACCCGGGATCAAGATCAGATGTCAATAGAACAAACGAATCAAGCCATTTATACCATTGAATCTAAGTCCTCACATCCGATTGCTAAATCCATTATGGCAACATTAGGCAAGGTATCCAAAACGCAAAATGAATTTGTAGTAACTGAAAATAAAGGCTTAGGAATTACCGGTATAGATCGTGATAAAAATGAATGGAAGATAAATTGGTCCTTAGAGACAGGAAATATTATTGTCGAGAAGAATGGAGATAGAAAAGCAACGCTTTATATTGAAGATGGTATTAAGCCTGATGCTGATAAGTTTGTACGTTTCCTGCGCAGGGAAAATATAAAGCCATACCTGATTTCAGGTGATGATATGGAGCGGGTAAAGCAAGTGGCTACTCAACTTCAAATATTGGATTGGCAAGGGAGGGTAATGCCTGATCAAAAAGCTAAAATGGTAGATCCTATAAAAGCAACAGGCGTAACCGTAATGGTAGGAGATGGAATAAATGATGCGGTAGCTCTATCCAGAGCTGATCTGGGGATTTCATTTTCAGAAGCCAGTCATGCTGCTGTACAATCAAGCCAGGTAGTTTTACTCAATGACAATCTGGATACATTAGCTAAAGCCATCACCGTCGCCAGGCAAACACTTAGTACTATAAAACAAAATCTAGGCTGGGCATTTTCATATAATATTATTGCCATTCCATTAGCGGCTATGGGATACCTAAGTCCTATGTGGGGGGCAGCGTTTATGGCTTTTAGTGACCTGGTAGTAGTAGGTAATTCTCTGAGAATCAGGTGGACTAAGAATTAAAAAATTAAAATTCTATTTTTACATACATGGCTATTTGGTTTGTATTTGGTTTTATTCTGGTGGGTTTTTTGGCGATTGATCTAGGGGTGCTGAATAAAGATCAAGTACTTACTACGAAAGAAGCAATACGAAATAGTATTATTTGGGTTACCATCGGGGTTCTATTTGGAGTCTTTGTATACTTTGCATATGAATTTCATTGGTTTAGCATCGGGCTGGAGATTGGAAAAGCCAAATCCGGTACTCATGCCTTTGTCCAATACATTTCGGGGTACCTGGTAGAACTCTCATTAAGTGTTGATAATTTATTTGTGTTTGCATTAATATTTAAATATTTCAGTGTGCCTTTAGCTTCCCAGCATAGAGTTTTGTTTTGGGGAATTATCATAGCTTTAGTTTTAAGAGGTCTGATGATTTTTGGTGGTGTAGCGCTGGTGAACAGGTTTCATTGGATAGAATATGTCTTTGCTTTCATTATTATTTATTCTGCATACCGTATGTGGAAAAGTGGAGAGGAAGAGATGGATATCGAGGCCATGCCTATGGTCAAATGGCTTAGAAAATGGCTTCCGATAGTTCCGTTTTTCAAAGAAGATCATTTTTTTACAAAGGAATCAAACAAATGGCATGCGACTCCATTGTTTCTTACATTTTTAGTGGTAAATGTGGTAGATGTAATATTCGCCTTCGATTCCATTCCTGCCATTTTCGCTATTACGCATGATGAGTTTATCATTTTTACAAGTAATATATTCGCGATATTGGGTTTGAGAAGTTTATATTTTTTATTACTTGGAATGATGGAAAAATTTGCACACCTCAAAAATGCACTTATTATAATTCTATTATTTATTGGCATTAAAATGCTCATCAATCATTGGTACACCATCCCCAGTGGCTTCGCTTTAATCATGATTTTAGTAATATTAGGCGTTGGAGTGATCACCTCCATACTTCCTGGAAATGAGGTAAACAATCAGCCCTAATTATTTTTTTATCCAAAACAATTTTTTTATTAAACTTATCTTACCGAAAAATAATTAAGCTGTATGACGAAAGCTATGGTAGGGATGATAGGTCTTGGTACTATGGGACGCAACCTGGTACTCAATATGGCTGATCATGACATATCTGTTTGCGGTTATGATAAAGATACCGCTCAACAAAAAAGGTTATCAGATGAAAATAATCGTAAGGTAACAGTGGCATCATCGATCGGGGAATTTATGGAGAATCTTGAATTGCCGAGAAAGATTATTTTATTAGTACCAGCAGGTAAAATAGTAGATTATGTGATCTCAGATCTAAAACCCCTATTAACAAAAGATGATATTCTTATCGATGGAGGCAATTCGCATTTTACCGATACGGACAGGAGGTATGCTGATCTCCAGGTTATGGGTGTTCATTTTATGGGTATGGGTGTTAGTGGTGGTGAAAAAGGTGCCCGATATGGCCCCAGTATGATGCCGGGCAGCAATAAGGAAAGTTATGAAGTAATGCGACCTATTCTTGAAAAAATAGCCGCCCAGGCAGATGGTAAAGCCTGCGTTCAATTCATTGGCAATGGCGCAGCTGGGCATTACACTAAAATGGTACATAATGGCATTGAATATGCTATGATGCAAATGATTAGTGAAGTGTACGGTCTCTTGAAAGCAGCCGGAATGTCAAATGATCAACTGCATGATTTTTTTGTGGAATGCAACGCTTCCCATTTACAAGGTTATCTGGTAGAAATTACAGCTGATGTATTTCTCAAAGAAGACGAACTCACCAATAATAGACTGGTAGATATGATTTTAGACAAAGCCGGTCAAAAAGGTACCGGAATGTGGACAAGCCAGTCGGCCCTGGATTTATTAGTCCCTATTACCATCATTGATAGCGCAGTGAGTATGCGTTATATTTCTTCATTTAAGGAGGAAAGAGTAAAACTCGCTGGCGAATATCAGACTCATGTACACGATTTAGAAGTTGATCTTGAAAATATAAAGCACGTGTGTAAAGAAGTATTATACCTGGGGTTTATCCTTTGCTATGCTCAGGGTTTGCATTTATTACAGGTGGCGTCTAATAAATACACTTATGAAGTACATATAGCTCATGTGCTTGAAGTATGGAAAGGTGGATGCATCATACGATCAGCTTTATTAAATCATTTCCAGCAGGCATACCAGGAAGAACCAAACCTGATGAATCCTATTGCATCTCCGCATTTTGTACACGAAATCAGTGATAGAATTGATGTAATAAAAATATTTTTAAAAATTTGCCTGGAGGTAAATATTTCATCTCCAGCCATCAGTGCTGCCTATCAATACATCACTTCATATACTACAGGGCGCTTACCTTCAAATCTTATCCAGGCCCAACGGGATTATTTCGGTGCGCATACTTACGAACGGCTGGATCAAGCTGGAATCTTTCATTCAGAGTGGGAACTATCTCACAGCTAATAATCTATGTATAAGAATTTAGATTCTCAAATTGGGGCATCGATTGTAAATTTAGTAACGAGGGAGATTGTGGAATAGCAATTTGATTCCTGCATTTATATTAGCTCCATCTGGCAGATCATTTGCTGGTAAGATTGCTAGCTTATATTCGACCATCGTATTTACGCAAGATGAATACCAATAGCTATTGCTGGAAAGTATCAGAAAAAATGGTTGTACGGGAATACCAGATAAATCTGCCTGGAAAAGTCTTTCTTCCCATTTGAAATATGGTGTATTTGATTTCCGGAATTGAAAAAAGTGAATTGTCAAACAAATCGATACCGCTAAGATTGATGATTTGCGCGTGGTAATATTGAAAAATGGATCTATTTATTTTTGTGATAAATCTTGCATTGGGAACTTGATCAAATAGGTTTTCATATGCTTAGACTCTTATTACAATCCAAGTTATAAATACTTTAACAAATATTTATAACCTTGCCTATGGCATAATGCCATTTGTTTTTTTCTAATTTTGCGATTCAATTAAAACGGAATATATGGATATAAAAGTCCAAAACCTTTCTAAGTCCTACGGACCACAAAAAGCGGTAGACAATATCAATTTTGAAGTGAAACCAGGAGAAATACTTGGTTTTCTTGGTCCTAACGGAGCCGGGAAGACGACAACTATGAAAATGATCGCCCAATATCTTGAAATTGAAAAGGGAGACATTTTGATAGGTGGCCAATCTTTAAAAGACCATTCCCTAAAGAAAAATATTGGTTATTTACCGGAAAGCAACCCCCTGTATTCTGAAATGCCAGTCATTGATTACTTAGAATATGTGGCTGCATTGCAGGGCCTTCCAAAGGAAAGAATTAATGACCGGGTGCGGGAAATGGTAAAAATATGTGGCCTTGATGTAGAGAAACACAAACAGATCTCCGAACTCTCCAAAGGATACAGGCAAAGGGTGGGCCTTGCCCAAGCTATGAT
Source organism: Chitinophagales bacterium (assembly GCA_038251405.1). Taxonomy (GTDB): domain Bacteria; phylum Bacteroidota; class Bacteroidia; order Chitinophagales; family Saprospiraceae; genus JADJLQ01. The sequence goes on from JBBSBH010000008.1 coordinate 42,097, forward strand.
CCATGATCCAGAGATATTAATTTTGGATGAACCGACAACAGGCCTGGATCCTAATCAAATCATAGAGATTCGTGAATTGATAAAAAACCTTGGGCGACATAAAACCGTATTATTCAGCACGCATATTTTACCCGAGGTGGAAGCTACCTGCGATCGGATTCTGATTATAAATAAAGGGAAAATAGTAGCTGACGGCACTGCCAGTACGTTGAGACAACAAGCACAGGGTCAGGAGATTCATCATATCAGATTTTCAGATGAAGTAAATACTCAGGATGCATTGGATCAATTGAGACAATTAGCTTCCGTACAGAGTGTAGAGATCCTGGACGCCACGAAGAAAAAGTTTTCCGTGGTGAGCAAACCCAATTTGCCAGCGACCCGGGAGATATGGAATACATGTGTTTCAAAAAATTGGATGATCACCGAGTTCATTCCTTTCGAAACAAAACTGGAAGATATTTTCAGAGATCTTACCATGAATTAATTTTTTCAAAAACGATTAGACTAACGATATGGATAAAGTATTGGTAATTGCCAAAAAAGAATTTGGATCATTTTTCGACTCACTGGTGGCATATATTTTATTAGCCGCCTTTCTAGGTTTTAGTGGATTTTTTACATGGATACAGGGAAGTGATATTTTTATGCGCCGGGAGGCTGACCTTGATGTTTTCTTTTCTGTGGCCAGATGGACACTTTTCTTTTTTATTCCGGCGCTTACTATGAAAATGGTGGCTGAAGAAAAAAAGACAGGTACTATTGAGATGTTGCTCACAAAAAATGTGACTGACAGGCAAGTAGTGCTTGGTAAGTTTTTAGGCTGCCTGATGCTCGTAGGAGTTGCCTTGCTATTTACATTGCCTTATTATTTTAGCGTGGCCTGGCTCGGTAAAATGGATCATGGGGCTACTATCACGGGTTATCTCGGTTTGTTATTGATGTCAGCCGCTTATATAGCCATAGGTTTATTTGCCAGCAGCATTACTAATAATCAGATAGTGGCATTTTTATTAGCATTACTGATCGGTATATTCTTCCATTTGTTATTTGATTTTTTGGCTTCCGGTACATCCGGCTACCTCAGCGAATTATTTCAGACGCTGAGTTTGACCAATCATTATGATTCTATTTCCCGTGGAGTATTGGACAGTAAAGATTTGATTTATTTTCTTTCCATCACCGGACTGGGATTGTTCTTGTCCGAATATTTTATTTCTAAACGCTAAATCCTCCTCGAATCATGATTAAGAAAAATTTGTCAACTATAGCGCTCGTTTCAGGGATTTTACTTTTGATCAATTTGATCTCCAGAAGGTATTTTATCAGGCTCGATCTCACCCGTAGCAAAGAGTACACATTGAGCAAATCCACTAAAAATATTATCAAAGACCTGGAAGATCCCATTACCATTACATCCTATTTTTCTAAAGATCTTCCTGCTAACATTGCAAAAGTAAGAACAGACTTTAAAGATCTGCTGGTAGAATATAGTAATCGAAGTGGTGGCAAAATCAATTATGAATTCATCAATCCCAATGAGAATGAAGAAACTGAAAAAACCGCTCAGCAAGCGGGGATCCGACCGATTCTCATAGATGTACGGGAGAAAGACCAGTCAAAACAACAAAGAGCTTACCTCGGAGCTGTTTTAAAAATGGCAGACCGTACGGAGATCTTACCATTTATTCAGCCTGGAGCTTCAATGGAATACGATCTTACTACCGCCATCAAAAAAATAAGTAAAGTCAATAAGCCCGCCATAGGTTTGGTGCAAGGATTTGGTGCTGCTACCCAACAAGAATTGGCCCAGGTAAGTCAGGCCTTGGTTGCATTATATAGTGTAGAACCCATTGATTTGAACAATGCTATTGACACCAAATACCAAACTGTGTTGTTTGTGCGGCCTAAGGATACAATATCCCCCATTGCTTTTCAAAACCTGGATCAATTCCTCGCGAGGGGCGGGAAATTGGTTGCAGCTATCAATGCCGTCGATGGTAATCTTCAAAATGCTATGGCTAGTGTGATCAGTACAGGAATGCAGGAATGGTTGCGATTTAAAGGCATCACACTGAATAATGATTTAGTGATCGATTCTCGTTGTGGCCAAGTGACGGTGCAACAACAGCAAGGATTCTTTACCATGCAGACACCAGTGAAATTTCCGTACTTGCCCCTGGCTGCGGATTTTAGCTCCAATCCGATCACCAAAGGAATAGAGCAGGTAATTTTTCCATTCGCCAGTAGTGTAACGGTAAAAGATAGTTCACTTCACTATACTTCATTAGTGAATAGCTCTGACAAATCAAATACATTGCCTGTACCCGCCATGTTTGACATTCAAAGACAATGGACGCAAAATGATTTTCCGAAGCACAATATTTCCATGGGTGGGTTGATCGAAAAATCAGGTACAAATGGTTGGAAAATGGTGCTTTTCGGGGATGGTGATTTTGCTGTTAATTCGCAGGAGAATAGAGGACTTGCGCCTGATAATGTAAATCTTTTGGTGAATAGTGTAGATTATTTAAGCGATGAATCTGGCTTAATGGAATTGCGAACGAAAGGTGCTACTACACACCCCATTAAAGAAGTCGATGACGCAACCAGGTCGATATTTAAATATGCCAATTTTTTGATTCCGATTCTACTCGTGATAATTTATGGTTTTATCAGATCACAAAGGACCAAAGCTATCAGGATGAGGAGGATGCAGGAGAAATACGTGTAGATGGATTATGAATTATGTATTATGAATTGTGAATTGTGAATTATGAATTATGAATTGTGAATTTTGGCCATTATGATTTGCAAATTTTACTTTCAAACATCAAATAGAACAAAATGACAAATAAAAAACTACTTTATATACTATTGGCGCTCGGTGCGATTTATTTGCTTTCTCAATTATTCAATTCAAAAAAAGATAGGTCTTTTGAAACAGAATTTGTAAAACTCGATACCGCTGCGATTTCAAAAATAGTTTTGCATTCCGCGGCTGATAACCAGGTGGAAACTATTTTGGAAAAAATGAATGGAACCTGGACAGCCACTCATGAAAATAAGAAAGTGCCTGCCGAATTCTCCGTTGTAAGTAGTCTTTTAAATGATTTGCGATCTGTTAATGTAAAATCCATTGCTTCGCAATCAAAAGAAAAGCTAAAAGATTATGAAATAGAAGATGGTAAAGGGAGCAAAGTAGAAGTATACAATGGGTCAAAAAAAGTAGCGGATTTTGTGGTGGGGAAGTTTGGATTCAATGCGCAAGCTCAAAGCATGATTTCGTATGTGAGAAAAGCTGGGGATGATAAAGTGTATGCGACGGACGGATTTCAGAGCATGACATTTAACCAGGCTTTCACCGCATTTAGAGATAAAACCATTGCAAAATTCGATGCAGGAGATGTACAAAGACTTAGCTTGATCTCAGGTGCCAATATTCATGAAATCACGAAGTCATTAGATGGATATCTACTCGATCAAAAACCATTGAGCGATACTAATGCCATCAAAAACTATCTTAATAGTTTGCAAAATCTACAAGGATCTGATATCCTGGATGATTACCAGCCCACCACATCATCACATTCAGCCCAGATCACAACAGGGATGAACAATATAGATCTCAAAATCTATGATTCAGGAGATACACTTAAGCCATTTATCGTGCACAGTTCCTCTAACCCAAATGTATATTTTAAGGAGGATAGTTTTGGGGTGTACAGGAGCCTGGTGAAGGGAATGAGTGATTTAGTGAAGTAAATGACGCACCACTGGATTAAAAACCAATTTAGGTCGTAGCTATGATTTTCAATCTTGAAGGGCTTAAATGGAAGTGAGAATGATCTTGTATGTATTGAAAGATGTTCAAATAACTACCGACATTCTGTCAGTTTCATTATATTTTTCCTGCCAAACAGAATTGTAAATTCGTAATAACTCAACCATTTTGTCAAAAATCCCCCTTGGCATATCAATTGATAAGAATATAATGTAACAATAAAAGAACTAAATAAAATGGGAAAAATAATTGGAATTGACCTTGGTACTACAAATTCTTGTGTATCAGTAATAGAAGGTGGTGAACCTACTGTCATAGCCAATGACGAAGGCAGAAGAACTACACCATCTATAGTAGGGTTTATGGATAATGGTGAACGCAAAGTCGGGGATCCGGCTAAGCGCCAGGCAATCACAAATCCTACGAGGACTGTGTATTCAGTAAAGCGATTTATGGGTCGTCGATTTGCAGAAGTCGGTGATGAAATGAAGCGCGTGCCTTATAAAGTAAGTAAAGGAGATAACGATACGGTAAAAATAGTAATTGATGGTAGAAACTACACACCGCAGGAAGTGTCAGCTATAATTCTTCAGAAAATGAAGAAAACGGCTGAAGACTTTTTGGGTCATGAAGTGACTGAAGCTGTTATCACTGTACCCGCTTATTTCAATGACTCACAAAGGCAAGCAACTAAAGAAGCAGGTGAGATTGCCGGGCTTACTGTGAAAAGGATAATCAACGAACCAACTGCTGCAGCACTTGCGTACGGTATGGATAAAAAGCACAAGGACATGACCATCGCCGTGTATGACTTAGGTGGTGGTACTTTTGATATTTCTATACTGGACCTGGGGGATGGTGTTTTCGAAGTAAAATCTACCAATGGTGATACCCATCTTGGTGGGGATGATTTTGATGGTGTGATCATCGATTGGCTGGCAGAGCAGTTCAAGATGCAGGAAAACATAGATTTGAGAAAGGATCCAATGGCATTACAAAGATTGAAAGATGCAGCAGAACGAGCCAAAATAGAATTATCATCTTCTGCAGAAACTTCCATTACTTTACCCTATGTGACCGCTGTTGATGGTGTGCCCAAACACTTAGATGTGAAGTTAACTCGGGCTAAATTTGAGCAATTGGTGGATCATTTGGTTCAACGATCAATAAAACCTTGTGAGCAGGCATTGAAAGATGCAGGACTTACTAAAAGTGATATAGATGAAGTTATCCTGGTAGGGGGTAGCACTCGAATACCTAGAATTCAACAAGCTGTTGAAGATTTCTTTGGTAAGAAGCCGAATAAAAGTGTGAATCCTGACGAAGTGGTAGCTTTAGGTGCTTCTATTCAGGGCGGAGTATTAACTGGTGATGTAAAGGATGTTTTATTATTAGATGTGACTCCTTTATCCATGGGTATTGAAACTATGGGCGGTGTATATGATGTGGTTATCGAGGGAAACACTACTATTCCAAGTAAGAAATCAAAAGTGTACTCCACTGCCGCCGATAATCAACCTTCTGTGGAAATACATATTCTTCAAGGAGAAAGATCCATGGCTAAAGACAATAGAGCAGTTGGTAGATTTATCCTGGACGGTATTCCTCCAGCCCCTAGAGGAGTTCCTCAAATTGAAGTAACATTCGATATAGATGCGAATGGTATATTACATGTTTCTGCTAAAGATAAAGGCACTGGAAAAGAACAGAAGATCCGAATTGAGGCATCTACCGGTCTTTCAAAAGATGAAATAGAACGGATGAAACGAGAAGCGGAGGTCAATGCAGATGCAGATAAAAAAGCAAAAGAATCTGTAGAAAAATTGAATACAGCCGATGCTTTGATTTTCCAGACTGAAAAACAGTTGAAAGAATATGGTGACAAATTATCACCAGGCAATAAATCCGGTATCGAATCTGCATTGTCTACTTTAAAAGAGGCGCATGCATCTAAAGACATCGACAGAATAGATAAAGCCACTGAAGGACTTAATACCGCCTGGCAGGCTGCAAGTCAGGAAATGTATAAAGCACAACAGGACACTCCCCAGGGTGATGCAGCAGCAGGTTCTGGTACAGAAGAAAATAATGCTGGCAATGCTGAAGGTTCTTCAAATGGCGCAGATAATGTCCAGGATGTAGAATTTGAAGAAGTGAACGATAAGAAATAATAAGTTTAAGGATATTTTATAAGCCAATCTGGAGAAATTCGGATTGGCTTTTTTTATGTTTATAACCCATGAACATTAAATACTGGTTATTACAAATAATCAAAGCTCAAAAATAGCACTTCCAATTCTAACCATAGTAGAGCCAGCTTCTATAGCTAGTTTATAATCTCCAGACATTCCCATTGAAATTATTTCAAAACTTTTAAAATTAAAAAACCGAGCTTTTAAAGTATCAAAATAGTCTTTCAGTCTATTAAATTCTTCTTGTATAATTTCATGATCATCGGTCAGCGTGGCCATACCCATTACCCCAATGATATTTACATTCGGGTATTTTTTCCATTCATTCTGATTTAAGTAGAGCAGGAGCTTGTCCCAATCAAATCCACTCTTCGATTCTTCTTGTGCAATCTTTATTTGTAGAAGACAAGAAATGGTCCGGTTACATTTATTTGCCTGCTTGTCAATTTCAGTCCAGAGTTTAGTATCATCTAAAGAATGAATTAATTTTATAAAAGGGGCTATGTATTTTACTTTATTGGTTTGTAAGCTACCAATTAAGTGCCAATCAATGTCCTTCGGTAAGGCTTCATATTTTTCTAATAAACTCTGCACCCGATTCTCAGCAAAATCCCGCTGACCAAGACCATAAATATGATCTACTTCAGGTAGGGATCTCATCTTAGTAACCACCACCAGTTTTACACCATGATTTTCGCAGTATGAAAGAATCTCTTGATACAATATGGTAAAATTAACTCAGATTAAAAGTGGGTATTACTGGGCTCGAACCAGTGACCTCTACTCTGTCAAAGTAGCGCTCTAAACCAACTGAGCTAAACACCCTGATGAATAATTGCAAATTTACTTTTTTAGAATTTATCTAAAGACATTCATTTTTAGTAAAATAGTCTACCATATGCGACAATACCAGAAACTGGATTTAAATTTATTTCCAATGGCTAAAAAATAAAAATTTTTACTTAAAAATGAACCCTTACTTAAGATTGAGCTTCATTAACTCAAATAATATCTTATCATTTAGCTGTCCATCCTCCGTCTACGGTGATCAGGGAACCGATCATATAACTTGCCGCTTCACTAGCTAAAAAAATAGCAGCACCCTGAATTTCTTTTAATTCACCCCATCTACCTATGGCTGTAACTGATTCAACGAATTTTTTGCCATCAACCCCTTGTGAAATTGGCAAATTCATTTCAGTCAAAAATGGTCCAGGACAAATAGCATTTACATTGATATTAAAGGGTGCCAATTCAAGACCTAAGGCCCGCGTCATTTGTACTATGGCACCTTTACTGGAAGCATAAGGAGTGCGATTGCTAAGACCTACCAGTCCCAGAGTACTGGCAATATTAATAATGCTGCCCCCTCCATTTTTTTTCATGTATGGAACAACGGCCCGATTGCATAGCCAGGTGCCCTTTACGTTGATATCCATTACTTGATTAAAGTCGTTTTCCGTCAATTCATCTATTGCTCCCCGGATATTAATACCAGCACTGTTGATGACAATATTTATAGTACCAAAATCTTTGATTGTCTGTGAAACCATTTCATTCATTTGATCTTGATTCGTAACATCTGCGGAGATAGAAATTGATTTTATATTATAATCTTCAGTAAATTCCTTTGATGCCCTGTTTCCTTCTTCTTCATTTCTAGATACAACCACAATATTACATCCCGCAGAGGCTAACCCTGCAGCCATTGCATATCCTATTCCTTTAGATCCTCCTGTGACTATGGCAGTCTTGCCGGAAAGATCAAATTGCTTTAAACCGGGTAATTTTTTTAGAGTCATTTTAGATGTATTACTTTTTATTTTTATCTAAGGCCAAGTCTTTTTCTACTATAGTTGAGGGAAGCCAGATTATTTTTTTCCTCAGCCTCGAGTTTTCCTTCAAAACTTAATATCGATATTTTTTGCAAGTTTATATTATCATTTTTCTTTACCAGAGAAAGCATTTGGTTAAGCCTGGTTTCATCCATTGGCCCGAAAGTAGCCCAATAATCTTCTTTTTTACAGGGAATCTCAAGTGGATCTCGTGTAATCATCTCCAGGTTGAATCGTATATTCGGATTATATTTTTTGCACTCTTCCACCATTTTCTTAATATCACATACTCCTTTTCCCAGAGGCACTTCAGCGAGGTAAAATCCATCACTGTATGGAGCAACCCCCATGTCTTTCACATGGGTAGTAAATGCATAAGGTGCCAGTGTTTCGATTACTTTTTGGGGATCTTCGAGAAGTGCCATATTGTTCCCAAAGTCTAAGGTTACTCCTACCCATTCGCTTCCGATACTGTTTATTTCAACTACTAATTCATCTGATAAAAAATCTTTGTGATTTTCTATGGCTAATTTTATTTTATGCTTTTTAACTATAGGCTCAGCGAGTTGAATGGATTGGCTGGCTCGTGATTTAAAATCATCAAAATCTTTTCTTTTTTTAAAGGTCTCATAGCGACGGGTGCCTAATGTTACAGATCTAACTATATCAATTCCTGCGGTCTTTGCCTGGATGATGTTATTTTCAAACTCAGAAACATCATCTTCAGTTTTAGGCAATGCAACAGATCCTTCCACAAACATATGGAATTGATCACTTTTTGATCTGATAGACTTACTAAAATCTGTACTCCAATCATTTACAATAGTCTGTATACCTCCGGCATGGATACTATGGCAATGTTCTAATAGCTCCATGGCATTGGTAAAAGCTGGATATTTTGTACTACTCTCCTTAGCATTCCACCGATTGGCATAAGAATGAACCACTATGCCCATTTTTGTTTTGTGCATCTCCTCAAAGAAGTTTAATGAAGGTATAATAGCTAAAGCCATGGAGGATTCTTTAATAAAGATTCGTCTTTTCATAATTTTTTATTTAACAGAATTTCCAGTATTGGACGGAAGCTTAGGGTCAATCGTATCCGCTATAAATTTGTTGAGTTCTTTCTCTGTCCAGGGCATTACCCGGCCTTGTGTCAATACCCGGGTCATACCCACTGTTCTTCTTTCCATTGGTCCTGCACTATTAGTCCATTCATTTCTGATATAAGTAAGTATGTCTGCAATATCATCATCACCCAAAGTAGAGTGGGAGGGCATTACCGGTAGAATTTCAGGTGCATCATACAACTTATTATTAACCATTATAGGCCCCTCCATGCCATGTAACAGGAGTAGTGCTAATCTTTTTTTGTCTCCTATTACCCACTCAGAAGCAACCAATGAGGGCCCAAATCTGGGTACTCCTTTACCATCATTACCATGACAACCAGCGCATGAACTTAGAAATAATTGTCTTCCTGATGACCAGGATTTTAAATCGGTGCCACTCAAAGCAGAGCCTGGATTTTTATTTGAATTATCTACCCGATGTCCTGGCCATTCAAATTTGTTTTTCAGCATAGCTAATTTTGCAGGATCCAATTTTAAATCATTTCGTAAGATAAAACCTGGAGCAGATGGAAGTTTAACCGGATTTGAAATATCTGAAGTAATAATTCCATTTAGTATAGTTGTATTCCAAGGTGAATTTTTTCCAAGCCATTTGAAAAGATAAGTGATTTCAGCAGGCTTTCCATTTTTCATAATGGCACTTGCCAGTAATTCAATGAAGATTTCATTTTCAGGGGAATTTTTTTTCCAATCTTCTGATTCTAATAATTTAATTAATAATTGATATTCATCATTTTGGAGACTACTCATTAGGGCATCCCGAATCAGACTATTCCCGGAAAATTTAGTAATTATACTTTTTGCAATAATGATTTTAGCGGGGGAATTTAAAGCAGCAACGGAAAGCGATATTTGAAGGGCAGTTTCAGGGGCACTGGCATCTAAAGTCATTAGTTCTTTAGAATATTTCGCTCTTATTAATGTATCGTTTTGAGCTAACGACTCCAATAGCCTGATAGAAGCATTTTTTATTACTGGAACAGGGTCATGAATTAATTTAAACAGTAAGTCTGGGTCAAGGATATGTAAGCCTTCAAGCGTCCACAGTGCTTGTAGTCGTCCCCATGGATTACTGCTATGAAAGATTAATGAATTTAAACTATCCTTTATTGATAAATCATTTTTTTCAACCATAAGCCGCTGTGCTATATCTCTTATCCAGCCATTTTCATTGCTTAATTTATTAACCAATTCATCGGAAGAAGCAGTTTCCAGCGATTGGAATTTTTTGTTTTTCCATCCTTTGGGAGTAATGCGCCAAATGCGACCACAGTGCACAGGTAATTCTAAATTGCGATTGATGGTTTGGCCTTTTAGATATGGAGTTATATAAGCTCCATGCTGGATCAGTCCACGATACATATCAGTAACATACAATGCACCATCAGGTCCAGTACTTATGTACACAGGTCGGAATCTTTCATCAGTAGAAGCAAGAAATTCTTTGCCGGGGTGTGGATCATGAGCTGATACCAGTAAGCCGTTTTTTTCTACCATATTCCTTTTTATCAAATTTCCAGAGGGCTCGCAGACAAATACATTTCCATAATAGTCTTTGGGTAAAGTTTGTTCTCTATAATAGAAGGGAGAGCAAGCTGCTGTGAATTCCAATATTCTTCCAGATGAATCCAACGTACCCGGAATGTATCCGCGATTTACAGCAGGTGTTGGGCGTATCGGATAAATTCTCCTTTCCAGTGTGTAGCCATAGTCGATACCAACTGTCGGCTTGTGATTTTTATTTCTTGAAAGATAATTTGGAGGTACCAGATCTCCATGAATTTGTGACCAATTGTAATTATAGATCAACCTTCCTTCATTATCATTGGAAATTCCCCATTGTCCTCTGAATTCAGTAGAATCACGAATCCATTTTTCATTTACAAGCTTATATCTGAATACTGATTTAGCATTATAGTACCAGTTATCAATATTCCGCCATAATCCATTGTCGGAATGCTCTGGTAAACCATTTTTAGCATAGGAAGAATCTAATAGCGTCTTTCTGTCAGCAACCAGATCTCCATCGAGGTCTTCTGTAAGCCATAAAGATTTATTTTCAGCTAATAATGCACCTCCTTTGATAATCGCCAATGAACGAGGCATTACCAAGCTGTCTATATAAACATGAGATTTATCCATTATACCATCACCATCAGTATCTTCCAGGATAGAGACTCTGCCTGTCTTTAAATTTTCTCCTGTACCTTTTACATCATTCATAAATCCTCGCATTTCAACCACCCAAAGCCTTCCGGCTTCATCAAATATACTTACTACTGGATCCTGTATCATAGGCTCTGAAGCTACGAGTTGAATTTCTAATCCATCATCGAGTTGGAATGTGGATTTCTCCTCTTTTGGAGAATTAGCAGGAGAAGGATCGTTTCCATTTGCCTTGTTAAAATTGCAAGCATTTAGAACCAAGGTTAAAAGAAGAAAATATATCAGACTATTACAATAATACTTCAACCAACGATTGAATGCATTTAATAGCAGAAATCTATACAATAAAAGAAACATAATGAAACATGAGTTACACTGTTCGGAAATCAGGATGTATCCATGGTTTCCGATAAGCTCTGTTCAATCTTTTAGTAGCTACAGGATCATTTTTTACTATTTTTTTAATGGGATCATAACTCAATGGTCTTCCAAGTTCCATTGACATATTGGCAAGGATACAGCTCGCGGTGGAGATGTGACCTTCCTCAATGTCAGCAACCGGACGGGAAGACTTTTCTACGGCATCCAGGAAATTGAGCATATGCAATCTGGTAGCGGGAGCTGCATTCAGCTCTATTCGAGGTTCCGTATTGTCTTCAGGATATTTTTCTTTTTCAAACAAACAATCGAAATGAATCGATTTTTCATCTTTGTTCACTGGAGTGAAATCAGCCCGCATGGTACTTGCCCAAAGAGTCCCTTTATCGCCATATAAAGTAAAAGACCATGGATAGTCTGGATTATTAGGGGTTCCCCAGCTTCTGTGCTGCCAGATGCAATCAAGTTCAGGGTACTCAAATACTGCTGATTGAGTATCAGAGATATTTGACTTAGCATCTTTTTGAACAAATATGCCTCCTGTAGAACTAATTCTATTGGGCCATCCCAGCTTAAGCATCCAACGTACAGTATCTAACATATGTACGCACATATCACCTGTAATGCCATTGCCATATTCTTTAAATGCTCTCCACCATCTGATATGGGGAATACCATCATAGGGCCTTAATGGTGCAGGCCCGGTCCACATTTCATAATCTAAAAAGTCCGGCACTTTTTCCAATGGTGGATTACTGGTATTGCGCATAGGAAAATAGCAACACATTTCTACATGAGCTACTTTCCCTAAAAGACCAGTATCTACGATTTGTTTTTTTGCATCTATCAAGTGAGGTGTGCTCTTACGCTGGGTCCCGACTTGAACCACTCGTTTATATTTCCTGGCTGCAGCCACCATGGCCTCACCTTCCATTACATCTACACTGATGGGCTTTTGGACATATACATGTGCTCCGGCTTTTACTGCAGCTATCATTTGCAAAGAGTGCCAATGATCAGGGGTGCCTATTAGTACGATATCAAGTGCATTTTCCTTGAGCATTTTTCTATAGTCTCCATACAATTTTGGTGAAGCATTGGGGATTCTTTCTGTGACCATTTTGGCAGCCTCAGACAATATATTTTTATCCACATCGCATAAGGCTATCACCTCTACTGGTGCGACTTGTATGAGCCTGAAGAGGTCACTTTTGCCATACCATCCGGTCCCTATCAAAGCTACCCGATAAGGCTTTGCGGGGTTGATAAGATCAAGCCCCCTAAGTCCAAATGCTGAAACGGCTAAAGTGGCAGAAGAGTTCTTGATGAATGCTCGTCGATTAATATTGAACGTATCCATTCTTTATAAAGGTTTTATTCAATGTCTAAGATAAGGATACTTGACAATAAACAGTATGCTTAAACTGAAAATGGAATACAATAAATAAATTAAATAAGCTATTGTATTAAAAAATGTATTATTTGTTCTAATCAAAATCAGATCTTAGATTTTAGCTAAACCCCGTTTTATTCAATGAGTATGAATTCACATGTGTCCAGGAAGATTTTAGCATAGATTGATAAAAAAAGGTTACTACATGGCAAGCTGAAATTTACCTTAAGGTAAACTAATCCAGGAAATACATATTTATATATCCCTTATTCTTTGCTTCTATCTTACCCCGGTACTCACAGGAAAGGTCCTGTTTGATTAATTGATAGGTGCTTTCTGAAATATTTATTTTTCCAGGAAAAGAAGAGGATTCCATTCTGGAAGCGGTATTTACAGTATCACCCCATATATCATACACATATTTTCTTACACCCACTATTCCAGCTATTACTGATCCGCTATTAAGACCAAGCCTGATTTTAAAGGCACATTTATTTATAGGATCATTTACCCAAGCTAATATTTCTTTTGCGGCCAGGCTGGCACTGATAGCATGATCGCTTCTTTTTTTAGGAAGTCCGCTTACTGCGAGGTAGGCATCACCTATGGTTTTAATTTTTTCCAAACCATAACTATCTACTATGGCATCAAATGCAGCAAAACACTTATTTAATTCGTCTACTAATTGGGCAGGTGTGAGCACTTCACAGACGGAAGTAAAATTGACAAAATCTGTAAAAAGAACGGTTACTGCATCAAAAAGTCTGGCTTGAGACTCACCGTTTATTTTTAATTCCCGGGCAACTTCATCGGGTAATATATTGAGTAATAGGGTATCTGATTTTTTTCTCTCTTCGTCTGCTAATTGCCTTTGTTGAATAGCTTCCTTAGTCTGAGCCTCAGCTATGAGTTTTTGTTTTTCGAGATCTCGGGTGCGCTCATTAACCTTCATTTCAAGATTTTCATACATGAGTGAGTTGTCAATGGAAATGCCGATTTGACCAGCAAGCATATTGAGTACTTCTTGCTTGTTGGGAGTGAATACTCCCTCGAGTAATCGATTTTCTAAATAGATGAGCCCCACTTTAGTACCTTTATTAGACAAGGGCATACATATAATTGATTTGATTTGGTTTTCTTTTACATAGGGATCCTTCCCAAAGGTTTCATCATTTGTAGCATTTGCTATAGACTTTGATTCTTGAGTTCGCCAACAGTAATTGATCAGTGATTTTGGAATAGCATCACTCGTCTGCACCGGGATTGAAATGTTACTTGTAATATTTCCAGGTCCAGATTTTCCCTCAGCTACTATAATTAATTCTGAGTCTTTTGGAATGATTAATACGCCCTTTTGTGCGCCAGCATTTTCGAGCAATACATTCATCAATCTTTGAATGAGCTCATCCAGTTTAATGGTACTTGATATATTGTGGGATGCTTTTATCAGAGATCCATAGTCTAAAGCAGCAATAGAAAGGTTGGTACGGGTATTGCCTGATATTTGAATGGTTTGATCATTAAATAAATCTGGCCGCAGGTTGGCCAATTGCTTACACTTTCCGTATGCGGTCCATTGATCATATAAGTAATAAGCTTCATGAAGATAGTAATTACTTTGTTTTAGTATACCTAATTTACTTAACTGAAGGGAGGCCCTTTCATTGGCAATGGCTGCCATTTGAGTAAAGCCATGTTTTGTTGCCGATTCTATTGCTTTTTCATACATTCCTATCGAATCATTCAACCGGCCTTTCATTACCAATTCCTCGGCTTGCAAAATGAATAATTGTTGTTCAAAATTTTCCTTACAGCCTTTATACCAATGTCTAAACCACTTTAAGTTTCGATTTAATATTTTACTATATTTCTTTTTTTCCAAAGGAGAAAATGCATTGTAAGAGGAGGATATAATAAGACTGTAATAAAAATACCATTCTGCTAATAAATAATGCCCGAGTATATAGATTTGCTCTGCATCTCCATTATCAGCCCAGACAAGACCATCTTTTAGCTTATTGAAAAAGAAATAAAGGGGTAATTTAAAATTGTAATAGAAAGCTATATTCGACTTATTCCCGATTTCATTCAGTTTACCAATAAATTTTTCTTCCTGAAAATCAAAACTATTCCAATCACCTATAGTATTTGTTATGCCGTTCATTGTTTTGGCATACTGCAGTGAAGGAGTAATAAAATTTAAGCCGGATTCAAGCTTGTTATTTTGCATATATTCAAAGTATTCTTGAACGCTTTGAATAGTATTGCTCAGTTTTAAACCAGATGCTACCTGTTTCCAGAAATATAAAGCGATGCTATAACCCGCAAAATTTGGATCTCCATTCATCAAACAGGCCTTCACATTATTTGTGATGTCCTTAAGATTTTGAGTAAGTGGGTACTTCCATTGAGAATAAAAAGCATTTACAGTATAGTCTAGTTTGGTCTTAATAACGGCTCCTTTGGTGCGGTGATGCAGTTTTTTAGTAATGTCCCAAAGGGCAAATCCTCGTTCAGAAAGGCCAATGCCGGAATAAACAACGACAGAAAATCCTGAAAAGCCCCAACCGGACGCATCTGTAAAGCCATAGTTTAAATAATTTTGAATGATGCGCAATACCACGATTACCATTAAGTTTTGATCTACCTGGTATGCGCTGGTAGCTATATCAATCAAAAATTGATTGATGGCAATAATTTCAGGATCTGTACATTCTTTTAGGTTGTACAGCTTTTCTTTGTTTCTGTATTGGGTAGAAAATAATAGCAGATATTTGGCTACTTCATAAGAGGCTTTTGTTTTGATCGCAGAAGGGCTTTCAGGAAATCGAATATTATACAATTTCATAGCCTCCTTACCCAATGATAAAGATCTTTGTGTATTTCCTATTTTGAGATATAATGCTGAATGAATATAATAGATCTTTAATTTTTCCAAATTCGTTCGAGCATATTGAAGCATTTGCTCAAATAATTTTTCAGCTTCAAGATGGTTGCCGTTTAATGATTCACTTTCACTAAGTTCAGAGTAAATATCAAAGGTGAGCTTGTATTCTTGTTGCCATTTGTTTTCAGGCAATAATTCATTAGCTTCTGTTAAATATTTTAAAGCAACATCATATGATGTCGAATCTTTAGCTTTTTGTCCGGCTTTGAGAAAAAGAGAAGCAATTGTTTTTTTTTCTTGCTCATCTGTGACTAAAAACTGGCAATGTGTAAAATGACTTGTAATGTCAAAAAGGATATCATTGAGTTTTTCTGGTTCTGTATGAGCATACAACATCCTTGCTGTCTGAAGGTGCACAATATTGCGATCTTCAGCCGGTATCATGGAATATGCTGCTTGTTGTACGCGATCATGTAAAAACTTAAAATTGATACTCAGCTTATTCGAATCAGAAGCAAAATTATCGCTAAAGCCTTCATTGAATAAGGAGAATGTCCTATACTTCAGGTCAATGGTAAGCAAATAACCGGTGTTAAGGGCAGGTTGCAACGCCTGAAAAACTTCATTCTGACTTTTACCCATGACCAAGGCCATAGTACCTATATTGAATGAATTACCCAGTACAGCTGCATATTTTAATGCTTCCCGGGTATTATCTGGCAGGGATTTGAGCTCCTTTGCCATTAAATCAATTACATTATCTGTATAGGCCTGGCTTTGAATAGTCTCCTGATCCCAAATCCATTCTCCTTTAGTATCCAGGTAAATTAGTTTATTCTCATATAAGGATTGTAGAAATCTATTAATAAAAAATGGATTGCCTTTTGTTTTGTCAAAAACTAATTTTCCTAGTTCCTTAGCGGAAACCAGGGGCATTCCAAATGAATCTGCCACTATATTTATAGTAGTGTCCTCATCCAGTGCCATTAATTCAATATCAAGTACCGGAATATTTTCTCCTTCTAATTGATGAATGGTGATTTTTAATGGATGAGCTTCACTTACTTCATTATTTCTGTAAGCTCCAACGATCAGAATTTCACCTGACCTTTTAAAGGTAAGGATTCGCTCTATTAAGTTGAGTGAAGGCACATCTGCCCATTGTAAGTCATCTAATGAAATAACAAGGGGGTGATTTTTAGAAGTGAAACAATAAATGAAATCTAATAATGCCAGCCTAAATCTATACTCTTGCTCCGCCGGAGGTAGCTTTTCGGATGGAGTCTGCTTCCCTACAATATATTCAAGGCCAGGTATCACTTCATTGATCAAAACCACATTGGCACCCAAAGTATGGGTAAAAAATTCTTTCCATTCTCTAATCTTGTCTTCGGATTGGGAAAGAATATTTTTTATTTGGGAATCAAAGGCTTCAATGAAAGCGAAGTAGGGGATATTGCGTTTGAATTGATCAAATTTACCAGCGATGAATAATCCATTTTTTTCAGTAACAGGCCTCTGTATTTGTTTTATTACAGCTGATTTTCCTACCCCGGAATAGCCCGATACTAATACCAACATAGAGCTTGTAAGGTGGAGATTTTGATAACACTCCAGCAATTTACTTATTTCGGTTTCTCTCCCATATAACCGCTGAGTCTTTCGGAATTTTCCAGCTTTATCATTAGTTTTGGTTGTAAAATAGGTAGTAGGAGATCCCGAGGCAATATTTTCTTTTAATATTTCAAGATCATATTTTAAGCCAGAAGAACTTTGGTACCTGTCATCGGGTATTTTTGCTGTAAGATCAGAAATTAAAGTTTCAATTCCTCCTGGTAATCCGGGTATTAATTTTCGTAAAGAGGCAGGAGTCCGCGACAAGTGAAAATGGATAACTTCCAATGGATCAGCTGAGTCAAATGGCGGTTTGCCAGTGATCATTTCGAAGAAAACAATTCCTAATGAATATAAATCGCTACTGGGTGTGATAGAGTAGCTTGTTCGACCAGTTTGTTCAGGAGATATATAGGTAAGCGTACCTTCAATTTTATCAGGTATCAGCATTTCATGCTCTTCATTCATAAAATTTGTGCTGATCCCGAAATCAATTAACTTTATTTTATTTTCACTGGAGATGAGGATGTTGTTTGAGTTTACATCTTTATGTACTATACCGTTAGAATGAACATAAGATAATATATCGGCCAACTGAATAGCAATATCAAAAAACTCAGGTAGCGAAAATGGTTTTTTAAATATTCTTGCTTTTAGTGATTCACCTTCCACATATTCTTCTACAATACAAATAGCTTTCTGTTTTGAAAAAATAGAGAATACCTTGACAACGCCTGAGTGATTCAGTCTTTTAAGCGTATGATATTCGTGACTTAATTTTGAAATTTTAAGAATGTCATTATTTCCAGGTCTGCTGATTTTTAAAATGACATCCTCATCGGTAGTTATGTTTTTAGCTTTAATAATTTCATGACCTTCATCTTTGTAGATACTGGCCAGGGCCTTGAACCCTTCAGGAATATATAAGCCATTTTCGATCATTTTATGGATATTGGTTTTTCCGCAGAATAAAGGCAATAATACCAAAGTTTTTTTGTAAGTGCTTCATATTGACTTAATGAGGCTAAATGATTTCCATGCTTAACTGAATTTCTTATTTTTAGAAAATATAACAGTTTTCCCAAGGTTAGATATCTGACAGACATTTTGTAAAGTCTATTCAACGAAGGTTTTACATTTGCTGTAATATTTTCCTCACTAATATTTTGGAAACCGGCAACCGTCATTTTATTTGAATGCTCTTCCCATGTACCCAGATCTGGCATCGACCAACCTTTACACCAATGATGGAGTATGGCTTCATTTTCGGGTGAAGTTTCTCGTGATGCTCTAATGTATTCCGCAATGATAATCTTCCCACCAGGCTTCAGTATTCTAAATGCTTCCTGGTAAAATGAATATTTATCCAGCGCATGGCAAAGACTTTCACAAGCCCATACTATATCGAAAGAGTTGGATTCAAATCCAGTAACGGTATAATCTTTTTGATAAAATTTTACCTTGTCAGCCAGACCTCTTTTCCTGGCTTCACGAGTGGCAATTTCAACCTGGTGTGGAACCAATGTAATTCCAGTTACCTGTACATTTATATTTTCTGCCATCCACAAGGCACTACCTCCCTGGCCACAACCAGCATCCAGTACTTTTGAAGATGAGGTGATCCCGGCTTTTTGACACATTATAGAGTTCAACTTATTTAATGATTCTGTATGTGTTTCGCTAAAAGTATCGTAATACCCAAAATGAATAGCCCGATCCTTTTTGTTCATCCATAAGGCTCTATAATCCAGCCAGGTATTATCATAATAGGATATTACACTTTTTTGATGATCGGTCACATTTTGTATAAGCACTTCGGACATAGCTTAATTTGGAATTACTACAATTATAGTGCCCAATGTTCTTTAAGGTCAACAGGAATTCGAAATCCGGATTGTTTGCCTAATCGAAAATATTTTGACAATATTCCCACTATTACCCCTCCTATACTGCTAACAGCCTTATTTACTATATCGTCCACGAAGCCTCTGGTATTTGGATTGGTGGGATCTAATTCCTTTAGAACCTCATCAAATACATCCAGTTGGTAATCGACCAAATTTTTGGGGGCATCGCCTCCTCTTGTAATGGGATCAGTTGCTTTTTCGTCGTTGCGGTACTGATTTACTTTTTCTTTGTAATCTTTTAATTCTGCATAGAAGTCTTCATTTATAGATTGCTCTATGTCCGCATCTTCTCCATCTAAACCTCTGGACTTTCTGAATAATCCCGGATATGCCTCACCAAAAGATGGCCCTAATACTTCAAAAAACAGATTGGGGTAATTTTCGTCCTTGATCATCTTACGCATCAAGAGCAGTGTAAACTTGGTACTTATCAAAAAAGTGGAAATAGCTTCAACTAAAGCTTTGGCCAGGGCTATACCGGACGCATGATTTATATCTACAAATAAATGTTCGTATACTTTTAATTGTAAATCCCAGGCTTCATCTACTGTGTTACAAAGTAATTCATCCTGTACGCCCATGATACTTCCAATACATTTCCAGGTGTGAAACCAAGCCTCCTGTTGCTCCGCTGAAAAAGGCTGTCCCAGCATTTTCAATCCTTTGAAAAACTCCAGTGAAAAGCATTGATTGGTGGCTAATAAGTCTTCCTGGCTAATAGGCATCCCCCAGGCTGCTTTGTTCCAGGCCTCACCTTCCGGATTGTTTAATAAATTGTAGCGCATAGCAGCATGCATTATGCGTATTTTCAAGGCCGTCAATATTCCTCGATTTTCAGGATGCCACCAATCTTTATCCATCACATCAAACACGAACTGAGCTGTTTCAAAGACTCTTCGTAAGGGCTGGTCTTCCAGCAATTTGGTAAGTCGCAAAACATTAGCGGGCTTTTCGGCCATATAGGTGTACGGAAGGGCTCTGAAGAATAAAATAAAAATAAATTGTACACCATTTTCACGCCATAGATCCCGGGTCATTTCAAACTTAGCAATGTCTTCGTCAGTAAATTTTTTTGCCAATTCTTTTTCAACAAATATTCTCAAATCACTGGGAAGATCACCGGGTACGAAGTTATCATTTTGAGCCATAGCTCTCAATTCATTCCTGTCTTTTTGGAATTGAATGGACTCATAAAGCGATCGAACGGCTGTATCTGCCGGAGGATCCATGATCATTCTGAAATCTTCCAGGTTTTTACCATTCCATTGTATAGTAGTATTGTCTGCCATAGTTATTGAGATTTTGTATTTGAATGAATAGTATTATTTGATTTAAGCAACCATTTGTAAAGGCCTTCTGGAGTATACCAAATACGAATAGTTCCATCATCGGAAGCGGTGTAAATTTTATTTAATGAATTTTCCATGGTGGCACAATTTATTTTATCTGTATGGCCAGGATAGGATGTGATTTCCTTCCCATTCAGATCCCAAAGCCGGAGTGTTTTGTCCGCGGAATAGGAATAAATGGATTTATCATTAGGGGCAAAAAACGCATCTGTAATTTCATCCGTATGACCGGACATACTTGACATTAATTTGCCAGAAAGATCCCATAATCGTATCGTTCTGTCAGAGGATATGGTAATAACATGGTTGCCATCATAGGAAAAATTGGCTGATGTCACTTTGCAATCATTATATGGTGCACAAGCAATACGTTCAAGTCTTGCGAGTTGTGATTTAGTAAGCATATCCCAAATAATTGCAGTACCGTCAGCAGACGCTGATACCATATATTTTCCATTATTAGAAATATCAAGGTAAAGCACTTTATCATGATGTTCAGAAAGTTCTTTTAAAGAATCACCCTGGTTATTATATAAGAAGATATCACCAGTAGAGGTGCCCACTGCAACAATACTATCAACTGCCGAAATGTCTAAGGATAATAATTCTCCTCTTTTTACATTTATTATTTTCGATTTTGGATTCGGACTAGTCTTGTCCCAAAATCGAATACTGCCATCCTTAGATGCTGTAATAATTGTTTCTCCGATTGCGTCTGCCCATTCAATTTGATCCCTATGTCCAATAAAATATTTTAAGTGATGGTCAAATAATGTATATAGAAATGCTTGATTTTGGTTGCCGATACCCAGCACTTCATTTTTACTGATAAATGTGGTATAACGCACACCCTGGATGCCTAAATCTACTTTATCCACTTCTTTTTGAGTATTTAAATCCCAAAGTCGCAGAGTATGATCATAGCCGGCAGATACCAGATATTTGTTAGTGGAATCCAGATCAATATAATTCACTGGCCCTTTATGACCAATTAATTCGATATTGGATTTATTAGCAAAGTACCAGGCCTTTATAGTGCCATCGAGAGAAGTAGTAATTATCTTATCATCGTCATTGCAAAAAAATCCCATAGTGACATCATTCTGGTGTCCCAGTAATCTAAATAATTCTTTACCAGTTAAATCCCATATAGCTGCAGTATTGTCAGATGATCCAGTCATTATCCTTGAGCCATCGTCAGAGAATTTTGCAAACGTAACCAGGTTGTTATGTTTAAAATTTATGGGTTGTCCCGTTTTATAGGTATTGTACATCTGAGCTACCTTATTGTGAAAACAAACCAATAAAAAACTATCATTTGGACTGAAGTTTAGACTTATAATCTCTGGCTGTTCATTGCTTTCCCTGCCAATTAAAGACAAGGGTGCCATGGGTATTATCTTGTTGATTAGTTTACCTTCTTTATTAAATAAAACCAATGAACTATTTTCCAACGCAGCACAATAAAAATTGCCCAAGGGAGAATTAATCACGTAATTTATTTCTCCCTTAGCATCAAATTGCTTCATAATTTTTCCATTTTTATTAAGTAATTCGAACCTGGAAGAAATGATAGGATCGTCACTCACATTTGAAATATTGAAATTGGCATAGTCTTTATGAGTGATTATAATATTATTTCCATCGCTGGAGTAGCTAATACCATTAGTAAATTCATCAGATGAAATAGAAGATATCATAGTCCCATCCATATTATAGAACTCAATTTGATATTTGCTATCAGCATTATTCATTGAACCGGATAGAGCTATCACTTCGTTTTGTGCGGGTGATACATCAAAACTAAAATACTGATCGGGAGCACCAATAACTTTTTTCAGCTTTCCATCGGCTTGATGGAACTGTATTCTTCCATCGCTATGCATAGCAATTATGGTACGACCATCATGGCTCCATTTTATTTTTTGCAAAAAAGAGAACTCTGATTGACTAGCCAGAATAGCTAGATCATCTACTACTGCAATACCCCCGACAATATGGCCATTATAATCAAAGATTTCTAAAGAGTCAGATTCCATGAAAGGGATCATTCTTTTTGATTGATCATTATAGATTATGTTAGAATAATTGAGATCAGAATGAAATAGTTCTTCATACCATAAATTGTGAAATTGAATACTATTGTAATAGGCATGGGTGAAAGATCTTTTTATTTCTGCTGAGGAATTTTCTCCGTCTATTTTTATTCCCTCCGATGCCTGGCTCAATGAAAGTGTAGGATCCCTGGAAAGACTCATTGCAGAAGCTGCAGCCATATGATTTATATAGGATTTTTTTGCATTTGCCTTTGCTTGAACGTAATAATATCCTATAAAAAAA
This sequence comes from Chitinophagales bacterium, assembly GCA_038251405.1. Lineage (GTDB taxonomy): Bacteria > Bacteroidota > Bacteroidia > Chitinophagales > Saprospiraceae > JADJLQ01. The sequence continues at coordinate 65,075 of JBBSBH010000008.1, forward strand.
GAACCTATTATGGTAATTAAAAAGATTCCGGTTTTTGCATAATTTAATAATTTTTTATCTCGCTCCTTTTTCTCAATTTCTTTTCTACTAATAGATATCAGGTTTTTTATTTCATCAGTAAAAGGTGGAAGGTATGCCTGAATCTCATCCAAAAGTTTCAATTCCCAGGGATCAAGTGTAGAGACATTGGAGCCAGCCCGAATAGCTTCTGTGCGCGAAATCAGTATTCGCTTAGCCTGTTGGATCGGTAGGGTTGAGTTCATCTGTGCTTTTATCACTGCTTTGGCTAATGTATCATGTGCAAGCATAGAGGATTTTTCTTCACCACCCAGTTCTGTTATAAGGAATAGATCGGTACAAGCTTGTCTTATGGTACTGGCCTCTGGCATGGCTAATACGAAATTATCCAGCAATTGTTGTTCTGTTCTTGCCGCTGAAGTACTATTCGGAGTACAATAAAAAGTAAGCAGCTCTAATACAAAGCCTGTGCGAAAATGATCTGGCAATTTCTTTCTCAGTTCAATGAGCTGATTTTGGAGAAACTCGTCCATGGCAAGCCCTTCTTCCTTTAAGGCATAATAAAGCTTATGTGTAAATACCGGAGCACCATTGTTTGCATCAATGGCTTTGAGCCACATTTTAGTCAATAGTATTTGTAGCATGGGTGCTATAGGCGCCTCAGCATCTGTTGATAAATCTGCTGATATTATTTCTGGAAGTCCATCTTCCACTGATAAATTATAGCGTGATTTTACCCGTGGAGTTTCTTTAAAACCATTAAAAACATTGATTATATCTTTTTTATTAATATGATCAATGAATGTTTTGTTCCTGGGTAATTCATAGTTTTTGCAGTACTCGTCTATTTCGGGATGATATTCCTTTCTAAAACTAAGAATTATTTTCCCTTTTGGAGCCAGTGAAGGATTGCCAAAAAGTGCTTTCAAATCAATAAATAATAGATTCATTTCATTTTGAATCTTCTCATTGGGTCGGGTGTATGCTTCTTCTATCTGATCCAGAATTACTAAGACTGGTTTGTTGAATTTTTTCTCAGCATATTGCCATGCCTCTGCGGTGGATGCTGGCGGCTGTTCTTCGTTTGTAGCTGGAATAGTTTCCGATGTTTCACTCTGTTGGATCTTATTGATTAATTGGTGAATATCAGGCTTGAGTTCATCATTTATTTTCTCAGCTATACTTTGAAGCCCTTCTATTAACAGAGAGGAATTATTGGCTGGTTTATGATCAAAAACATTAAATTTTGTGGCGAATCCACATTTTTTTAATAAAGCATTATATAAAGTAGCGCTCAATCCAACCCAGGCATTTCTCCTGAGATAAAATACTTCATGAGAGACTTCGAGCCTGGGCTGTAATCCTGCTTCTAATAAGCTGGATTTTCCAACTCCAGACTGGCCATAAAGCAAAATTATGGGTGGCGCAGTTGCATCATTAATGGAGGCAAACAAAGCACGAATAGCATAAGATCTACCAAAATAGATTTCCGCATGTCTGCGCTCATATCTATTGAGGTAGAGAAATGGGGATTCAGGTAAATTATATATCTGGGGTATTGCTGGTAGACCATAGAGCGGATTACCAGAAATGTCAGGAAGATTCCAATCTTTTATAATATCAGATCCAGCTTTGTATTGAATCACCCAGGGGAATCGATCAGCACTAATTTCTTGCTTGCCCTCCCAAAACAAGGATCGGGTATTCTCTGTGCTTACCTTTATTTTCACTTCATCCGTTGCATCAGCCCATGCTTTATCAATCCCTGAGCCATCTCCCAAACTGCTATAGAATCTTGTAGCTAATTGTGTGGCAGTATCATCATTTATTTCGGAAGTAGTACCAATCACTGCTGAGATCCCAGCTTTTAATAAATCATTTGCCTGCTCCTTAGATGAACATCCATTTAAGAAGACCAATTTTAGATTTTCCTGCCTGGCGAGATAAGGTACTAACCCTTCTTTATTTGTTGCCATATTGGATTTGCCATCTTCGGATTCCAATAATAATGAGAATCCATTGGCGTGCCCTCCGTAATGAAATATAGAAATTCTGTTGCCCATCAAAGGGTCCTGGAATACATCTAAAATATCAGCCACTGTGGCAGATGTGCGAATGACCAGCTCACATAGACCACTGCGCTCTGCTTCAGATAGCGCATGTCTAATCCCGGAAGTTTCCAGGGATAATTTTCTTAGAAATAGAGCATTATCTACTTTTTCATTAGCAAATGCAAGAAATATGACTGGTTTGAAGGTCAATGGTCTGCTGGTTTTTAAGTTGGAACCCCAGGTGAAATTAGCGATATGGGCTCATTAATTGATAAATTTGCTTCATTCAAATTTATCAAAATTTAAAGTAATCCATTTTTCTTATTTCAGGAAATGCTCATACCTGACCTTTCGAGGGTGATTACATAACGAGCTGTAAACCATTCGCCTTTGACTTTTGTAGGTTGACTCATTCCAGGTATTGCTCTAAAATTAGCTTTAATATCTGCAAATTCAATTTCTTCTAAGGAGAGTTGGAAATCATCTGTCCTTTCTGTGCTTATAATAATCAAAAAGCAGTCAGTAGATGTGGAAAGCCCGTCCGGTAAGTAGAATACATCATCTGTTGTCCCTCCATAAAATAGAGTAGGTTGCTCCGATTTTTCCAGGGGCTCATTTTTTCTTTGAAATGCCCCATAATGATCTGATAAATATACCAATGCAAAATTTAGGGGTTGAGTAAAATTGTTTTGGATCCAAAGCTTGAAAGGAACCCTGCTTCCATCATATTTAAATTTTATTTCCTGGCCGGGCTCGTATTTTTGAATATTTCCTGGAGTCATTTCCAACTCAAGATTTATGGTGCAGCTTCCGGGATTTAAATTGGTTTTATTATTTTGAAGATTGAAAGTCCTGGTCCATGAAGCTACATGATTTACTTTGCGCACCAATTCATCCATTGAAGCTTTATCTCCTACTTTTGATCTCAGTAGTGTTTGCTTTTTTATAGTATCATTGAACTCAAAAAAATCATTGTTTTGTTTTACTTCAAAAGGCTCACTTCCATCTGGAGTGAGATTGAAACTTACATTTAAAAATTGCTTTTCCTGATCAGTAAACTCCTGTTGGTATTTTTCATCTACCTGTAGTGCTACCTGGAACGGTGCTCCCGGAAGATTCAATGGAACAGCCCAATACTTTTTACCATCGGCTAATGAGCCTTCAATATCGATAACAGAATTTTGTGCATTGGCATATTTCACTTTTGCTTTGGCGATGGGTGCGTCAACGCCATCTTCCATAATGCTTAGATTTACATCCTCATTGATTCCAAATATCTGGCCAGCCTCCATCACCCAATCATTATCTGACTTTGCAATGGCAAATTTAGGAGCATCTTTCATCGGTGATCCATCTAAAAACTTAGTGTATCCTGTAATATCACCAATAACTTCGAGCTGTGGATCCTGATCCCATTTCATTTTTACTACACCTTGTCTCAGCTTTATTAAAAGATCATTATATGAAATATCTTTTCCGCTTTGGGATAATGTATTTATAAAATTATCAGTGAAAAGTCCTCCACCAGAAAACGATTCTTTAGCACTCTGAAACCTATTACAAGCGGCATAAAAAATATAATTTCCAGAAGGAGAATCGGTAGTGCCGCGATTTTTAAAATATCCCTGGAGATAAGATTCGAAAGGCCTTTCATCAGGTCTGTCGATGGATAATCTCTTGATAAATTCTTCATCAACACTTCGTGTACCAGAACCACTGTGGCAACAATCCAGGGTTACCATCAGGTGAGGTTTGTTCATACTAATCTCGCTGAGCAATACACCCAACTCTTTATCGGCAAGATCATTGCCTGTGGGTCTGCTATCAATTAACACTAAGGTCTCATCTTTCTTCCCAGAATTAAGTTCTTGAAATTCTTTGGAAGCTAATTGCCGCGAGCCATGCCCGCTATAATGAAACCAAGCCACATCACTTTCTTTAGCCTGACCAAGATGCTCTCTGAAATATTGAATCAGATTTTCATAGGTAGCTTCTTCATTCAGTAAAGTCTTTATATGCAAAGGCCGATCACTAAAGGTTTTTTCGAGGTAGGTTTTTATTTTTTGAACATCTTTTACTGAGCCGCCAAGTTTTGGCAGTGGGGCAGGGTAGTTGTCGATACCTACTAATAAAGCGTAAATTGGTTTCATGAGTTGATTGGTTTTTGTGATATTAGTAAAATTAACTAAATGAATTTATACTTTTAGAAAATTAGATTTTAATATAATATTCAATCGATCCAAAATCTCATCGACATTATTCTTATCGAAGACCATGGGAGGTTTTATTTTTACCACATTATCATCCGGGCCATCGGTACTCATTAGGATACCGTATTCTTTCATTCGATTGACCAGGTATTTTGCTTGTTTAGTTGCGGGTATTTTATTTGCATCCAGAGAACATTCAAAACCTAAAAACATTCCTAGTCCTCGACAGTCTGAAATTATAGGGAAAGTTTTCTTTAGATTATTAAATTCAGTAAAAAAATATTTTTCTATGCTAGTTGCATGATCCTGGTAATTTTCTTTTTCCACGATATCCAAAACAGATTTTCCAATTACGCAACTAACCGCATTACCACCAAAAGTATTGAAGTATTCCATTCCATTATTGAACGCATTAGCTATTTCATTCGTACAAACGACTGCTCCAATAGGATGACCATTACCTAAAGGCTTACCGAAAGTGACTATGTCAGGAATCACACCGGCGTATTCATATGAACAGAATTTCCCCGTGCGACCTATTCCTGTTTGCACTTCATCGGCTATATAGACAATCCCATTTTCTTGTAGATACAATATTAGCAGTTTGAAATAGTTTGCGGGGGATACTACCTGGCCGCCACAACTCAAAATGTATTCGGCTAAAAAAGCAACAGGCTTATTATTTTGATTTATTAAACTTTCTATTATAGACTTTGCATTTTGAAAGAAGGTGGTATCAGGGTCTGACTCATTTGCAAATTTCCCTCTGTAAAGATCAGGCATGGGCAGTTTGTGTGTAGTTTCGGGTGCTCCTTTTCCGCCTTTGCCATCAAATTTATATGAACTTAAATTTACCAATGTAGAAGTATTCCCATGGTAGCCATGCTCGTATACCAACATATTATTTCTCTGGGTAAAATTCCTGGCCATGCGCACTGCTAATTCATTTGCTTCAGAGCCGGAATTAGTAAAATAAACTACCTCTAATGAAGAATCTAAATTAGATTTTAGTTTTTCGGCCAGTTCAATTAATTGAGGATAAATATATCGCGTATTCGTATTCAGGAGCTTCATTTGCCTGTTGGCAGCTTCTATTATCGCAGGGTGTTGATGGCCGCAATGTGCCACGTTATTCACTGTATCTAAATATTTTCTTCCGGTGTGATCATACAAATATTGCCTATAAGCTCTGGGGATAAGAAGCGGTTTTTTATAAGAGAGGCTAAGGTTTTTTCCAAGTGATTTTTTCCTTTTTAAAAGTAGTAGATCGGGATCGATCTCGGAAGATTTTATAAGAGTTAATTTTAGGATTAAGTTTGGATCGGGACAAATAGATTGATAAACCCTTCTAAAATCATAATGACATACACCCGGGAAATCTGATTCATAGGAAAAAATATCCAGTATGATTTGAAAGTGAAGATGAGGAGGCCAATTCCCGTTTTCATTTTCCTTGCCGATAGTAGCTATTTTATCGCCAGATTTTATTTTTTTCCCTTTATGATGTAATAAGAGACTTTTCTCTGAAAGATGTCCATACAAAGTAAAAAAGAAAAACTCCTCGGCAGTATGTTTTAAAATGATCGTTGGGCCATAGTTTTTATCACCTATATTATTAGCTAAGCCAATGACTTCACCATCTAAGGGAGCATAGATCTCAGTATTTGCTTTATCAAATAAATCAATACCTATGTGAACTGTTCGCCAGGCAGCTCCCTGATTACTTTCATATTGAAAATCCGTAGAAGAATATACCGGACGAACTTCATCATACTTTCCTATAAGTAAATCAGCTCCGGTACTTTCTTTAATATCCCGTAAATTTTTGTTCCAATTGGAAATGTTTTCAAAATCAGGGACATTGCCCAGTTGAGTGCTTCCAATACTTAAATCCAGGGTGAAAACTTTCTTTAAATTAATATCCTTGATTATTTCGGAAAATGAATTTTTATTAGCCCAATTCGTGAATACTAAATTCTTTTTGTTTGGTTCGAAACCGCAAACAGATCTAAAAGAATGTTCTGCAAAGGAAGGATGGATCTTTGCCCACTGTTTTACTAATATTTTGGCATCAGCATCAGTGATTTGTAAATATTGATTTTCAGGATGTTCATGTTGATTGATAGCTGAAACGGTAAGGCTGATCATAAGTCTTGCAGCTATATGATAATAGAGCAGGGAGATTTCTGCTTCATTCAATGGATACTGACTATGATATTCCTCCAGCATCCACATGGCTACTTGCAACGGTTCTACTGTCTTTATACATGAATAGGAACAGGCAATGGCTAATTCATTAATAGTATGGCTGTAGACCATGTCTCCCATGTCAATAATCGCTTTCGCAATGTGTTCCTGATTGGCGGCGTCCCATTCCATCAACACATTATAATCATTCAAATCTGCATAACACAGCTGAGATCGAAGCGACTCCGAATGATTTGAATGCAATAAATTAAAGCCGGATAACCAGGGTTTGAATATGTCTTGAAGCTCGGTTTCGAGAAGATGCAAATGATCAGTAATCCAATTTACTTCGCTGGGATTCCATTTAATGTACCGATGTGCTAAGGGAAGATCAAACGCTTTAAATGCAACAGACAGTTCCGCAGCTAATCGCCCTATACTTTGATAACTATTTTTAGTAAGCGGATTGACTTTAGCCTGCAAAGGATAATTCATCCATTTAAAGATTCTCGTAATTCTTCCATTTAGTAATTCGAAAGTGTTTCCAGAAAGGCTTTTTAAAGGCAATGAAATCTCAAAGGTAAATGATGAGCTGTTTTCCAAATATTGCATGGCTTGGTGCTCCATCTGTATGAGCTCGGATTCTTTTTGAGGAGAAGAGCATTTGATAGTATAGAGATCAGTTTCGGTTGTTTTTAATTGATAGACGGCATCCAATTCAGAATAAATCACTTCAATTTCACCTGATAAATTGAATTTTTCAAATATGAAGTCCTTTAAGTAATTCAGTTCTGAACTCACTGTTTAATAATTTATTGTAAAGTTATTAAAAGTTAATATTCAATACTTTATAAGTTCATTGGTGTTTCTACTAAAAAAAAGAGATGTCATCGCTGACACCCCTTTCCTAATCATACAAATCGAGTTTCTATATATATCTATTGTTTTTCAGGCCTAAGGCTTCTAACTACTTTACCCGCCTGCCACATTTCTGAATTTCTCAATTCAGCTAACTCCACTTCAAGTTTTGCACGGTAATCTGGTTGACTGTTACTATCTATAGAACGCTGAGCCTCATCTCCGCGCGCCACAGATTTATATAATTCTTCAAAAACAGGTTTAGTTGCATCCCTGAATTTATCTTTCCAATCCAAAGCCCCACGCTGAGCTGTGGTGCTGCAATTAGCATACATCCAATCCATACCGTTTTCTGCAACCAGGGGCATCAAACTCTGGGTAAGTTCTTCCACTGTCTCGTTGAAAGCTTCAGAAGGGGAGTGCCCGTTAGCCCGTAATACAGAATATTGAGCTTCGAAAATACCTTGAATGGCTCCCATTAAAGTGCCTCGCTCTCCCGTGAGATCAGAGTAAACCTCTTTCTTGAAGTCAGTCTCAAATAGATATCCTGATCCTATGCCAATGCCCAAAGAAATAGCTCTCTCTTTTGCTCTTCCGGTAGCATCCTGGAAAATAGCATAACTGGAATTTAGACCTCTCCCTTGTAGAAACATTCTTCTAAGTGATGTACCACTACCTTTAGGCGCGGCGAGTATTACATCAATATCTGCAGGAGGAATAATTCCTGTACGTTCTTTAAAAGTGATTCCAAAGCCATGAGAAAAATATAACGCTTTGCCTTTAGTGAGGTAAGGTTTTATTTTTGGCCATGCTGCTATTTGGGCTGCATCTGATAATAAATATTGGATAATAGTTCCTTTTTCAGCAGCCTCTTCTAATGGGAATAATGTTTTTCCGGGAACAAAACCATCTCGTATGGCTTTATCCCAAGTGGGTGAATTTTGTCTTTGGCCGATAATTACATTAAAGCCATTATCTTTTAGATTCAAGGCCTGGCCTGGACCTTGTACACCATAACCTAAGATGGCTATAGTCTCATTTTTCAAGGTTTCGTGTGCTTTTTCCAATGGAAATTCGTCGCGGGTAACTACATTCTCTTCTACACCGCCAAAATTTAGTTTTGCCATTTATTATTGATTTTTGAATTATTTACTATTTAAGTTTGAAAGTTTGAAAGCAGGAAAGTTGTTAGTCTTCCGACATGGAACTTTTAAGCTTACCTACTTATTTTACATACTAAATACTCTTTCGTTTTGCCCCAGGAATTCATTTTCTGAAGCTTCATTTCCAGGCTCATCGTATTCAAATTCTTTCAGTTTTCGATGGAATCCCTCACTATTTTTTATGATTGCTACGCGGGCACTTCGGACAAATTCTATGAGTCCATATGGTTCGAGTACTTTAATCATTCGATCTGTTTCTTCGCGATGACCAGTAACAGAAAAGACAGTATAATCTTTTCTAATCACGACTACCCTGGCTCCATATTGATTCAATAATCTTTCCACCGGTACTTCTTCTGAAATAATATCCGTAGGCACTTTGTACAAGGCCATTTCCTGCCATACTATTTCATCTCCTTTATTGTAATAGGCTTTTAATACATCTACTTGCTTTTCTATTTGCCGGCAAAGTTTTCTTACCACTTCTTCTGTTTCGGTAATCACAATATTAAATCTATGTACTGAATCTATTTCACTTGGCGAAGTATTGAGGCTTTCAATATTTATTTTCCTTCTGGAAAAAATGATGGCAATACGATTAAGTAATCCTACTTGATTTTCAGTATATACTGTTAATGTAAATTCTGGTTTGTCCATTGTTTTATTTTAAGTCTTCTTTACACAATACTACTTCTGATACCCCTTTGCCCTGAGGCACCATGGGAAACACATTATTTTCTTTACCTACCAATACTTCGAGTAAATAACTTCCCTCGTGCAGTAACATTTTTTCCAGGGCAATTCTCAATAAAGCTCGATCCGCTACCGAGGCCGCCGGAATATGATAGCCTTTAGCCACTTGCACATAATCAGGACTGGCAATATCAACAAAGCTATATCTATTTTCGTGGAAAAGTTCTTGCCATTGTCTCACCATGCCCAGGAAATTATTATTTAGAATGATGATTTTTACATTGGTTTTGAACTGCATGATGGTACCTAGTTCCTGAATAGTCATTTGAATGCCACCATCACCAATAATTGCGATAACTTCTCTTTTGGGATCACCGTATTTGGCTCCAATGGCGGCTGGTAACGCAAACCCCATAGTTCCTAGTCCTCCACTCGTAATATTGCTTCTGGTATTCTTATATTCTGCATACCTGCAGGTCACCATTTGGTGCTGACCAACATCCGAAACATAGATCGCATCGCCGTGCGTAATCTCATTGAGGTGCCTGATTACCTCACCCATAGTGAGTTTTTCTACTGATGGGTTAAGTTCTTCCTGTATTACTTTAGACTGTTCCTTTTTATTGCAGTCTTCAAATTTAGTCATCCAATCCGGATAAGATTTTTCTTTCAAGAGAGCGGTAAGTAAAGGAAGCGTTTCTTTACAATCTCCCCATACGGGCACTGTAGTTTTGACATTTTTGTCTATTTCTGAGGGATCAATATCCAAATGAATAACCTTCGCTTGTTTAGCATATTTGTCTAATCGACCCGTGACCCTATCATCAAATCTCATTCCTATTGCAATCAGTACATCGCATTCATTGGTCAATAGATTCGGACCATAATTACCATGCATCCCCAGCATGCCTACCCCGTTGGGATGATTAGTAGGAATAGCGCTCATTCCCAAAATAGTCCATGCTGCCGGCAAACCTGATTTTCTTAAGAAAGTGTCAAATTCTGCTTCTGCGTTACCTAATATTACTCCTTGCCCAAAGATCACCAACGGTCTTTCAGCTTCATTAATCAAAAAAGCTGCTTGTTCTATATATTCTTTTCTTACTATAGGTTTTGGGCGATAACTGCGAATATGTTTACATTTTTCATATTTGGGATATAAGGCTAGCTGCAATTGAGCATTTTTAGTAATGTCAATTATTACAGGACCTGGCCTTCCCGTGCCCGCTATAAAAAATGCTTTGGCTAGTATAGTGGGAATTTCAGAAGCATCTGTAACCTGATAATTCCATTTAGTGACGGGTGATGTAATATTAATTACATCAGTTTCCTGAAATGCATCAGTACCTAATAAATGTGCAAATACCTGACCAGTAATGCAAACTAATGGAGTACTATCTATCATGGCATCTGCCAAACCTGTAACAAGATTGGTAGCTCCTGGGCCACTAGTGGCAAACACTACACCAATGCGACCGCTAGAGCGAGCGTATCCCTGGGCAGCATGGATGGCCCCTTGTTCGTGCCTTACTAATATATGTGTTAGTCGATCGTGATAATAATACAATGAATCGTATATGGGCATTATTGCACCACCAGGATATCCAAATATTATATCCGTACCTTCAGCGATCAAACACTTAAGTACAGCTTCTGATCCTGCTATCATATTATCACTTATCGGCTCTTTACTTGTTTGCTTTTCCTGGATAACTGTTGACATAAAAATATATTTTGATTAGAAATCAAATGTTTAAAATTCGTCGGTTACACATCCCTGAGATGCGGATGAGACGGTCATCGCGTATTTTTTTAGTACTCCGTTAGTTGCTTTTAGTGGAGGACGCATCCAACTCCTCTTTCGAGAAGCTATTTCCTCTTCGGACAATAAAACATCCATCCTGTTTTTAGCAATATCAAGACGAATCCTATCACCATTTCTTACCACCGCTAGAGTGCCACCTTCCTGGGCTTCAGGTGTAATATGGCCGATAACGAATCCATGGGTGCCACCACTAAACCTACCATCTGTGATTAAGGCTACTTTGTCGCCCAATCCAGCACCCATTAAAGCGCTTGTAGGTTTTAACATTTCGGGCATTCCGGGCGCCCCTTTTGGGCCACAATATCTGATTACAATTACTTCCCCTGCATGAATCTTTTGCTCAATGATGGCCTGATTTAATTCTTTTTCAGAGTCAAAAACATGTGCAGGGCCTTCAAATAGTTCTCCTTCTTTGCCCGTGATTTTAGCTACGGCCCCTTCTTCTGCAAGGTTGCCATATAATATTTGCAGATGTCCGGTTGGCTTTATAGGATTGTCCCAAGATCTAATAATTTTTTGATCCGAAGGTAGACCAGGAACATCTTTAAGGTTTTCGGCTAAAGTATTTCCGGTTACCGTCATACAATCTCCATGCAATCTTCCGGCATCTAAAAGCATTTTTAAAACAGCAGGGGTACCACCAATTTCATGTAGATCCTGCATCACGTATTGCCCGCTGGGTTTAAGATCTGCTAAAAAAGGTGTTTTATCACTCACCTCCTGAAAATCATCTATAGTAAGATCTATTCCGGCTGACTTTGCTATGGCTATTAAGTGCAGCACAGCATTTGTAGAACCACCCAATACCATAATCAGGGTCATAGCATTTTCAAAGGATTCCCTGGTAAGAATATCCCTTGGTTTAATATCTTTTTGGATAAGGTTTTCAATAGCGCGTGCCACATCATGGCATTCCAATTTTTTCGCCGCAGAAGCAGCGGGATTGGATGAATTAAAGGGTAAGGAAAGCCCCAAAGCCTCAATAGCTGATGACATGGTATTTGCAGTATACATCCCACCACAAGCTCCAAACGAAGGCACAGCTTTGTGAATTATTTCCTGATATTCTTCTTCTGTAATTTTTCCTTGAACTTTTTGACCCAGGGCTTCAAAAGCAGAAACTACATCTAATTTCTTGCCTTGAGCATATCCGGGAGCAATAGTACCTCCATATACTAATAAGGAAGGTCGGTTAAGGCGGCACATTGCCATTAATGCACCAGGCATATTTTTATCACAACCAACCACGGTGACTAATCCATCATACCATTGGGCTGAAACTACGGTCTCTATAGAATCTGCAATGATATCACGTGAAACCAATGAGTAACGCATTCCATCCGTACCCATAGATATCCCATCACTGACTCCGATCGTGTGAAATACTAAACCTATTAGTTCATATTTATTTACCTCATCCCTAATATCGGTAGCAATTCCATTAAGATGCATATTGCAAGGGTTCCCTTCCCATCCAGTGCTAGCGATTCCCACTTGCGGTTTTTTCATATCCTGATCAGATAGGCCAATAGCATGTAACATAGCCTGGGCGGCTGGCTGTGAAGGATCTTGAGTCACATGCTTGCTATACTTGTTTAATTCCATTTATTGATGTTTTTTCTCTCTAAGGAACAGAATTCAAATATTGAGTTAATTCGCTGAATGACAAAATATTCAGAACATTTCCTTTAGTTTAAATTTGAAATTTCTACGACGGCAAAAACTGTTCCTTTTATTAAAAAAAAGAGTTAAGTAATTCAATATGAGTCAATTATGTTTGTATCTTACGAATATTAATGGTAATGAAATACTATTCCGGTCGGAAACGGGATGGCTTGTTAGATTCAGTATATTGGCAAATTTTTTCTCTTAAGGCGTGTTTGCAATACGATCTAAATCTGAGTTAAACGCTTAGTATATCTTCCATGTACCAGGGAAGGAACTTATTTGTTCAAAAAAAATAATATTGATCTGAATTAACACGGTAGTTTATTTCATTCATTTTGAAAGAACAGCAAAGCTCAGAAATGACTCAAGTCTCATTCCGAAGAATAAGACCTTAGTCCCAATAATAAAAGAAATCATTGGTGCAAGCTACTTGTCACTGGGTAGTGGCTCAGTTTGATATTGAAAGTGAGCAATTACCTCTTGCTGGCCTAGTAATTTTTTGAAGATTTACTTTATATTACATTTCAACTAAATTTGTACTATTGAAATTAGTCAGACACCCCAGTGAAAAATTAGGGAATATATTTTAAAACATTAATTAGTTTTCATGAATAAAGTAGAAGCATTAGCTAAAATGATCGACCATTCGATCTTACACCCAACGCATACCGATTTTGATCTGGAGAAGGAGTGTTCGGTGGCCATAAAATATAATGTTGCATCGGTATGTGTAAAACCATATGCAGTAAAACAGGCAGTAAATCTTCTCAGTGCAAGCGATGTAAAGGTAGGATGTGTCATTGGTTTTCCGCATGGAAACAGCACTATTGAAGTAAAGGTTTTTGAGACGGAGCAGGCCTGCCATGACGGGGCAACAGAAATAGATATGGTTATAAATATTGGGAAGGTATTGGGAGGAGACTGGGATTACATTGAATCGGAAATCAAAGCCGTTACGGCAACCTGCCATAATAATAACGCGATTGTTAAAGTAATTTTTGAAACAGATTTTGTCACTCGTACTGAAGATAAAGTGAGAATTTGCGAAATATGCACTAATGCAGGAGTCGATTTCGTAAAAACATCAACCGGATACGGGTATGTAAAGCTGCCTGAAGGTAATTTTAATTACAAAGGAGCTACGGTTGCTGACATTGAACTCATGAGAAAATATTCTGGTCCAAAAGTTCAAGTAAAAAGTGCAGGTGGGGTACGTACTCTTGATGACCTGCTTAAGATGAAAGCAGCTGGAGCTACCCGCTCAGGAGCTACAGCAACGCAGGTTATTCTCGATGAGGCTAAGTTGAGATTTGGAAATGAATAGAGAACCTTTGATTAGAATATTGATTTTTTGATGAAGAGTACTGATAATTTTCTGAGAGATCACAAACTAAGAGCTAAGGATATTGATCTGGATAGTCTTGTCAGTATGTTCACTGAAGAAATGAACAGGGGTCTGCAGGGAAAGAAAAGTTCTCTCCATATGATCCCTACTTATTTTGAAGTCAATAATCAATTTCTAACAGATGTCCCAGTTGTTGCCATAGATGCTGGCGGGACAAACTTTAGAACTGCACTTATAAAATTTACAAAGGAAGGTAAGCTGGAATCTGGAGAGATTTTTAATTACAGGATGCCAGGCTTGGAAAGTGAGGTCTCGGCAACGGTCTTTTTCGAAACAATTGCAGGGTATATTAAACCCATTGCCGACAAATCGGACTGCATCGGATTCTGTTTTTCCTACCCAACTGAGATAACACCGGAAAGGGATGGTAAGCTTTTACAGTTCTGCAAGGAGGTGCAGGCTCCTGAAGTAGTGGGCAAGCTAATTGGCAAAACGCTGCTGGAAACAATGGGCCTCTCCAATAAAAAAATTGTCTTACTGAATGATACGGTAGCAACTCTCCTGGCGGGTAAATCATCTGCTTTTGGAAAATCATACGACTCTTTTATTGGGTTCATCTTAGGTACAGGATCTAATACGAGCTATATGGAGATGAATGAAAATATTGTAAAAAACTATACACTTGAGTCGGGGAAAAGCCAGATCATAAATATTGAATCAGGGAATTTTGCCAGGGCTCCTCGTACTGATCTCGACCTGGAATTTGATTTATCAACCATTGACCCGGGTATGTACAGCTTTGAAAAAATGTTCTCTGGGGCCTATTTCGGAGGATTCTGCCTTACTGTATTGAAAGCAGCTGCCCGGGAAGATGTGTTTACATCAGAAACGGCAATAAAACTAAATGCACTAGAGACTCTCACGGCTGTTGAGGTCAGTAATTTTTCGGAAAATGTTAGGATAACCGGCAACATGCTGGCAGAGAATATTGCTAATGATGACGATCTTGAGAAATGTCAGGTTTTAATCAATTGCCTTATCGACAGGGCTTCAAAGTTGGTGGCCGGTAATTTGGCTGCGGTAGTGCTTAAGACTGGTAAGGGGAAAAGTGTGGGGAAGCCAATACTAATAACAGTTGAAGGAACCACCTATTATAAAATGCATAATTTACGTAATGGAATCGAGGGGTATCTTACCCGTTATCTTAGCGGTGAGAGAAATAGATATATTGAGTTTACACAAGTTAGCCATTCGAGCCTTATCGGAGCAGCGCTGGGAGCCTTGACGGATTAGGTAATACAGATTAAAGGACTATATTATAATATTTAAACAGGAGGTTATTATGAAACTTGGATTTGTAAGTGCCATTCTGCCTGAAATGGGCTTTGAAGAACTAGTCAGCTTTTCTGCCCAATGCGGTTATGAATGCATTGAAATTTGTTGTTGGCCTGTCGGTAAAGCCGATAGAAGGTATGCCGGAGTTACTCATATCGATGTTGAAACGCTTAATGATTCGGATATATCTTTTATAAATACGCTGCTTAAAAATAAAGGGATAGAAATTTCGGGACTGGGTTATTACCCTAATCCGCTTGATCCTGATACAGAAAAGAGAAGCTTCTATATTTCTCATATTAAAAAAGTTATAGATGCTTCAGCTCTTTTGGGAGTCAACCAAATAAATACTTTCATTGGCAGAGATAAGGACAAAACATTGAATGAAAATTTTGAAATTTTCAAAGCTGTCTGGACGCCGGTGATCGATTATGCAGCATCGAAGAAAGTAAAAGTGGGCATTGAAAATTGTCCTATGTTATTCACCATCGATGAGTGGCCCGGAGGATGCAATCTGGCAACAACTCCAGCCATCTGGCGACGCATGTTCAGTGAAATTAATAGCGAATATTTTGGACTCAACTTTGACCCTTCACACCTGCTCTGGATGCAGATGGACTATGTGAAACCTATCTATGAATTTAAGGATAAAATCTTCCATGTCCACCTGAAAGATGCAAAGGTATATCTCGATAAACTGAACGAGGTAGGAATAATGGCTACGCCTTTGGAATTTCATTCACCAAAACTTCCAGGTCACGGAGATATCGATTGGGGAAAATTCATTTCTGCTCTCCATGATGTTCATTATAAAGGACCAGTATGTGTGGAGGTGGAAGACAAATCTTTTGAAGGTTCAATAGAAGCCAGAAAATCCGCTCTTGTTTTAGCTAAAAGATTTTTAAGTCAGTATTTATAAACAAGGTATCCATATAATGCAGATAACAAATTTGATCTATAAACTGAAGCAAAAACTATACATTAAATCTAAAGTGCATGATATCACCATCCTGCACGATATATTCTTTTCCTTGAATCATTAATTTGCCTGCTTCTTTTACTTTTAGCTCAGATTCAAATTTAATATAATCTTCATAAGATATTACTTCAGCTCTGATAAATCCTTTTTCAAAATCCGTATGAATCACTCCGGCTGCTTTTGGGGCAGTGTCTCCATTTAAAATAGTCCAGGCCCGGACTTCTTTCTCACCTACAGTGAAATAAGTAATTAAATTCAAAAGTTTGTAACTCGAACGAATCACTTTGTTTACCCCTGGTTCATCTAATCCAATAGTATCTAAAAATTCTTTTCGTTCCTCTTTACTTTCCAGTTGAGCGATGTCGGCTTCAATGGCAGCGGAAATAAGTATTACCTGGGAGTTTGATCCGTACTTTTTATTTTCTTCTTCAACCAATTGAATTAAACCTTCAGTATGTTTATTTCCAGTATGAACAGAGGGTTCATCCACATTACATACATATACCACCGGCTTAGAAGTAAGAAGGAACAAATCATCGATTAATGGTTTATCTGCGGGCTCTACTTTGAAATGTCGGGCAGCAATACCAGTTTCAAGGTGTTTTTTTAGCTCTTTAGCTAATTCTAATTGTTTGGCATCGTCTTTATTTGCTCCTTTTGCTTGTTTTTGCAATCTATCCAACCGTTTATCTAATGTATCCATGTCTTTAAATAAAAGCTCCATATCTATAATCTCTTTGTCTCTTGCCGGATTTATACTCCCATCGACATGTATTACATTTTCATCTTCAAAGCACCTCACCACATGAATTATGGCTTCCACTTCGCGGATATTGGCCAGGAATTGATTTCCAAGGCCTTCGCCCGTACTGGCTCCTTTTATCAAACCTGCGATATCTACGATTTCGATGGTATTAGGAATTACTTTTTGTGGATTTGCAAGTTCAGCAAGCTTATCCAGTCTGTTATCAGGTATGATGATCATGCCTATATTTGGATCTTTAGTTGCAAATGGGTAATTAGCTGCAAGTGCCTTACCAGATGTAAGTGCATTAAATAATGTAGATTTTCCTACATTGGGTAATCCTACAATTCCTCCTCTTAAGGGCATAATTATTTTATTTTGAGGCGCAAAAGTAAGATTTATCAAATGAATATAACCAGGTTTACATATTATTTACATGAATCATTTATGTCATATATTTTTTAGTCAAGATCAAGATGATTTGCTTTTTGGAAATTTTATCGGAGATATGATACACCCCATCGAAAAAGCCGATCTACCTGAGATGATAAAAAAAGGAATTAAGCTCCATTATTTTATTGATTCCTCTATTGACGCTCATCCTGTGTACCGATCTGGCATTCAACTTCTAAGAGCTACGCAGAAGAAATATTCGCCTGTTGTGATTGATATTTTTTACGATTTTTTATTGATGGATAGTTGGAAAGAATTTTCTACTTTGGACTATAAAGAGTTCAGGTTCGCAATCTATAATAAATTGGCAAAGGCCAATCCCTTTAAGTCTGACCACAGATTATTTCAAACAATTCAAAACATGATTCAGAAAGATTTTTTATCTTCTTATGAGTCTTCTGAAACAATACCCCAGGTGTTCTCTTTCCTCAAAAGGCGAGCTTCTTTTGCAAATAATTTTGATTCTGCTCTTCAAGATTATCAAAGATTATACCCCCAGCTGCAAATACAGTTTAGTGAAGTGTTTCCTGAAATGATCCAAAAAGTAGCCAATTTCAAAGAATCTTTATTGAAGGAAAGCTAAAACTTAGTTTGAAGAGAAATTAAAAGGTTTCTTCCTGGAGTATTAATTCCACTTGCAAAAACTCTATATTCCGAATCAAAAATATTTTCAAGTACCAGATTTAACTTTATAACATTTAGGTTATTTGTAGATTTCTGCAAGAGGGTATCTGCTCATTCATTGGTTTGAAAAGAGGAAGCCCAGGTCATATTTTGATACTGGGAGATTTTGAAATGAATATGAATTAACTGTATAGACGGGAATACCAGAATCCCAATAACCAGTATTGGAATAGTTAATCTTAAATATAGGCCCATTGGATTACTACTAATCTTCATCTTCAATGAAATCTACATCTTTTTTTATAGGATATCGCATTAATAAATCTATCCCTTCCCGAATATTCATTTTTTCAAAGACCACTTTATAAAGAATTTCTATTATAGGTGAACGCATTTTATAAGATTCTAAAATATGATAAACTATATTGAGGGTACGTACCCCTTCTGCTAATTCATCACTGGACGATAAAATGTATTTGACATCTTCTCCTTCTCCTATTCTTTTACCGAATTGAAAATTTCTACTGTCAGAGCTCGTAGCAGTGGCTATTAGATCTCCTATTCCAGCTGTCCCTAAAAACGCGGCACTATTAGCTCCAAGCTTTTGTCCGAAATGAATAATTTCAGACAATCCTCTTGTAATCAATATGGCTTGTATGTTCTTGCCCATACCTATACCATCCAAAATACCACTACCAATGGCAATAATATTTTTTAGTGTACCAGCTATTTGAGCGCCTTTGAGATCATTACTACCGAAGACATAGAATTTTTTACTTGATAATACCTGCATTCCCAGTTCAATCACTTCATCAAATTCACTTGCGATCACCGTAGCAGTAGGTTGTTGATCAAGGATTTCTTTAGCTAGATTGGGCCCGCTCAGGCAGCCGATGCGAAGCACTGATGTATGTTTTCTGATCAACTCACTCATGGTAAGTACCTGCTCTCTTTTTAACCCTTTTTGATTAATTTCCTGCTCTGTGATTCCGTTAAGTACAAACCCTTTCGTTCCATGTATAAGTATATGTGCTGGAGTCAGTTGTTCAGAAGCTTGCACAATTAATTGTGTAAAATCATTTGAAGGGACTATAGGGAAAATGAGGTTACTAAAGTTAATGACCTCAGATAAAGAAGTAGTCGCCCTGATGGTAGGGGATAGGGGGGTATTGAACATGCTGTGATCCACATTTATTTTGCGCATGGTTTCTATGCTGCGACAACCAATAAGTACTTCTACATTAGCGGATAATAATTTTGCAATGGCGATGCCAAAACTTCCAGCACCAATCACAGAGACACGATCCATATGAAAATAAAATTAAAATTTCTCTTTCCTTCTTTATTGCTGAATTTTAATCCAGTTTGAAACCTCAAGCCAATCTAAAATTTTATTATCGATTGTTTTTAGAATGGCAGGCCCAGAATTATTTACTTTAACGGTCTTTATGGAATTATTGATAAATAGTTTATAATTGAAATTTGGAAAGTCGGCAACCGTTTCAGAAATATTGGGTGGATAATATTCAAAAAGTTTACGCAAATCAGGGGCATTCAACATGTTAGATATCTCAGAAATCTGACTCTGGCTTAGGCGTGACACATTCCATCCCATCCTAGCTGTATTCTTTATTCCGTTCCATATCACCGTTCCATCATTAAAAATAGAATAACTAAAAGCGGCACAATTGCCATAGCAAGTTCCATGACTAACTTTAATAATAGTATCAATTTTAAATACGGGAGGAGGGATTGTATCAGGTAGCACAATTATTTCTTTGATTACTTGTTTTGGCTCACTGGTAACTACAGGTTGGCTAGTCGTCTTCGTGGCGGCACAGCCCAGCAAAACCAAAAAAAATAGATTGATCATAATAAATCCGAGCGAGACTGAAGGCGCTATATCAGTTTTGCTTCTATTCATTCATTTATTTTTTGATTTGTTTTTGTTTTGTATCGGTCTTTTGTTGCTGTTCTTTCATCATGCTTTCCAGCCTTTCCTGAAAGCCTCCTTTTTTCTTTGGTTTTGCTTTAGCAGCATGAAGCTCTTGTTTCATTTTCGACAGCGGGAAAAATAAAGCTTTGCCGCCAACAGTCTGGCCTATATTTAAAATATTACTAAATGACATATAGGCAGTGAGACCTGATGCAGAGTTATTAAAGAAAAACAGAAAGAACAAAGGCATTAAGTATTGCATATATTTCATAGCCGGATTAGCTGAGAAGTCCTGGTCCTTTGTAGTATAAAAAGTGTAAACTAAAGTAGAGGCTACCCAAATCAAGGTAAATAAACTTACATGCCCTCCATAAAAGGGTAGAACAAATGGCAACTTGGCAAATACATCATAAGAGGATAAATCATTTGCCCACAAAAAACTGGATTGTCTAAACTCAATGGATGCTGGAAAAAATTGATAAAGTGCTAACCATATTGGCATTTGTAAGACCATAGGCATACAACCCCCTAATGGATTTACGCCAAATTCTCGATAGATTTTCATCGACTCCATTTGCATTTGTTTTGGATCGTCTTTGAATTTTTCTTTGAGGTGCGCCATTTCCGGCTTTAAAGCCCCCATTTTGGCTTGTGAATGCAACATCTTATAACTGAGCGGAAATAGTATCAGTTTTACTAAAAATGTAAGTAACAGAATTACAAGACCTTTATTGGAAATAAAACTTGAAAGAAAACTAAACACTGGTCTCACCACATATCTATTTACAGTTCCCAGTATGCTTGCTCCAAAGGCAACTATATTTTCCATTTGTTCCCCCTGCGCTTTAAGTAAGGAAAATTCATTTGGTCCAATGTACATTTTTAAGGCGGCCTGATCGTTTTGTACAGCCAGATCGGCAACCGTACTTAATTGAGTAATTAAAGTTCCTTTATCAGTAAAAGGTGAAGATTTTAGGCTTACATTTTCAAAATTGCGATCAGCTATAAGGCTGGTATTAAAAAATTGTTGCGCGGTGGCGACCCACTTTACCGGTTTGGTAAGTTTTTCTTCATCGCTGGAGCCCCATTTTAAATGATCAGAATCTTCTCCGGCTTCTTTGTAGTGAAGGGATGTTCTGGTCTTTTCATAACTTACATTTTTCTCCTGGCTTTCGATGATATTTGTCCATTCCAGGGTCGCTTTAGAATTTTGCAAGGATGATCCCGGAGTATTCAATGTATAATCCAGTATGTATTTGTCTGGTTCTAATTTATAGGATTGATTAATGGTGCGGCCATCCTGCGTTTTGCCAATAAATTCAATAGACCCGGGACTGGGTTGGTTTACTGCAAATAATATATCTCTGCTATTTACTTTAAGGTTATTTGCATCCAGTTTGAAGTTCCAATCATTATCAGGATGATTCAGTAAATAAAGTGGAGATTTTTCATCCGGGCCTTTCGCCACCTCATTCATTTTGAAATACTTTTTAAGCTCGGCTTTAGTGATTTTGCCACCTATATTATTAAAACTAAGTTTAATAAGATTGTTTTCGATTGAATATTCACCTGGTTTAATGGTGGAATCTGAGCTAAAAATCCGCGAAGGCAGGGAATTCACCATCTTCTGTGAAGAGGCTGAATCTTTAGCTTGTAAAAATTGATGCATTATGCTGTCATCCTGAGCTTTTACAAAGGCGATAGAATCCTGAATTCTTGTTTGAGCCAGCTGATTCTGAGTTTGTTTTGCATTAAAATATGACCAAAGTAGTAAAACGACAAAGATCAAGGCAAAACCAATAATATTATTACGATCCATGAATTATTTAAAAAAGAGCCGCAAAGGTACTATTTGTTTGATTATAAAAGGATTAAACAAACTGTAAATTAGATAAATTGATCTATTTCATCGCTTTGCTACTATCTCCTCTCCATCAATGGTTTAAATCAGTTAATTTGATTCCGTTACTAAAATAAATGGTCGATATATTGTAAAAACCAGTAATATAAACTGATCTTTGAAGCTACATGAGATTGAACAAATTGATTCTTACCCAATTTAAAAATTACTCTTTTCAGGAAGTAGTTTTTGACAAAGGGTTTAATCTCTTATTCGGATCAAATGGTAGCGGTAAAACCAATATATTAGACGCTATTCATTACCTGGCTTTAACCAAAAGTCATTTTGTGCCGCAGGACAAAATGACCATTCAGCATAATAAAGATTTTTTTAGAGTCGAAGGGTCATTTCATAAGAAAGACGCACCTCTTCATGTAGTTTTAAAATATCAATCAGGTCAAAAGAAGTTTGAAATTAATGATCGTGTACTTACTCGTAATTCTGACCATATTGGAGAAATTGGAATTGTTTTCATTGCGCCAGATGATTTGGATATTATTGATGGGCTGAGCCTGTTGCGTAGAAAATATATGGATGTATGCCTGTCCCAATCTAACCATGAATATTTGAAAAATTTAACCGTATACAAAAAGCTTCTCGATCAAAGGAATAATTATCTCAAGCAAATGCAAGAGCCAGATGAGATGTACCTCCTGGTACTAAATGAAAAAATGTCACCCTGTGCCCATTATGTTCATGCTCATCGAAGAACATTTAGTGAGGCTATAAGCAAGTATTTTCGTGATCACTATCAGGCAATTAGCAATCACCAGGAGGTAGTAGAAATTGAATATCAATCAGATTTGAATCATAAAAGTTTTCTGGAAATAATGTCATTCAATAAGTCAAAGGATGTTCAAGCGCGAATTACAACGAAAGGTATTCATCGGGATGAATTACTTTTTAAGCTCAATGGGTATAATCTGAAATATAGCGGATCCCAGGGTCAAAAAAAAACATTTCTGGTTAGTCTATTCCTTGCCCAAGCGGATTATTTAAGCCAACAAATGGACTCTACGCCAATTCTGTTACTGGACGATATCTTTGATAAATTAGACCAGGATAGAATGAAATTTTTGTTGACTGCATTGCAATTACTTCCAGACAGACAAATTATAATGACTGACACTTCGAGAGATAGAATCAGTACAATTATTTCTACTATTTCCTCCAGGGCCAATTACCTGGAAGTAAAAAGTGGACAAATAAAGTTGCCTAATTAAAGATTATCTTTGTAGTATGAAGCGACAAAATGATTTTCCTATATCCACTTTATTGAAACAGTGGAGTCAGTCGCCTAAATTAAAGCCTAATCTAATACAGCAAAAACTGGAAAATCAGTGGGAAGCATGGTTTGGAAAATTGATTTCGAAAAACACAGAAAAGTTAACGGTAAAGCAAAATATATTATACATTCAAGTAAAGTCTGGCCCGGTAAAATATGAAATGAAATTAGGTAGAATAGCCATGTTGAATCTTATTCATGAAAAGCTGGGAGAAAATTATTTTGATCAGATCATAGTGCAGTAAATTTAAGCTAACTGAAAATCAAATGAAAACAGTATTTCTTATTCGGCATGCAAAATCAAGTTGGGATCAAGGTGGTTTAGCTGATATAGATAGGCCTTTAAATGCCAGGGGAAAATCGACGGCTCCGATAATGGCAGATATTATTTTCAATAAAGGGATAAAACCTGATCTTATAATTACATCCCCAGCCAAAAGAGCCAGGAGTACGGCCAAATATTTTAGGAAAAAATATGGGATAAAAAAGACAGAGGTACAAATAGAGCCTGCTTTGTATCACGGTGATGAAAATAGCGTGATTGAAGTTATAAGGAATTTACCCGATAGTATAAACATAGTCATGCTTTTTGGTCACAATCCATCCATGAATTACTTGTCAGCACTTTTTTCTGATAAAGGTATGCATGTACCTACTTGTGGTATTCAGCATTTGGAATTCCATATTGATAAATGGACGGAACTCTCTCCCGACAAGACTGCCTTGAAGGAGTTTATTTATCCAAAACAATTTATACCAGAAGAGACAAATGATTGAACAAGAATCATCCTCATTTATATGTAAGAATAGATTTATGCCATCGAATTCGCCCCTATATTCTATTTTATTCATTATTGGCTTCTTTATTATAAATTCCTGTGAGGAGAAAGTAATGCTTACCAAAGAGCAATACACGGATATTATCCTGGATCTTCAGGTTGCAGAGACAATTATCATCAATGCTAAAGTCCAAAATAAGGATAGTTTGCGATCTGCTTTTCAAAATAGAATATGTGAAATATATCATTTTAAGGACAAAGCAAGCCTCAAAAGAGCATTGCAACCATTAGAATCTGATCCTGATTTGATGCTTGAAATCACCAAAGTAATGAGCAAAAAACTGGATGAACTTGCTGATTCGGCAATTGTATCTCAAGCAAACTAATTTAATATTAGGATAATATTAGATATGATTCCTGACTTATTTATTAGTATTAGTTTTACACAACAAAATCACTAAACAAACATGGCAATGGACCAAAAAATCAAAGTCCTGATAGTAGATGATGAGCCAGATATAACCGAATTTTTATCTTATAACCTTTCCAAGCATAATTATGAAGTTAAAACCGCATCGAATGCAAAGGATGCTATGGTCATTGCAAAGACTTTTAAGCCCCAACTTTATGTATTGGATATAATGATGCCCGGTAAGAGTGGAGTAGAGCTTTGTGCTGAAATAAGAAATGACCCCACGCTAGCAGAATCTTTGGTTGTAATGCTTACTGCCCGTCAAGAAGATCATATTCAAATTGGATCTTTTGATGCCGGTGCAGATGACTACATCACCAAACCATTAAAACCATCTGTATTTCTGAGTAGAATTCAAGCACTGTTGCGTAGAGGTGATGTGTCTGCTTCTAAAGAATTGGTTTACGAAGACCTATCTATAGATCCTGTAAATTATATTGTTAAAGTAAAAAACAGATCTATAGATCTTCCTAAAAAAGAATTTGAAACATTATACTTGTTAGCTTCAAAACCGGGTAAGGTCTTTAATCGGACGGAAATACTTTCTAAAGTTTGGGGGAAAGAAGTAATAGTGGGTGATCGTACCATCGATGTTCATATCAGAAAGTTGCGAGAAAAGATAGGAGATAAATATGTCCAGACTATTAAAGGAGTAGGATATAAATTTGTATTCTAATTTTCAATTACCGTGCACATCACAGCCCGTAGAATTTCATTTATTGCAGCCATAGTGGTCATAGTTACTATGATCATGAGCCATTGGTTGTTTTCTACATTATTGTTCAGAGAAAGCCAGGGCACAATTCGACTGGTAGTCACCCTTGCCACTGGTATTATTACTTATGCACTCACCCTTAAAGTGATATCCATGTTTTTAATCAGCAAAGTGAGACATATATTTCAGATGATACACAAGCCTGATGAACAGACTGATCTGGAGTCAAAATTGAAAGAAGACCAACCGCTATTAAAAGAGGTGGAACTGGAAGTCACAAAATTTTTAAAAACGCAAAACCAGGAATTGAACTCGAAACGAGACCTTGAAAGATACAGGCAAGATTTTGTGGGGAATGTGGCTCACGAACTTAAAACACCAATATTCAACATCCAGGGTTATGTACATACACTGCAAGATGGAGCATTAGAAGACGAAAAAGTAAATAGACTCTATTTGCAACGAGCCAGTGATAATATAGATCGCATGATAAAAATCATTCAAGATCTGGATTCTGTATATAAATTGGAATCGAATCAATTAACGCTGGAATGGCATGATATTGATCTTTTTTCTTTTGTAGAGTCTATGATAGATGAAATGATCATGATAACGAGTGAAAAAGGAGTCAATTTAAGTATGGAATCTGAAATAGATACTAATCAATTAATTACTGCTGATCCTGACTATTTAAGGCAAGTATTTATAAACTTATTGGAAAATGCAATAAAATATGGAAATCCCAACGGGCAGACTAATATTAAGCTTTTTGATTTAGGAGAAAAAGTTTTAGTGGAGATTAAAGATAACGGCCCAGGAATAGACAATAAACACCTCAGACATATATTTGATAGATTTTATAGGGTAGACAAAGCCCGATCAAGGGCGGCAGGAGGTTCCGGGCTTGGACTTTCTATCGTAAAGCACATCATGGAAGCGCATAATCAGTCTATAAAAGTGCGCAGTACACCGGGTGTGGGTACTATATTTAGTTTTACGTTGGAAAAAGCTAAAAATAAAATATAAGAGATTTTAGAGAAGTTCTATCATGGTAGGATGGTCAGCAAATTCCTTCTTCAACCATTTTTGCAAGTGCTCAGCTAATGATCTGCATCTGATCAATTGTAAATAAGATAAGATATTTTGAATTTTTGATGCTGGTATTGGGCCGACATGATCGTGTAAATATTGTTGCAGCACCGTTTTGTATTGAGATTCAAGCCATGATTCTTCTTTGACAAATAACTTTGCAGTAAAAGATTTAAGCAATTCCAGGCCCAGGTGGTCTTCTATCATTTTTTTTGCTTGATCTGTCTGGAGTGTTTCAATATAGAAATTGATCAGGGCGGGTAGCGCTTTAACATGTTTGGAATCTTTGAGCGCTAGCCCTATCATTTCAAAAGAAATATGTTTGTTTATAAGGTACTGAATATATTTTTCTTCGGGTTGAAATGTAAGTAAACCAAGTGCATAAACAACACTGTCTGAATCATCAGGAAACAAACTCCAGACTTTGTCCATAAGCCTATGTTTCCAAGACTCATTTTTAGTTCTTAGAATTAGCCATTTACTGATTTTACGGGCAAATTCTTTATTATTGGTGGCTAATGAATCGATAGCTATCAACCATTTTCCATTTTCGTCATTTACTTGTAAAGCGGCTTCCAACATTTTTTCATCATATGATCTCATGGCTGTTTTTATCCATGAAACCAAGGGTATTGGATTCATCTCTTTTCGAGATTGCTTTTTTAAGGCGGACTCCAATAGTAATGCTTTTGCCCGGGTATCCAGCGAAGGAAATAGTATTTCAAAAATATTGTGAGGACTGTGCAGGTAAGGGTAAGCAGGATCATTGAATAAATGCAATAACTTATGGATTATTTCTTGCTTAGAGTCAGGTGCCATATCTAATTCAATAATGGCTTTTAGCTTTTGATGAATTTGAATCCAAAATTTTTCAAATTCTCCAAGATAAATATCCATTTTTCTATAAATAGCCTGGAAGGAATTTAAAAGTTCAAAACAAATAGCAAAAGCCTCTACCGGGGATTCAGTTGCTATTAAATCATCTACCTGAAGTAATAATTCTTCACTGATCCAAAATAAGGATTGAATGGATTGTTTTGATAATTTCCCGTTGGCCAGGGGCACCAACCGAGTCATGCTTTTGATCAGGTCATGATACTTTTGTTCCGGTGACGCCACTTGCACTTTACTGGCAAAATGAAGTTTTAATGATTGCCCAAATGATTTGTTGATCCTTGCATATCGCTGTAAAAAACGATCAAGATCTTCCTTTGGAATTTGGCTTAAAATGGCTTGAATAGAAATTCGGGAAGGCAGCGTACTGGCATTATTGTTTTTAGTAAAACTCGAGGATTCATTATTTTTTATCCTGCGATACAATATTATTGCTGCAATTAAATGGATGCATAGATTTTTTCCTGATTGACCGCAGTCACAATGAGCTCGTTTTATATATTTCCGACTAAAATCTATCTCGGTATTAAGATCGGATTCGGCATCTATTTTTAAATGAAAACCACCTCCTTCGGACTCGCTTAATGTAGTTAAATTTTTATCAGACTCCACCAAATCATAAGCTTTCTGAAATAATTCAGCCTCACAAAAATTTTCAATAAACCTCCATTCAATTTTTTTCATCAGAGCAACCCACAAAGGTATAAAAGATTGATTACTAAAAAGCAATTAATCTTTTTAGATGTCTAAGAAAAATGCAGGAATATCATATCTGAATTGGAAAACATACCATCATTCACTTCAGTCATTAAAGCGATGCAAGCATTTTAAGTAACCTTTCTCCCTTTTAGGTACAAGGAGGAATATATAAAAACTGCATTTATCATAAATATTCTTTAAGGGTATAAGCCACTCTTATCGGTGTACAGTTTGCACTTTGGCCAATCCTTCATTATAATCCCTGACATCAGGAAATAACTCTTCATAAAAACTTTTACCTGTAGGATTAATGAATCCCATTCCTTTGCCAAGAGAATACCGCGCGGCGCCATTTTTAAAGTCCCATGCCAAAAGAAAAATATTACTAATCCTGTGCTCTCCTGTTGTATCCAAAAACCCATAAGTGCCTTCTTTTCCAAAAACGGCAAGTCCTTCGCTAAATTTATTTAATTGACTATATTGAAAGGGAGTGAGCATTTTTCCCTCGTGGCTTACTAAGGCATAAGTATCTTGTCGCCAGGCAGCCCATCTATCAAGACCCAGTTCGAAGACTAAATCGCATGTCTGTCTTTGCAAAACTTGTCCAAGCGTATCGATCCATAACCACTGGTCTCCATTTTTTACCACCGCTACATTATTTTGAAATTCAATGGCATATTCATATTTGGGAGGAATTATTGCATTCCCCAATGAATCAATATATCCCCAATGACCTTTTATTTCTATAGGAGCTCGATTATTTCGCATACTGCCTATGGTTTCATAAATAGGATTTACTGTAATTTTTCCGCTGGCATCAATCAACCCCCACCAACCACCATTAGAAATTGTTGCGAATCCATTCTCAAATCTGGATGCTCTATCCCAATTATCTTCAGTAAGTAATTTCCCATTTTCAGTAATAAATTGATATCGATTATTTTTAGCCACTTTTGCAAAACCTTCGTAAAAATTATCTGCATCATCCCAATTAGCTTCAACAACCATTTTTCCATCTGAATCCAGATATCCATACTTACCATCTAATACCTTTACTTTAGCCAATCC
The DNA here is from genome assembly GCA_038251405.1 of Chitinophagales bacterium. Taxonomy (GTDB): domain Bacteria; phylum Bacteroidota; class Bacteroidia; order Chitinophagales; family Saprospiraceae; genus JADJLQ01. Next base: position 94,066 of record JBBSBH010000008.1, read on the forward strand.
TTCCTTAAATGACCAGGCGCCTCTATAATTAGGTTCTATTTTCCACTTACCTTTTGTATCAATATAACCCCAAAGACCTGCTTTGGACGCAGCGGCTAACCCATTCGAAAACTCCCTGCAATCATCAAATTTTTCACTGATCGTAATTGCTCCTGACCGATCAATATATCCCCATTTGATTCCAGGTTCTACATAATCCTGAGCCACTAACTCTTTTTCGCTTTCAGCTCTATTATCAGCATTAGCTTTTGAGTCATTTTTACAATTTATAAAAAGGCTTAAGAAAACAATAATTCCAATACATCGAGATACATTTTGAAGTTCAAAATCGTTTATCCTACCATACAACATATGACAAAAGTATTATCAAAATTTATATTTATTGCATTTGGTATAATATACTTTGGAAATACCTGTGCTCAAAATATTGCTTCCATCCCTGATTGTAATTGCTCAGTGAACATTCCTGGTAAATTCAGGTACTATATTGATACTTTTGAAACGGAGATTGGTAAATTAATTTATCATACGTATACCTTTACCGATAGCAGCAAATTGAATTATCAGCTCACCTATCTGGATTATCCTGATGGAAGTGTCCATTCTGATTCTTCTGAGTTTTTAGTCGACTTTTTCAGATCTACTATAGATGCATCTGTGGAAAGTGTTAAAGGTGAGAAAAAATACGAATCTGAGATTCACCAGTTTGGCTATCCCGGATATTTTTGGAAGACTGTTTTTGGGAATGATCAATTTATTAAAACCAAAGCTTTTGTGGCAGGTAATAGATTCTATACCATGCAGATTTTTGGTGAAAATTCGATGGACAAAGACAAGCTAGAATTTTACTTTTTTGATTCATTTAAGTTTTTAGACTTAAAAAGAGTGAAGAAGAAGTGAGTCAGTTTATCCAAAAATTTCGATGGATCTGTGTGCACAAACATCGGCAAAATCTGACTGGTTAAAAGTCACAAGAAAATCTACTTTGATATTGATATCTGTAATGATTTCTCTGATAATACTGTCCACCAAACTATATGTATGGCCATGCAAATTATTAGAATGAATTAAATTTTCATAAGCCCTTTCTCTATATTTATCGTCAGTTATAAATTGAATATTATCTCGTTTTAGAAAATAATCCATTAAAATTACTTGGTTTCTTTTTCTCACAGTCCTTGTTGAAAAAGTCTCATATAATATTGGCCACGGTATAATTAAGATATATTCTTTGATTATTGAATGAATTTCATCAGCTTGATCATGAAATTGATCAGTTGGATCAACTAAAGCTAACCAATAGCAGGCATCAGTAAGTATATATTTTCTCACTGTTCTACATCTTCAAAAGGAGCATCGACTAATGATTGCTTATATCCTTCCCACGGAGCTCGTTTCCTACCTCCACCCACAATAAATTTTCCTTTTGTTTTGTTAGTGATATCGTCTTTATAAATGATATATACTCTGTCTGAAGTGGAAAAATTAACTGCTTTTTTTATTTCTTTAGTAACAACTTCCACTAAATCTCCCTCTAATTTTGTGTGAATTACCGCAATAGAATTTCCACACTCCATTGCATTATTATTGTCCAGCCATGTATACAATCCCTGGTAATCTCCTCTAAGACCTAAATCAAAAGATATCCAATAAGTTTTCTTCCTTTTCATCTAATAAAATTACGGAAACTTTATTCTATTATTCAAAACATTTGCCCATTATTTGTTCCACCTGAGCATCATGTATTTTCTTAAACCCAGTAGCTACAGCTGGAGATGCAGGTCTTGACACTACTTCAAAAGTATTGGGATAATTAGTATTAATATGGCTCCAGGCTCCCATGTTCATGGGCTCCTCCTGAGCCCAAAGGAATTTGCATTTTTTATACTTATTTAACAGCTTGGTTATTTGTCCATCAGCTAATGGGTATAATTGTTCTATTCGTACTAAAGCAATGTCTTCTCTTTTTTGGGCCGTCCTTCGCCTAAGTAATTCATAATAGATCTGTCCTGAACAGAATATTGCTTTTTTTATTTTTTTAATAGGTAAGGTGTCATCAATAGTTTCTTTAAAATTATTTCCTTCCAGTAATTCTTCAATATTGGAAACACATAGGGGGTCTCTTAAAAGCGACTTGGGAGACATTACCAAGAGTGGTTTTCGAAATGGCCAGTTCAATTGTCTTCTAAGTGCATGGAAGAAATTGGCCGGTGTAGTGATATTACAAATACACCAGTTGCATTCTGCACTTACCTGTAGAAAACGCTCAGGTCTTGCATTGGAATGCTCTGGACCTTGCCCGTCATATCCATGAGGTAATAATAATACCAGTCCACTCATTCGCTGCCATTTAGCTTCTGCAGCGGCAATAAACTGATCAACTACAGTTTGAGCTCCATTATAGAAATCACCGAACTGGGCCTCCCAAACCACTAAGTGATCAGGTGAGGCCAGGGAATAACCATATTCAAATCCTAATACCCCAAATTCAGAAAGGAGACTGTTATATATGAAAAACCTTCCTTTGTTTTCAGGTATAGTTTGCAACCGGTTATATTCAGCATTTGTATCGGCATCATATATGGCAGCATGCCTATGAGAAAACGTACCTCTTTTCACATCCTGTCCACTCATTCGCACATTTTTACCCTCCTGTAGTAAAGTACCATATGCGAGTAGTTCACCTAGCGCCCAATCTATTTTCCCTTGCTCAGTCAGGTCTTTATACGATTTAAATAATCGACTTATTTGTGCTAGAGGCTTGAAATTTTCGGGTAATGTAAGTAAGTGGGTAAGCGTGCGATCTAGTATTTTTTTGGAAATTCCCGTAGCTGGCGAAACTTCAAAGTCCTTTGGATTTCTAGTCCTGGTCAACGCTTTCCAGGCCAGATCTGGTTCTTGATAGGAATAGGGTAGTGTCTTCTGCTTTACCATGTCTAACCGGTCTTGTAAAGTGCTCCAGAAATCTTTTTCCATATTCTCAGCCAGCTCTTTGTGCACATCACCTCTTTCAATCAATTTCTGAATATACAATTCCCTTGGATTTTTGTGACCGGCAATAATTTTATACATTTCGGGTTGGGTAAATTTGGGCTCGTCAGATTCATTATGGCCATGTTTTCTATAGCAGACCATATCAATATATACATCTGTATTGAACTCTTGCCGATAGTCAGTAGCCAATTCGGAAACAAATCTTACTGCTTCAGGGTCATCGCCGTTTACGTGAAAAACAGGTGCTTGTATAGTGGTAGCCACACCAGTTGAATAGGTAGATGATCTGGCATCATCAAAATCAGTAGTGAACCCAATTTGATTGTTGATCACAAAATGTATAATGCCACCTACATAATACCCTTTTAGCTGACTCATTTGGGCTATCTCATATACTACGCCCTGTCCTGCAATAGCTGCATCACCGTGTATCAAAATCGGCAATATTTTATCGTATTCACTCTCATATAAAACATCTGCTTTGGCCCTGGCCATTCCCATTACTACAGGATCTACGGCCTCAAGATGAGAAGGATTTGGCGCTAATCGCATGCGCACTTTCTTTTTATTTCTGGTTTCTATCTGTGAAGAATAGCCTTGATGATATTTTACATCACCAGATCCAAATATCAGATCAGGTACTGCAGTTCCCTCAAATTCATTAAAAATTTGTTCATAAGTCTTACCTACAATATTGGCTAATACATTGAGTCTTCCTCTATGGGCCATACCGATCACTACTTCCTCTACTCCTTGTTCAGCGCCAATTTCAATCATGGTATCTAAGGCTGGAATGGTCGATTCCCCCCCTTCCAATGAAAATCTTTTTTGACCCACATACTTTTTGTGTAAAAACTCCTCAAACATGACGGCTTCATTCAGCTTTTCTAAGATTCGTTTCTTTTCATCTATATCAAATCCGTAATCGGCTTTTACAGCTCTTTTTTCTATCCGTTCTCTCAACCACATTCGCTTTTCTTTATTATCAATATGATTGTATTCATAACCTATGGTGTCGCAATAAATGTATTTTAATTTTCCAATCACATCTTTTAAGGTAACTCCTTTCATATCCAATTCCTGGGCCGCAATAAATGATCTATTCAAATCTTTTTCAGTAAGTCCATAATCCGCTAATTCGAGTTTGGCTTGGCGATCTCTTCTTTTCTTTATAGGATTGGTATTGGACAATAAATGTCCACGGTCACGATAACCATGAATCAAAGCAATTACTTTGAACTCATCTGATATCTCGGGTGAAGCAGAGCCTACAGCCCCATTACCAGCATGACCAATATTGGATTTGTCAGCAAATTCAAATCCTTTAAAAAAAGCTTTCCAGCTTTCGTCAAGCTGATTCCCATTCTGTAAATAAGTTTTATACAAACTGTCTATATATTCTGGTGTGGCATTAAAGACTGCTGAAAAATCTTGCATATATACTTTTCAATCTGGTAATTATGCAAAAATACTAGCTTAAATGGGATCAACCTTTTATAATTCCCAATTAGTTTTTATATAATATGTAAAGGACTAGCTAGTAATATTTTAACATACTTTATTAAATGAAATATGATAAAATTATAAATATTGAATGATTACTAATATATTTGCGCCGCTTAATACTAAATACTAAAAATAAATGGCAAATATCAAAGGTTCTAAAAAAAGAGCTGCATTGGCTGAAGTTCGTCGGGATGCAAATAGATTTAATAAAAAGACAGCCCGAACAGCAATTTCCCGGCTGCGAACTCTTACAGATAAAAAAGACGCAGAAGGTTTTTTGAAAAAAGTAAGCAGTTTAATAGATCGATTGGCTAAGAGAAATACCTGGCATAAAAATAAAGCAGCAAACCTAAAGAGCAACCTTGCAAAGCATGTGAACAATTTGAAATAGACATTGTTTTACTGACTTAAGATTATACAAGGTGTATTGTTTGCTCAGTACACCTTTTTTATTTTCAAAATGTTGAATCTGATTAAATGAATATTTTTTTTCCAGCCAAAATAAAAGAGATAAAAAGATTGACTGATAATGCGGTCAATATTGAATTTGAAATACCAGCTGATATCAAATCAAGATTTGAATTTAAAGCTGGACAGTATATTGTAATAAGAATCCCTTCTTTAGATGCCGATCAACACAGATCTTATTCTTTAAGTGCTTCTCCTGGTGAAGGAAAAATACAAATTGGTGTAAAAAGGCTCGAAGGTGGATTGGTGTCAGAATACTTGTGGTCCAAAGCCGAAAGTGGAGATCCTGTAGAGTTAATGGCTCCCCAAGGAAGTTTTTTTATTAGTGATCCGCAAAGCGTACATTCCATCGTTGCATTTGTTTCAGGAAGTGGCATCACACCGGTGATCTCCATCCTAAAAGATCATCTTTCGAGATCAAAGGAAAACGCAGCTACTTTATTTTATGGTAATAAGACATCTTCAGAGGCTATGTATGTTGCTGAACTTCAAGGGTTAATGGAAGCTCATATTGGAAGATTAGAGGTTATAAAAGTATTTAGTCAGCAACTTACTGGCCTTAAGGATCTGGAAGGAAGAATCGATAAAGATAAATTGGATCGGTGGAAGACTTATATGTTCGACTTGAATCAAGTAGACAACTTTTTACTTTGTGGGCCAGGTACCATGGTAGTAGAGTTGGAAAATGCATTTAAATCATACGGTGTGAAACAGGAGAAAATATTAACCGAATTATTTACCGCTCCTGTTGATAGTGCTATTCCAAAAGAAACCATTACTCCAATCGAAGATCAATATAGATTAGAATATAAAGTCAATGGAAAATGGTATGAAATAAATGTAAACTCTAACTCAGAAGTATTGGTAGATATTGGTCTGAATCAGGGACTAGACCTGCCTTATTCCTGTAAAAGTGGTGTGTGTAGTACTTGCCAGGCTAAACTAGTGAGCGGTACAGTGAAAATGGACAATAATTACGTGCTTAGTGATAAGGAATTGGCACAGGGCTTTATTCTTACTTGTCAAAGCCATGCTACCAGCACCCATCTCAAAATAGATTACGATATGAAATAGATTCAAATCAATGTATAAAATTTTAAGCCTTCTAGTTGTCTGTTTTCAATCCATAAATAGCATTGCCCAAACAAATATATTCCCTGATGGCACACCCATGTCAGCTTGGTTCTCAGACACTTCTAAATTGAGAATGGAAAATTTGAAGAAAGCCTATATAATTACTGATTATGGAGTAAAAAAACATAGCAAGCAAGTACAAACTATCGCCATTCAAAAGGTCATTGATAAAGCTGCTGCCATGGGAGGCGGCCTAATTGTATTTCCAAAAGGAATGTATCTTTCCGGAGCATTATTTTTCAAACCAGGAACACAGCTTTATGTATCCGAAGGAGCAGTTTTGAAGGGTTCGGATAAGATTTCAGATTATCCTTTTGGTCCATCACGGATGGAAGGACAAAATCTCGATTATTATTCAGCTTTAGTGAATGCATATGGAGTTGACAATTTTGCTATATTGGGAAATGGAACTATTGATGGTAATGGACTCAGATATTGGAATGCATTTTGGCAAAGAAGAAAAGAAAACCCCGAATGCACCAATCTGGAAGTTTCAAGACCAAGGCTGGTATTTATAAGAGATTGTAATAATGTTCAATTACAGGATGTAAAATTGCAAAATTCCGGTTTTTGGACTAGCCATTATTACAAATGCAATCATATAAAAATTCTGGATGTAAAAATGATTTCGCCCTATGAGCCTGTGAAAGCGCCAAGTACTGATGCAATAGACTTAGATGTATGCTCAAACGTGCTTATTAGAGGATGTTATATGTCTGTAAATGACGATGCTGTCGCCCTGAAAGGAGGCAAAGGGCCTTGGGCGGATACAGATATAAACAATGGTGAAAACACCAATATCCTGATTGAAAATTGTGAGTTTGGCTTTTGTCATTCAGCCCTTACTTTTGGGAGTGAGTCTATCCACAATAAAAATATCGTAATGCGGAATTGCCACATTAATGAAGCCAGACGATTGCTATGGTTAAAAATGCGACCTGACACCCCTCAGCTCTATGAATTTATTTCTGTCGAAAATATCAGGGGCCAGGCGTATAGTATGATTTATGTAAAGCCCTGGACTCAGTTTTTCGATCTCAAGGGTAGAGCCGAAGTCCCTTTATCTTATAGTGACAATATCTCTATGAAGGATATTCAATTAACTTGTGATACATTTTTTGATATTGCTGTCTCAGAGCATGATAAACTATCCAACTTTACATTTGAAAACTTGAATATTCAGGCCAAGAATGCTACTTATGATAAAAGCATAGTGGATGGTATCCGTTTTAATAATGTCATAGTAAATGGCAAAAGAATGGAGTAGATATAATAATACGGCTTGATGAAATAAGAAGTTTGGCGAATGCTAACAATCTTATTAACTTTATTCAAAATATTCGTTTAAATCTATGGCTTACTATGGGAATGACAATTCTGGAAATGGAAATGGGGGTAGATCCTCATTCCGATGGGGTGGTTTACTGATAGCAGCATTATTTGCAGGATATGCATTAATAAAATATTATTCAAGTACTCAGGTAAATGAGATTACAGGTGAAAAACAACACATTGGTACTATCACCAAAGAACAGGAAATGGCACTTGGCATGGAAGGCGCACCTCACATGGCACAGCAATATGGAGGTCTGTATCCTGATGAAAGAACGCAATCTTTTGTAAAACAGGTAGGTCATAAAATTGTAGATAACTCCACTGCTCAGCAGGCCGGCTACCAATTTGATTTTTACTTATTAGCTGATCCTAATGTGATTAATGCTTTCGCACTACCGGGTGGACAGGTATTTATAACCCAGGCATTATTTTCTAAACTTGCCAATGAAGATCAACTAGCAGGAATTTTTGGCCATGAAATCGGCCATGTGATAGCCAGGCATGGAGCTGTAAGGATGGCAAAAGATGAATTAACTCAAGGGCTCACCGGGGCAGCAGTGATTGCTGCTGGTGATTACAATTCCTCGCAGGGAATACAGATGATTGCCAATATGATAGGCCTCAAATATGGTCGTGACCAGGAATTGCAATCTGATGATCTGGGTGTTAGATTTATGTACGAAGCGGGCTACGATCCTCGCGCCATGATACAAGTAATGGAAATCCTAAAAGCGGCTGGAGGACCAAACAGGCAGCCCGAATTTCAAAGCACTCACCCCGATCCGGAAAATAGAATAGAAAAGATTCAAGCTGCAATCGAAAAATATACTCAGGGGAAAAGATTAGACCAGGGTAGTAATAGTGGAAATGTAACCCCAGCTCTAAAGTTGAAGGATCCTAATTTTAAGTAGTAGACTTGATTGTATAGTTTTGAAAGAGGAAATTTATTAATTCTCATCTTTGATCCGAACTCAACTTACATTATTTGTTAATAAAAACGATTCATCCGAAATCGAAAAGGTCAGGCAGAAGTATAACCCAATACAATATGGGTTAATTGATAGCCATGTAACCTTATGCCGGGAAAATGAAATTGAAAACCTACCCCAGGTCATTCGTAATTTACTGAATCTCAATATTGCTAATATTTCAATAGAATTTGGGCAGGTAAGAAGATTTCATTTTGATCAGGGAGTTCTACTTCCTTCTTTGGGGCAAAATCATGACTTCCAAATGTTACGAACATTAGTGTTAAAAAACATTATTGATAATCCTTCAAGCATGGAAGCACACATTACATTGATGCATCCCAGAAATTCTGAATGTAATGAGGAAATATTCAGAGAAATCAGAAAAAATACATTTCCAGAAAGCATTCTATTTCAAACTATTGCACTCATTCAACAGGAAAATGGGGGAGTATGGAAATCAGTTGAATCATTTCAGATTTCAAAATACTAGTTACTTTATTTTCTCTGCATTCATCCAGTCATGGAATTTTCGTGCATTCGCACTATGCTGAGCAGAGGTTGCAGCAAAATTATGCTCTCCTGTATATCCGGGTTTTACACAGAAAAAAATAAAGTCTGTCTCAGGAGCATTGAGAACTGCATCTATACTTTCTATGGATGCTATCGATATAGGTCCCGGAGGCAATCCATCATTTAAATAAGTATTATAAGGTGACTTAAAAGTAAGATCCGAAAACAATACGCGTTGGATTGAAAATGCTTTTTTAGCAAACACCACAGTAGGATCAGCCTGAAGCCGCATACCTTTTGTTAATCGATTGAGATATACACTGGCTATTGTAGGTTTCTCCGGAGCATGATTAGTTTCTTTTTCTACTATGCTGGCCATTGTATATACTTCGTCAGGAGTTAGACCCTTGGTTCTTGCCTTGCTCAGTCGATTATTTTTTGTCCAAAATTTATCTGCCTCTTGTTTCATTTTCAGTAGGAAATTCTTGGCCGATATATTCCAATAAACTTCATAGGTATTGGGAATGAAAATACACATCGCATTGTCTTTTGTGCGATTGATAGATCTTAGAAATGTTTCACTATACAAAGTATCTAAAAGTTCGGCTGTATTGGGCTCTATATCATCATCTGCCTTTTGAATAATTTCATCAGGGGTGCGGCCTTCGTATATAACTACTTTTACCGGGGTTTGATTACCACTACGCAATTGCCTTACCAATAATATATTAGACATACCAGCATGAAGTAAATATCTCCCCGGTCTGACAGATTTATCATTGTATTGCATTTTGTTAGCAAGCCAGCGGAAGCTTTTCTCTTTTATTAGTTGTTTGTTTTGCTTTAGTTGGAATACTACATCTTCAAAAGTAGATCCCGTTTTAATCTTAAGCTCCTGATTAGAAAGTTTGGCATTTATTACTGGTTCATATATCTGATCATAATAATAGTAGAATACTGAACCTCCCAGGATCAACACGATAATGAGAATAAGAAGGATAGACTTTTTCATCATTAATATTGTTCTTGCTCATTAGGAAAAGAAGAGGACTTCACATCGGCAATGTAATGCTCCGTAGCCTCCAAAATAGTTTGATATAGGTCGGCATACCTTCTTAAAAATCTGGGCGAAAAACCCTTATTAATCCCCAACATATCATGGGACACCAATACCTGACCATCGGTATACATTCCCGCACCTATACCAATAGTGGGAATATCAATGCTTTCAGATACTTCTTTGGCCAGTGAGGCAGGAATTTTTTCCAATACCAAGCCAAAACAACCAGTCTTATCCAACAATTTTGCATCGGCTTTTAATTTAGTAGCTTCGGCTTCTTCTTTGGCACGGACAGTATAAGTACCAAATTTATATATAGACTGAGGAGTCAAACCAAGATGACCCATTACAGGGATCCCCGCACTTAATATTCTCTTGATACTATCTTCTATTTCCAGACCGCCTTCTAGTTTTACACCATGAGCACCAGCCTCTTTCATAATGCGAATAGCACTTTCTAAAGCAAGTTTTGAGTTTCCCTGATATGTTCCGAATGGAAGGTCTACTACTACAAAAGCTCTGTTAACCGCTCTGATTACAGATGCCGCATGATAAATCATTTGATCCAATGTAATAGGAAGGGTGGTCTCATGACCTGCCATCACATTAGATGCAGAGTCTCCCACCAGGATAATATCCATACCTGCCGCATCGTATATTTTGGCCATAGAAAAATCATAAGCAGTCAACATGGCTATTTTTTGCTTTTGGGATTTCATTTCCAAAAGGACCTGGGTAGTAATCCGCTTTACTTCTTTATGTACTGACATGGGTTAATTCTAGTTTCTAATAAATCGAAAAGTAAGGATGATTTTTTAGACTAAAAAAATTTCAAATTAAATCTCTGGTTTTGAGCCACTAAAGCATAATTATTTCTTTAATTTTGTGTCATGCAAGTATATCTTGAGCTTTTAGAGAAAATCTTACAGGAAGGTTCTGACAAAAATGATCGCACCGGCATCGGCACGAGAAGCATATTTGGTCACCAAATGAGATTTGCTTTGAAAGTTGGGTTTCCACTGCTTACTACCAAGAAGCTGCATATAAAATCTATCATTTACGAATTGCTTTGGTTTTTAAAAGGAGACACTAATACCCAATACTTAAAAGATCATGGGGTGCGTATTTGGGACGAATGGGCAGATGAAAATGGAGACCTGGGGCCAGTATACGGAAAACAATGGCGCTCATGGCCAAAACCTAATGGTGAATCTATTGACCAGATATCACAAGTGGTACATACTATTAAAAACAATCCTGACTCCAGGAGAATAATTGTGAGCGCCTGGAATGTTGCCGAATTAGAGTCTATGGCATTGTGCCCCTGTCATTGTTTGTTTCAATTTTATGTGGCTGAAGGGAAATTATCCTGCCAATTGTACCAACGATCCGCTGATGTTTTTCTCGGGGTGCCCTTTAACATTGCTTCTTATGCATTATTGACTCATATGGTTGCCCAGGTTTGTGGACTTGAAGTAGGCGACTTTGTTCATAGTTTTGGCGATGTCCATTTATATAATAACCATTTTGATCAAGCTCGGGAGCAACTAAACAGAAAACCTAAATCCCTTCCTCAATTGAAGATCAATTCAGATGTAAGAAACATTTTTGATTTTAAATTTGAAGACTTTGAAATCCTAAATTATGACCCTTACCCAATTATCAAAGCATCAGTAGCTGTTTAAGATAGTATTATACTGATAATCAGGTATCTAATTTATATTTAACTAAATTGATCTTTCATGATAATTACATGTTATTCTGTTCTGAAATATCTTATTTAGACATTATCTAAATACAAAAAAGGTATAGACTAATTTAATAAATCCATAACCATTTTCTATTTTTGCATTGCTGTTCACTAAGATAAGCTTAATATTTTAATATAAGTTTTCATGATATGTAAAATATTCAGATTTAGCAATTTGTTATTGGTTGTTTTGCTATCTCTCCCTACACTGATAAATGCTCAGGGAAACCCGGATGAAGGAAAGGTTCTTTTTGCGAATAATTGTGCTGCCTGCCATGCAAAAGATATGAAAACCAAAGCTACAGGTCCTGCGCTGGCGGGGGCTGAAGAGCGATGGGGTAGTGATGAAGATATGTATGCCTGGATAAGAAATTCACAAGCTGTGATTGCAAAAGGCCAACCACATGCGGTCGAATTGTGGAAAACCTGGGGTCCAACGGTGATGACGGCTTTTCCAAATCTTACAGACGGTCAGATTCAATCTTTATTAGCATATGTCAATGGGATGGCGGCAGGTACATATGGTAAGCCTGTAGGAGCGCCCGTAGTAGCGGCAACAAATGTGGAAAAGAAACCAACAGGAATAAGTTGGGTATGGTGGGTATTGCTCGGAGTTTTGGCATTAATGGCCGCAATTTTAAATCGACTTATTAGTGGCTTAAACAGATTGAGTAAAATTCAAACGGGAGAAACGATTACTGAGCCAAGGAGCTTGTGGGAGTTTTTGACTGGCAAAGGAATGATTACAACATTGATCATCTTAGGTGTTATTTTAGCTGGCTATACCACTGTTAAAAACGGAATAGGATTTGGTCGTCAACAAAATTATCAACCAGATCAACCAATCAAATTTTCACATGCTACCCATGCTGGATTAAATAAAATTGATTGTCAGTTTTGCCATGATGGTGCCAGAAGATCAAAGCACTCTGTGATACCTGCGATGAATACTTGTATGAATTGTCACAAGGCTATTGTAAAAGGATCTACGTACGGTACAGCTGAAATCAGTAAAATATATGCTTCCATTGGATTCAATCCAAATACAAATACTTATATACCGGATTATGATAATATGCCTGAGAAGGATATTGAGGTTATTTTCAAAAAATGGATTGGAGATAACTACTTGGCTGATAAAAGCTTAAAATCAATTGATCGGGATGGCGAAAGGTTAATGGATGATCAATGGAAGGGAATTAAGACTAGCCTTACGAGTGATACAAAACCAAAGATTCAAGGTGCCGTAGAATGGATTAGAATCCATAATTTGCCAGATCATGTATACTTTAATCACTCCCAGCATGTAACAGTGGGAGGCATAGAATGTCAACAATGCCATGGAAAGGTAGAGAATATGGAAGTGGTTCGACAATATGCTACTTTATCAATGGGCTGGTGTATCAATTGTCACCGGGAGACCGAGGTAAAAAGTTTTTCATCAAATGAGTATTATTTAAATCAATTTGAAAAATATCATCAGGCGCTAAAAGATGGATCTAAAAAGAAAGTAACCGTGGAGGATATTGGAGGATTAGAGTGTCAGAAATGTCACTATTGATATTAATATAAAATTGTAACAAAATAGTTATAAAATTAAGTGAATCAATTTAATATGAGTGAAAAATTAGACGGAATCTGGGTAGGCGAAAAAGATCTAAATCAAGACATAGCTTACATCGCTAGAGCTGATGAACACTCACGAATAAGGCCTGATGAAACTCCTGAAGAATCAGGTACAGAATATCAAGCTAATCGTCGTGATTTCCTAAAATATATGGGCTTTGGTCTGGGTGCAGCTACATTGGCAGCAAGTTGTAAGACTCCAGTAAGGAAAGCACTGCCATATCTTATAAAACCCGATTCTTTAGTTCCGGGAATAGCAAATTATTATGCATCAACTTTTGTAGATGGGGGTGATTATTGCAGTATATTAGTAAAGACACGTGAAGGCCGTCCTATTAAAATTGAAGGTAATGCCATGTGTCCGATGACAAAAGGCGGTACTTCAGCCAGAGTTCAAGCAATGGTGCTTTCATTATATGATACGCATCGTATTCAAGGCCCGATGGTGAAAACTGATCAAAAGTGGGAGTCAGCCTCGTGGGATGCCATAGATGATAAAATCAGTAAAGAACTTATTCCTAATTCAAGGATTAGGATTTTATCAAATACAATATTATCGCCAACTACCAGGAAAATTATTGAAGAATTTAAAGTTAAGTATCCTGCTGCTCAGCTAGTTAGCTACGATCCCATTTCTAGTGCTGCGATTTTATTGGCCAATGAATCTAGTTTTGGTCAAAAAATAATCCCTTCCTACCATTTTGATAAGGCAAATGTGATTGTCAGTTTTAATGCAGACTTTCTTGGCACCTGGATTTCTCCTGTAGAATATGCCCATCAATATGTAGAAGGTAGAAAAATTAAAGAAATACAAGGTGCTAAAATGTCAAGGCATTTTCAGGTAGAAAGTTATATGTCTTTGACCGGATCCAATGCAGATAATAGAATACAAGTAAAACCATCAGAAATAGGTGCTGCCATAGCTTTCTTATATAATGCTATATTGAGTAAATCTGGTGGCTCCAATTTTGTAAGTCCCCCTATCAACGAGAAAGCAGGTGCTGCACTAGCCAAAGTGGCCGATCAGTTATTGGCTCATAAAGGTCGTTCTTTAGTTGTTTCTGGTTCAAATAATCTTGACGAGCAAATATTAGTAAACAAAATAAACGAGTCGCTTGGCAATTATCCCACAACAATAGATATCAACCAACCTTCTTTTCAAAGACAGGGAAATGAGCAAGATCTGGAGAAGATGATTACTGATCTTGAAGCAGGAAATGTAGATGCAGTAATAGTCCTCGACAACGCTAATCCAGCATTTGATTATCCTCGCTGTGAAAAGTTTAAGACTGCTTTTGCCAAAGCTAAAACTAAAATCACATTTGCAGGATCTCTTAACGAAACCGGTGAGCTATGTGATGTAATTGCTCCTGCTAACCATCTTTTAGAGTCCTGGGGTGATGCTGAACCTAAAAAAGGTCATATATCGCTTATACAGCCTACTATATCTCCATTATTTAATACTCGCCAGGCTGAAGTAAGCCTTTTAAAATGGGCAGGAAGCAATAATGTTGATTGGAAATCCGATTCTCCTTATTATGATTATCTCAAAACAAACTGGACCAAGAATATATTAGGGGGTGGATCATGGGACAAAGCACTACACGATGGAATATATAGTTATGCAGGAACTTTCGTACCACAAACTACAGCAGCAAGTATTGATCTTTCTGCTTTAAAAATAAACCAGCCCTCAAACGCAGAAAACGAAATTACCTTCTTCGAGACTGTAAATATTGGAGCTGGTCAACATGCCAATAATCCATGGTTGCAGGAAATGGCCGATCCTATCACCAGATGCGTGTGGGGTAATCATGTTGCTATACCAGTGACTTTTGATGGTGTAAATAAATTCGTAGGTGCATTCAACCTGAAAAATAATGATACCGTGTCCATGGGTCTGCCGTCCGGCACTCTTGAATCTGAGTCTAATCATCAATTTGGACAAATGCCTGGTACTTTGGCATTAGGCTTGGGATATGGCAGGACAGTATCTGGTCCTGTAGGAAAAAATACTGGTGTAAATGCATTCCCTCATTGCAGAGTAGTGGATGGTCTGGTTCAATATTATACTGATGTAACTTCTAATCCCGTTCAAATATCCAGCAACGATAGACCTGCCTGTGTTCAATACCATCATACCATGGGTGTTGAAGACATAGATAAAAAGACTGGACAAAAAATAAATGCTGATGAAGCCGCTACGGTTTTCTTTACCTATTTTGGATTAGCCAAGCAGGGTTTTCAGGGCTCTTTAGTAGATAGATCTGTAATCAGAAGGTCAAACTTTAGTGAGTTAAATGAATTCGCTTCTGAACTACAAGAGCATCGAAATGAGTTTCAACATCTTAACGAACAAACGCTTTACCCTGACCATGCTGATTTTTTTGGTAAAGGAGTGTCGTGGCATATGCACGTTGACCTTAATGCTTGCATCGGATGTGGGGCATGTGCTGTAGCCTGTATGGCTGAAAACAATGTACCGGTAGTGGGTAAAAAAGAAGTCAGTCGACACCATGAAATGACCTGGTTGAGAGTGGATAGATATTATTATGGGGATGCTCACAATCCAAATGTGGTGTTTCAGCCATTGATGTGCCAGCATTGTCATAATGCACCTTGTGAAAATGTATGCCCGGTAAACGCTACTAACCACAATAGTGAAGGTATAAACCAAATGATTTATAACAGATGCGTTGGAACCAGATATTGTGCCAATAATTGTCCTTATAAAGTGCGAAGATTTAATTGGTTGGATTATACTAAAGCTGACCTTTGGCCTATCAATGAACCAGCGCTTGTACCCGGAGAGGAAACGCCCTTTATGTCAGACAATTTGACCAGAATGGTATTGAATCCCGATGTTACCGTAAGGTCCAGGGGGGTAATTGAGAAATGCTCGTTCTGTACTCAGCGTATTCAAGAAGGTAAATTGAATGCAAAGAAAGAAGGTAGAATGTTAGCTGACCATGATGTGAAGACAGCTTGCCAAACAGCATGTCCTACCGGAGCGATCACTTTTGGAAATATTAATGATAAAAATACCAATATACATAAAATGGTAGCACACCCTTTGAATTATCAAGTATTGGAAGAAGTAAATACAAGACCTTCAGTTACTTATATGTCTAAGATTACAAATAAAGATGAAGCAATTGAAGCTTAATATATATAGAATTTGATTGTAAAATGAATTTAACGAAAAATAATATATGAGCGTTATAGTTTCTCCCTTCAGGGAACCATTGATACGCGGAGGCAAGACCTACCACCAGATTACAGAAGATCTGTGTGCTGCTACGGAAAGAGCTCCGAGTTTGGCTTGGACAATTGCATTTGCAGTAGCAGGTGCCGCCCTATCATTCGGTTCTTTCTGCATTATTTGGACTATTTGGGTTGGTATAGGTAGTTGGAATCTAAATCGTACTATTGGGTGGGGATGGGATATTACCAACTTCGTTTGGTGGATCGGAATTGGACATGCCGGAACGTTGATATCAGCGATATTATTATTGTTCAGACAAAAATGGCGTACTGGTGTAAACAGAGCAGCTGAAGCAATGACTATTTTTGCGGTGATTTGTGCTGCCTTGTTTCCAGGTATTCACGTTGGTCGAATGTGGGTAATTTATTTCTTCTTTCCATACCCCAATACCCGGGGACCACTTTGGCCAAACTTTAACTCACCTTTACTTTGGGACTTATTTGCAATCTCAACTTATTTTTCAGTTTCATTATTATTCTGGTATACTGGTCTGGTTCCCGATTTTGCTACCGTAAGAGACAGAGCAAAAGGTTTTCGCAAGAAATTTTATAATTTCCTTTCTTTTGGTTGGACAGGTTCTGCAAAACATTGGCAGCGATGGGAATCCTTATCTCTGGTATTAGCCGGTATTTCTACACCTTTGGTACTTTCTGTGCATACGATAGTAAGCTTTGACTTTGCTACTTCAGTTATTCCTGGCTGGCATACAACTATTTTCCCTCCTTACTTCGTAGCTGGTGCCATATTTTCTGGATTTGCAATGGTGCAGACTTTGATGTTGATCACAAGAAAAGTTTTAAAACTTGAAGACTACATCACTGTCGAGCATATCGAGTCAATGAATAAAGTAATTCTTTTGACAGGTACTATAGTAGGTGTGGCATACCTTACAGAGTTATTCATAGCCTGGTATTCTGGTTATGTATATGAGCAGTTCGCGTTCTTTAATAGAGCACTTGGCCCATACTGGTGGGCATATTTTGGTATGATGACCTGTAATGTATTATCACCACAACTCTTCTGGATAAGAAAATTCAGGAGAAGCATTTACTGGACCTTTTTGATGTCCATATTCGTAAACATTGGAATGTGGTTTGAAAGATTTGTAATCATTGCGACGAGTTTAGCCCGTGATTATTTACCATCCAGCTGGAGCTTGTATCGTCCTACCTGGGTAGAAGTTGGAATCTTTATTGGTACATTAGGTATATTCTTCACTTTCTATTTGATTTTCGTGAGAGTAGCACCAGTGGTGGCTATTGCCGAGGTAAAAGCAATTTTAAAATCAGTAGGTGACCAATATGAAACTAAAAATGATGCCATAGCTATAGAAGCAGCTAAGAATCCACCTGTTCACCTTGAGGAAGAAGAACATGCACACCATTAATTTATTTAAAGAGAAATCTAATTATGTCTGAAAATAAAGAAGTAATCTACGGCCTATACAACGATGAGACAGAGTTGCTCAGAGCTGTAAAAGAAGCTAATTCTCAGCAACTGGAGATCATGGATGTATTTACACCTTTTCCAGTGCATGGGCTTGATGCACTATTGCATTTGAGTGAGTCAAGATTGCATGAGGGTGGGTTTGTGTATGGTTTGCTGGGTACCTTGACTGCATTTTTAGGAATGACCTGGATCTTTACTAAAGATTGGCCTATTGTAATTGGAGGTAAACCTTATTGGTCGGTGCCAGCCTTTATTCCCATCACTTTTGAGATGACTGTATTATTCGCTGCATGGGGTATGACCATTACATGTTATATTATTTGTGGATTGGGCCCCGGCATTACCAATAAAGTCTTAGACGATCGCATTACAGATGATAAATTTTGTATTGCCTTCAACAAATCTTCAATAGGTGATGTAAACAAAGTAAATGATTTTTTCAGAAGCACAGGTGCTGCTGAAGTAAATTCTAAAGTGATGTAAATTATGAATATAAGATATTTAATTTATTCTGTAATGCTCATGACCCTGGTGATGGCTTGCTCTACCGCAGGCGGCAATAAGACAGGTCATGAGTTTATGCCGGATATGGTGCATCAAGTAGGTTACGAAGCAAACTATTACGATTATTATTATTTTAATAGATGGGGTAGTGAAAAGGAATATAAAAAATTTGCTATGCCCAGGTTACCAGTGAAGGGCACCATAGCCAGGGGATATGCAGGAAGTTCAAATTTTGCAGACGCTGGAGTTAGTACTCCTAATGGCGCTGTACCTTATTATTTTGGAAATACAGAAGATGAAAGGATCAGGGCATCCAGGGAATTAGTTATTAATCCTTACCCGATTACTGAAAAAGGATTGGCTGTAGGTAAAAAACTTTTTGAAATTAATTGTTCTATTTGTCATGGAGTAAAAGGTGATGGAGCTGGATACCTGGTAAGAGATGATGGCGGAAAGTATCCTGTAGCACCAGCAAATTTTCAGCAAGACACCTTTTATAAATCATCTAATGGAAGATATTATCATGCTATTATGTACGGCAAAAATATGATGGGTAGCTATGCAGATAAATTATCTTATGAAGAAAGATGGCAGGTGATCCATTATATCAGATCCATACAGGCAAAGGAGAAAAAGTTACTGTATGATGAATCAAATAATACATTTAATTCGGTAGATGTACCTGTTTCTAAGTGGGTCTCAGCTATTTCTCCTGAAGACAATGCTAAAAACTTAGAAATGCATCCTGTGCAAGTGAAGCAAATGAGAACAGAACTTATGAAAACCACACCAAAACATTGATTATAACTTGAATTAGACATGGCAGATCTACATACACATTCATCACCGTCGATTACATCTCCTCAAAAATTTGTTTTGAGTAAATCAGCGACTTCTGTTCTAACAGGAGGATTGATTTTAGGAGCTATTTGTCTGGTCTGGATATTTTTTACTGATGATATATTTCATACCCGTTTTTGGACTAGTATTTTGCACAATTCTGTATTTTTTACAGGAATTGCTCTCTTTGCCCTATTTAAATATGCAGCTGGAGTGGTTGCTTTTGGAGGTTGGTTTGTAACCTTTAAAAGGATTTGGGAAGCTTTTGCTCAATTTTTAGTACCAGGACTCATACTGATGTTGATTGTGGCAGGTGGACTATATTTGGGTTACCATCATATTTATCACTGGAATGATACATCAGTCAGGGTTAATGATAAAATAATTATTGGGAAGTCCGGATTTCTAAGTAAAAATTTTTATACATTATTTACTATACTTGCCATGGGTATCTGGATTTACCTGGCCAAAAAAATCCGTTCCGTGTCTCTTGATGAAGATGCTCATGGCGATTTGAGTTATTCGCACCATATAAAATTAAGGAAATACTCATCCATTGCGTTACCGGTTATTGGATTTGTGAGTGCAGCTTGTCTATGGTTATGGGTGATGTCACTTGATGCACATTGGTATAGCACGATGTTTGCCTGGTATTGTTCAGCTTCGCTTTTTGTGGCGATGTTGACATTGACTATCGGAATAGTTGTTTATATGAAATCCCTGGGTTATCTGGAAGAAGTAACTAAAGAACATTTGCACGATTTGGGAAAATATGTATTTGCTTTCAGTATATTTTGGGCTTATCTCTGGTTTTCACAATATATGCTTATATGGTATGGTAATGTAGGTGAAGAGACCATTTATTTCAGACAGCGCTTTGATCATTACAAGGTTCTTTATTATGCTAATTTGATCCTAAACTTTTTACTTCCATTCCTGATCCTTATGCGAAATGATACTAAGCGTAAAGTAGGTTCCCTGGTATTTATTGCTGGCCTGGTATTCTTAGGCCATTGGATAGATTTTTTCCAGATGACCAAGCCTGGACCTTTACTGACTGCTCATGAATTGATTGAAAATCGAAAATCAATTGGTGTCATCGATCATTTAGAAGCAAAGCCTATGTCAGTAAGTCAGGAATCAGAAGCTGATCATAATGCTGAGACTAAGACAGATTCAACCCATGCGAGCCAGAACGGCGTTGAGCATAAGCCTGAGCGTGAAGATATGAAATTGGAAACGCCCGCATTGGCCTCTGGTGAAGGTCATGAAGCAACTGATCAGGGAGCACATGGCGAAGAGCATGAGTCGGGATTTGTGTCTGGATTTACTATTCCCGGGCTGTTGGATATTGGAGTGTTATTGGGATTCTTGTCGGGATTTTTGCTATTTGTATTTAACCAAATGAGTAAAGCAAACTTGCAACCTAAAAACGATCCATACTATGGAGAAAGCTTACATCATCATGTTTTATAAAAAAAGAAATTGATTTTAAAAATATAATATGGCCGCATTAATTATCATTGGAATCCTCGCTTTACTGGCAATCGTAGTGGTACAGATTGGCCGACTGAGTGATTTGCGAGCAAAAATCATGGGCGAAGAAGATATCAATTACCAAAATTATGATATCACTGGAAAGCTCCTCTTATTATTTATTATTGCCTTTTTGGTGTTTTGCGTAGTTTCTGCATATTACTACAAAAACTGGATGTTGGGGTATGGCCCTCATGAATCAGCTTCGATACATGGTAAAAGTATCGATGGATTATTTAATACAACATTATTATTTACAGGCATTGTGTTTTTTATTACTCAATATTTATTGTTTTGGTATGCTTTTAAATATAGGAGTCAGAAAGGTAAAAAAGCAATTTATTTTCCGGGAAGCACCAAATTAGAATTAGTATGGTCTATAGTTCCTTCTATCGTATTAGTTATATTAGTGGCCAGAGGCTTGATAGCATGGAATGATATTATGGCTGATGTAAAGCCCGAAGATAATGCCATTGAAATCGAGGCTACCGCCTATCAGTTTGCGTGGAATATTAGATATCCGGGTGCAGATGGAGTGATTGGAACAAAAAACTATAAAAAGATAACACCTACCAATGCTTTAGGACAAGAATGGACTGATGTAAAAAATCTGGATGATTTTAATGCTGACGAAATCGTGCTTCCGGTAAATAGAAAAGTGCGTGTGCGCATTACTTCTAAAGATGTTTTGCATAATTTTTATTTACCTCAGTTCAGAGTAAAGATGGACGCTGTCCCCGGATTACCTACTTATTTTGTATTTACTCCGACTAAGACCACAGAAGATTATAGGGAAGGTTTGAGGAAGTATTCAGAATATCAGGCACCATCTGATCCCACAGATCCCGCCAGCGAGCCTATGTGGAAGGCATTTAATTATGAATTAGCTTGCGCAGAACTATGCGGCAAAGGCCATTATTCTATGCGTAGATTAGTAAGAATAGTGTCTGAGCAAGAATATAAAACTTGGCTGGCAGGTCAAAAATCTACTTATTTGTCTTCGATCAGGAATACGGATGAGGATCCATTTAAAGGACAAGTCTTGGATACCGAAGTCAGACAAAGAAAATCGGAGTTTAATACGGAAGTTGATAGAATACTTAAAACAGATAGCCTTATCGGAAAGCAAACAATACGCTTAAATCATATTCAATTTGAAACAGGAAGTGATAAAATAACAGTAGATTCAAAATATGAATTGGATAATCTTATCGAATTGATGATCAATAATTCTGGAATGAAAATTGAAATTCAAGGACATACAGATAATACAGGAGATGCCGCAGTAAATTTGACCTTGTCAACTAATAGAGCGCTATCTGTGAAAAGCTATTTGGTAAATAAAGGGGTCCCTATGGAAAGACTTTCAGCAATTGGATTTGGCCAAAATAAGCCTATTGATACCAATGATACCGAAGCTGGTCGACAAAACAACCGTAGAACCGAATTTAAAATCTTATCTAAATAATAATAAAAAATAAACTTCAAGCTCATGGCAGAAGTAATAGAAAAAACCACTGAACTACCTGATGTAGACAAATTGATCCAAGAGGGTGGCTTTGATGATCATTTTCATGAACATCATGAGGGTGATAAATATCAATCGGGATTCATCAGTAAATACATCTTTAGTATGGATCATAAAATCATCGCCCGTCAGTTTTTGATTACGGGAATGGTTTGGGCTGTCATTGGAGGATTAATGTCTTTGGTGTTTAGATTGCAATTAGGATTCCCGGAAGATGATTTTGCATGGCTAAAACCGATTTTGGGAAGATGGATTACCATAAGCGATGCCGGAGCGGGAAGTATAGCTCCTGAATTTTACTATGCAATGATTACTATGCACGGAACCATCATTGTTTTCTTTGTATTGACAGCCGGTTTGAGCGGCACTTTTAGTAACCTGCTTATTCCACTCATGGTAGGGGCACGCGATATGGCTTCGCCATTTTTAAATATGTTGTCTTATTGGTTTTTCTTCTTATCTGGAGTAGTGATGTTGTTTTCATTGTTCTTAAGCACGGGTCCTTTTGCAGGTGGTTGGACGGCATATCCGCCGCTAAGCGCCTTACCACAAGCATCTGACGGATCAGGTACAGGAATGACGCTTTGGTTGGTCAGTCTTACATTATTTGTGGTATCAGTATTACTAGGTGGCATTAATTATGTTACAACAGTCTTGAATCTCCGCACTAAAGGTATGAGTATGTGGAGATTACCTTTACCCATTTGGGCTTTCTTTACTACTGCTGTATTAGGAATATTGTCTTTTCCGGTTTTGGTGTCAGGTTTCCTGTTATTACTATTTGACAGAGGCATGGGTACTAGTTTTTATTTAAGCGAAATTTTTATAGGAGGTAAAGCCTTAGATTTTGCCGGTGGTAGTCCTATTTTATATCAGCATCTATTTTGGTTTTTAGGACATCCTGAAGTATATATTATAGTACTTCCTGCAATGGGTATAGTATCTGAAGTACTTTCTGTTCACAGCAGAAGACCAATATTTGGATATCGATTCATGGTATATTCAATTTTAGCTATTGGATTTTTATCGTTTATTGTTTGGGCGCACCATATGTTTATGTCAGGAGTGAATCCTTTTATATCTAATTTCTTCGTAATCTTTACATTGATCATTGCCGTGCCTTCGGCTGTAAAAGTATTTAACTGGTTGACCACGTTGTATGGCGGTAATATCAGGCTAAATACTCCGGCTTTATTTGGGATTGGATTTGTAAGTATGTTTATTTCAGGTGGATTGACTGGAATATTTCTGGGAAATTCTGCTATTGATGTTCAGCAACACGATACTTATTTCGTAGTGGCACACTTCCATATAGTAATGGGGGTAGCCGCCATGTTGGGCATGTTTGCCGGGGTATACCACTGGTTCCCTAAAATGTTTGGAAGATTTATGAATGAATCATTAGGAAAATTACATTTCTGGGGTACCTTAATTGGGGCATATGCGATATTCTGGCCCATGCACTACATTGGCATGGCTGGTGTACCGAGGAGATATTATCGATTCGATACTTTTCAGGCATTTAATCATTTCGGCACCCTAAATAAGTTCATGACTATTGCCGCCATTATTGTTTTTGCATGTCAAATGGTATTTATTATCAATTTCTTTTATTCTATTTGGAAAGGAAAAAAGGCAACAAGTAGAAACCCATATCAATCTAATACTTTGGAATGGACTACTGAAACGATTATACCTGATCATGGAAATTGGAAGGGAAATATCCCTACTGTTCACCGTTGGGCTTATGACTACAATAAAGATGAAAGAGAATATATTCCGCAATATGTACCCATGGATGCTGATGAAAAAGATGAAGTTCATTAAAACCTGGATAGAGTGAATAATTTATCAGAAAATACTACCAAGACTAAAACACTTTCCCTGGGAATTCAATTTTTAGTGTCCAAAATTGATGACCTCAAGCAATTGGTAAAGTTTCGGTTGACTTTATTTGTAGTAATTAGCTCTATTGTGGGCTATTTAATGGCACTAACGGGAACTTTAGAACTCATGCAATTATTCTACCTGGCTTGCGGAGGATTTCTAATTACTGGTGCTGCCAATACATTAAACCAGATTTTAGAAAAAGACTACGATGCCTTAATGCAACGTACTGCTTCAAGACCGCTTCCAACAGGTAGAATGGAAATCACTGAAGCTATCATTTGGGCCGGATTAATGGCTGTGATTGGTATTTTATTTCTTGCATTATTTAATTTATTTACGGCGATTTTGGGAGCTACTTCTTTAATAATCTATGCCTTTATTTATACTCCTTTAAAGAGAATTACCCCACTTTCTGTAGCCATAGGAGCTATTCCTGGCGCATTACCTTCTGTGATTGGTTGTATTGCCTTGGAAGGAAAACTTACTTTATTGTCAATTACCTTATTTGGTAT
This sequence comes from Chitinophagales bacterium, assembly GCA_038251405.1. GTDB lineage: Bacteria > Bacteroidota > Bacteroidia > Chitinophagales > Saprospiraceae > JADJLQ01. The sequence continues at coordinate 118,944 of JBBSBH010000008.1, forward strand.
TCAGTTTTTTTGGCAATTTCCTCATTTCTGGTCTATTGGATGGTTAGGATTTGATGAATACAAAAAGGCCGGATTCAATATTATGCCATTGCCCTCTCATGAACGAGATCGCAGCATAGGCATGTATAGCATGATATATGCTTTATTCTTAATTCCAATCAGTCTATTATTTGTATTGAATCCCAGTGTAAGTAATGGGGCTATTGGATTATTATGTATAGCGGCATTTGCCTTTGCATATGCTGCCTGGGAATTGTTTAAGTACAATGATATGGCTCATGCCAGAAAATTATTGTTTGCTTCGTTAATGTATTTACCATTTATTCAAATAACACTTTTAATTGACAAATGGCTTTAGCTCAAATGAAACAGGCATATAGGTTTGGAATGCATCCTCAGAAGTTTGCCCTTTGGGCGGCCTTGGGAAGTATAACCATGATGTTTGCTTCACTTACCAGTGCTTATGTGGTTAGGAGGGGTGCTGGTAATTGGTTAGAATATCAAATACCCAATGTATTTTTTGCAAGCACTATTGTACTCTTAATTTCAAGTGTCTTATTGCAAAGATCATATCAATCTTTTAAAGCTGGAAAAGAGCAACAGTATAAGCTCTTGCTTGCAGCTACTTTTGTCTTAGGAATTTTGTTTATCTCTCTACAATATATTGGCTGGACACAATTATATAAATATGGAGTAGAAATATCAGGCAATCCATCAGGATCTTTCTTTTATGTGATTTCAGGGCTACATGTCGCCCACGTGGTAGGTGGCCTGGCAGCATTAACTGTGGCGTTGATTCATGCATATTCTCTGAATTTTTCTGTCACTGAAAAGAGAAGGCATCGATTTGAATTAGTATGTCAATACTGGCATTTTGTAGATATACTTTGGATTTATCTATTATCATTTATGATTTTACAACAATAATATTAAAAGGAAATACATGTCAACTGAAACAATGTCCCACGATACGCATGCAGATCACTCCTCAGACGCTAATTTATGGGGTGGCGGAAAAGAGCCATTCAAAGCGAGTTATGGCAAGCTGATGATGTGGTATTTTTTAATTTCCGATGCATTTACTTTTTCAGGCTTTTTGATTGCCTATGGCGCATTGCGATTTAGTATGCCCACCTGGCCATTGCCTGATCATGTGTTTGAAAGTATTCCATTTTATACAGGTAAAGCCCCTTTGATTTTTGTAACGTTTATGACATTTGTACTGATTATCAGCTCAGTGACCATGGTAAGAGCAGTGCAGGAAGGCCATCGTGAAAACAAAAATGGAGTGGTATTTTGGATGATATTGACTATAGTAGGAGGCTTGACTTTTTTGGGATGCCAGGCTTGGGAATGGACTACTTTATTAGCTAAAGAAAATGTGAGATTGACCAAAAACCCATTTAGCAGACATATGGATGCCGGAGTCTACCTGAATGATGATGGAACTGTTGCCATGGAAGATGGAAAAGAAGCTACTTTTAAAATGGGGGAATCCTATCTCATTCATAAGCACGGTGAGGAATGGGGCTTGAAAAAATATAGAGTTACCGAGGGGCCTGAAGCTGGAACAGTAAAACAAATGTCTTTTGGACCAAAAGCGTTTGGAGCCTTATTCTTTTTTATTACTGGCTTTCATGGATTTCACGTGTTTTCAGGCGTCCTTTTCCTCGCCATTATAGCAATTAATGCTGCCAGTGGGCTATATGCCAAGAGAAAGAATGGATATGAAATGGTAGAGAAAATTGGGCTATACTGGCATTTTGTAGATTTGGTATGGGTGTTTGTGTTCCTGGTATTTTATTTATTATAAGAAAATAGGTTAACCTAATTAGTCATTAAAAGAAAAACAATAATATATGTCAAGCTTGAGTTACGAAGAAAGTAAGAAAGTAGTCTTTAAAGGCCTTCGATTACTTGCCATTATTACTTTATTGGAGGTATTCATCGCATTGATTGGTAATGGTCACGTTATCAGTGGGTTTCATCTGCCGAAAATCATTATGTATCCTATGATGATCTGCTTAAGTTTGTACAAAGCATATTTCATCATCTATGAATTTATGCACATGCGTTATGAAGTGAAGGGACTTGCCATGGCAGTTTTACTTCCTATGACATTATTGATTTGGGCCATGATTGCATTTTTTAGTGAAGGCAATAAATGGTTTAATTATCGGGATTATGTAAAAAGTAAAAATAAAATAGAGGTAAGCACCTCTATTAAACCTCAGGGTGAGATGAAAACAGAGAAAAAATTTGAACAGGAGGATGTTCATTAAAACCCCACATGTTCATTGAGAAAGATCAAGTTGCCTTTTATATTAAGCCTTTTTATACTTCTGGCACTTCCAGTTATTTCTTTATATTATTCCTTTCAGGGTGCTAAACTGAGGAAGCAATCATTGCAGGAATTAACAGTAAAATCCATCTTGCCATCATCTATAAGTACTCAATTAACCTCCAATTTTCGGTATAGATTATTACAAACTAATTGTTCAGACACTGCTGATCTCCATGCTTTGATTAATCAGTTTATAAATGAAAAAATAGAATTTGTTTTTGTAAATAATCAGAAATTCAATAATTCGTTCTCTCCTTCTTTAATGAATAAATGGAATGCCTCAGGATCGCTTATTTCGATCTCTGATTCTACCTTTAATTTGCCTGATTGCAGAATACTTTTGGCTGATTCAAGTCATCAGGTTCTAAATACATACGATTTTAATAATTCTAATGAAAGAACTAAGTTGGTGGAGAATTTAGCATTCCTAATCACTAAAAAATAGTATCCTTTGAATTCTCATTCATGGATAAACTAAAGGCATATTCGCAAATTTTATATCCCCTATTTCTCAGATTAGGCTTGGTATATTTTTTTTATAGCCTTACCAGAATTGTATTTTACTTATTGAATAAGAACACGTTAGGTGCAGTGGATATGCATGAGTGGCCTAAACTTCTTTGGGGTGGCTTGGTATTTGACACCTCAGCCATTGCTTATACCAATGCGCTTTGTATACTGGCATGGGTATTACCTGTCAGACCTTTACTAACCAATAAAACATATCAGTCTATCTGGAGTGGATTTTTCCTTCTTGTGAATATTAGTTGCTTGATATTGAATATGATAGACTTTGCCTACTACGAGTTTAATCTCAAAAGAATGACTGCAGATTTTAGTCATTGGGTAGGGGAGTCCAATACGCTCAAAATAATTACCAATTTTTTATTTACGCATTGGTTTTTTACTATCATTTGTATTTTATTTTTAGCTGCCTTTGTTTATCTGTTTACAAAAATTAAGAAACCAGATTATTCTTCAGTGAAAGGGTTTTCATTTTATGCTTTTCATATTACTTTGCTAGGTATACTTTCTGGTTTGTTAATAGGGGGCATGCGAGGCGGTTTTTTACATTCTACGAGGCCAATTACTATTAGCAATGCCGGGCAATATGTTTCTAATGCAAGCCACATGCCGATTGTTCTGAATACACCGTTTAGCCTGATTCGAACGATTGATAAGAAAGTCTTTAAAGAGGAAAATTACTTTTCTGATGACAGGGCAAAATCCATTTTCAACCCTGAAGTTTCGATGTCTGATTCTCCGGATTCAGCTCAATATAAAAATATTGTCATCATATTATTGGAGAGCTTTTCAAGAGAACATTCGGCCTATCTCAATCCGGATCTTTACAAACCAGGAGAAGGTTACACACCATTTATGGATAGCCTCATGCAAGAGGGTATGGTATGTACAAATGCTTTTGCCAATGGAAGAAAGTCTATAGATGCAATGCCCTCTGTGTTAGCTTCGTTGCCCTCCCTGGAAGTGCCTTATGTACTGTCTCACAATAGCTTAGATAAGATCAACTCGATAGCTTCCTTGCTTAAACCCAACGGTTATTATTCAGCTTTTTTTCATGGAGCACCCAATGGCTCTATGGGATTTCAGGCATTTAGTAAAATTGCCGGATTTGATGCTTACTATGGCAAAGATGAGTTTAATGATGATCAATACTATGATGGTATCTGGGGTATCTGGGATGAAGAATTCTTTCAATATTTCGGAAAAACAATGACCAGCTTTAAGCAACCCTTTATAGGAGTTTGTTTTTCAGTTTCATCTCATCACCCATTTGAAGTTCCTGCTAGATATAAAGGGAGATTTAAAAAAGGGCCATTACAGGTACATGAATGTGTGGGTTATACCGATTATTCTATTCGTCGATTTTTTGAATATGCGTCCACTCAATCATGGTATTCTAATACATTATTTGTAATTACAGCCGATCATAGCACGGTGGCCTGGTCCGATAAGTACAATACTTCTACAGGGGCTTTTGCAATTCCTATTATTTATTTTGATCCAGGCTCCCAGCTTAAAGGTAAATATGAGCCTGTCACTCAGCAAATAGATATCATGCCAAGCATTATAGATTATCTGCATCTTGACAAGCCTTTTGTAGCTTTTGGTAAAAGTATATTCGATCCTGGTTCGACTCGATTTGCTTATAATTTTATTAATGAACATTACCAGATGATAGATGCGAATCAATATCTTTCTTATTTCGATGGAAATAAAGTTACTCATATATATGATCTCCAAAAAGGCTGGAACAATAATGTAAATCTGCTTGGAACTGATGTAGCAAGAGACAGCAGTACACTTTGGTTTCATCAGGCTTTTATTCAGCAATACAATCATAGAATACTTCAAGATCAGTTAACCATAACTAAATAATTATGACTTTAAATAATATACCAGCACTGAACGAATCTTTATACAAGAGACTTCGACCCATTGCATTGGTTTTTTCCATTATTGTCATTTTAATGGTGGCCTCTCTCAGAAGCATCCATTGGGAGACTAATATAAGTTTTATATGGCTGGCTGGTTTTCATTCTACAGTAAATGCGATCACGGCAATAGGATTGATACTGGCATACTACTTTATCAAAATAAAAAAGGATATCAAAAGACATAAGCAATTAATGATTTTAAATATTATTTTATCCGGGGTTTTCTTACTTTCTTATGTAGTATATCATATAACCACTCCGGAAACAAAGTATTGCTTTGAAGGCAATATTCGGTATCTCTACTTCGTATTGCTCGCCACTCATATTATATTGGCTGCCATCATTATGCCGGTGGTTATTTTTACATTTTTAAGAGCATATACTGGTTTTATTCCTCTTCATAAGAAAATGGCGAGGTGGGCATTTCCTGTATGGTTATATGTGGCTATCACGGGACCTATTTTGTATTTAATGTTGAGACCATGTATGTGATTTACTTTGGGATACATGTAGCAAGTTATTTTCTAAGTTAATCGTGGCAAGACATAAAATATAGCCACTCGTTAAACATTTGTTATACTGTAACGCACTATGGTTTGTCTCTTCCAACAAATCTAGACTTGCCCAATAGAAAGTCAACTGCTCTTGTGACATTTTTATCAATACTTTCCTCAGTTTTAAGGCCAGCGATATATCGGTAGATTTCATGCTGTGATGAAGGTCGAAGGTTGTCAAATATTTGTTTTGCTTCCTGATGTACTTCTAATGCTTTTATAAATTTGGGATGCTTAAATACTACTCTCTCTTTTGGATCATATTCTACAGTAACTCTTATTGTTTCTCCTATTCGTTTTGTGGAATTTTTTAATATCTTCTGATTGATGTAAAGTCTCCATATGCCTGCGTATTTCACTAATGTTTGGATAAATGGTTTATCATTAACTGTACCTTTTACCCGGATAGATCCTTTATCTTTACCTGCCTGCTTGAATAGTTCGGTTAAGACTTTATCTGGTAATCTAATGAATGGATTTACACCTATGATCTCTAATTTAGCCCTCATTATTTGCCATCCTTATTCATTTCTTAAAATTAAGTCATCTCATGCTATTACCGAGACCATTTTTAAAGCCTGTATTGCCAAATTATTATCACCCTTGATTTCTATTTTATCCATCACCGCATCGGGAGTCCAGCTTTTGGAGAAAAGTTTCCAGGCAGTAGTTGGGTCAATGATTACCTGGGAATCAAAATCAAGATTATTTCCTTTTTTTAATTTCCAACCTGAGGCTGAATTTATGATGTTCCATTGGCCGCCAATCTCTGTAGATATTTTTATTGAAACTACTGTTCCATTTTCTGCTGACACATGTTGGAAAGCATGAGGTAATGCATGCATAAATGTATCCATAAAAGGATAATACAATTCCTTGGTCATGATTCCTGGCTTGCCGACAGCGTCTCTGATTTGTTGTTGATGTAGAAATTTTTCAGTGTATTCACGGGCGATATGAAACCAATTTGGTGAATTTTCTTGGCCTGCCCACGCCACTGAAAATAGTGCATTTGCAAAAGGATCAAGTGTCAGTAAATGATCCAGATACTCTTTACCGGATAGCTCTAAAAGCGTAATCAGGACTCTGGGGCTAAGTCTTTTAGTTGCATTTGTCCAGGACAAATTTAATTGATTTAGAAATGTGACGAGGTCATGGAAAGAACGATTGTCTATAGGTTTTACAGAAAAATAGCCATCTCTTGAAGTAGATAATGCTCTCAAATTTCCATCAAGTAAGTGGGCAGCGACATCCTTTACGGTCCATAGCTTGGCTACTGTCGGCAGGTTCCATTCTGCATGAGTCAATGAGCACAAAAGACGAATGAGCTTTTTGTCTATGATTGGAATTAAATGAAGGGCTTTTATTTTAATTTCTGTGGTCATTTTTGCTTCGAAAATCTTCTCTGAAACTATATAAATTTAAACGGCTTATAATGTAGATTTATGTTAAAGTGACGCTCATTTCCTAGCTTCCACTATATTGTAGTTCTACGTTAAAAATTAAATCTTACTTATAAATTCCTTAGCTTCCTGTAGCTCAACTCTTTTACTTTCTGGTTGAGCTAATTGAATTAATTTTTCAAAATACATTTTGGCTTCTTTTATTTTCCCCTCCTTTGATAATGCCTTAGCTGCTCCATAAATACCATTGAATCGCTGGGGGTGGCCATCAAGGTCAGTTTTATAGGCAATCAATGCGTCCTGAGGATTATCTAATGCAAGGAATAAATCACCTAATAATTCTCTTGCGGGGATTACTTCACAAGGGGTGACGGGAGGTTTTGCAGTTTTATCTTCCTTATCGGCAGCATCCCGCATTAAGTTAATGGCTTCTATATTATTTCCATTTGCGAAGTAAAACCAGGCTTTTGCTGTTAGAAGCTGTACCATAACCTGGTTAGCCTGGTAGGGGTTATCCAATAGTACAAGTCTTTGGTACAAGGTATCTAATCGGCTTATCTCACTTTCTGCTTCTATCAAATTTCCGGTATGGACAGCTCCTAATGCTTTAGTCAAGTGCAAAATGGAAATTTGCCAGGGAAATTTTTCCCAGGGGAAGTCTATCGATGAGAGTTTCAAATGAGCAGCTTTATTCCAGTCCTTATTCTCCAATGCTACTCTGGAAGGAATGGCAGCTATGGCATAGGCCTCCTTAAAATTTACAGGATAAACTTTTTTAAATGTGTTTAAATAATCGTTTTGCTCCATTGCTTTTTGATTATCCCCTTGTTGCAAATAGGCATATACCAAATAATCCATGGCATGCAATTCTTCATCCCAATGTGCATCATAGCCTGCACTTTCAGCATAACACACAGCTGAAGCAGCGGAGTTTATATTAGCTTTTATTGATTCATCCCAGAGACCTAGGCGCGTAAAAATATGAGAAGGCATATGTTGAGCGTGAGCAGAAGCTGGAGCTATTTCGGCATATTTCCTTGCCATTGAAAGCGCTTTCTCTGCCAGTACCGGGTTGTCATAATTATGGATGATATAATGTGCTATTCCGGGATGATTGGGCTGACTGATAAAAAGGGGTTCTAAAATGCTACCAGCTTTTCGTTGATTGGTATAGTTTTTATCAGTTGGATCTGCAGTAGCATTTAAGGTCAATGCATACAGTATAGCAGCTTCCGTATCGTCTTTATATTTTATATAAATATCCTCCATCTTTTTCGTCATTCTCCTGGCCCTGGTCTTTTCATCTATTGTCTCCCAATCTTTATAGTATAAGCCGATAGCATCCAGGTATGCTTGTTCCCGGTCTGTCTTAGGTATAGCCTCGGCAATCTTTAAAATACGTTCCCCTTTCTTCAACTGCTCTTTATTTGGAGGTTCCCATAAGGCATGATACATACTCATTGCTACTCCCCAATATGCCATAGCACACGCAGGATCTGCGTCAATCACTTTAACAAAGGCTTTTTCTGCTTCAGTATATTCAAATGAATGCAATAGAGAAACAGCAAGATCAAAAGATTCTCTCACGGAATATGTACAGAAAGTGGAAAAACTTACTTCGCCAAATTTTTCCCCATTACACATAATGATATCACCTCTTAGCAAATCAATATTTAGTAAGGCAGGGTTAGGTTTGACCTTATTATCTTGGCAGCCTGGAATGAAAATAATGGTGGCAATAAAAACTACATTAATGAGATTTATTTTTTTCATTCTTAATAAGTTTATAAAACCAACCATTGTGTCATTACCGCGTTAAAGCCAAATGCGATCATGTCCAATACTAATTTATTGGTTTTCACAATGATAAAAATAACCTATTTATGAGATAAAATCCATAGGTCTTAATCTAATTTTTATGGATTGTTTCCGCTAGTTGATATTTTTTTACTGGGCCGGACTATTTTAAATAGGCATTAAAAAACTGTTCTGTATCTTTCATTTCGGCTAATCCTAAAATCCAACATACTTCAGAAAGGTCTGAGAAGTCAAAGCCCCCTGCCATAATTGCTTCATTTAAATAGCGGCCTTCTTTGCCATTATATTGGTTTGACAAATCTATAGAAAGCTGCCAGATTTTGATCAACTTGAAATTGGTAAATGTATTCTTCAAGTCAATATATTCTAAAGAACGAAACCCTGGAGATCCGTTTCCAACTATGTTTCCATCCGGTATTCTAATATAGTCTGAATGATTTTTTACAAATTGTAAATTCTCAGAAGAGGTGGCTTTTTCATTCCAATCGCTATGTTGAATCACATGAATACGTGGAGAAATATTTATATCGGGAAAATCAGATTGAACAGATTTAATAAGGCTGGCAGTAAAATCTGATTGTCCAGCTTCTGCAATCCAAACCTCGCCTTGATTAGAAAAAGTTGATTTAATTATTGCTTTAACTTGATCTAAAGCGTCTTTTAAATTTGCATTTGCATCTGTCCAATTGTTTCCGAAAGCGAGTTGAAATAATTCATTGGGTGGAACGTATAAACCCTCTTGAATTCCATAGGTGCCAGCAACTGCGTGAAACTGTATTTTTGAAAATTTCGAATCAGCCAGGAGGGTAGCCAAAGCTGCGGCCGATTGGAGGTCATCTACATCTGTTTTGCAATCAAATTGTACTAGTAATAAATCTTTTTCTATATTGAAGACCCTGCCTTTTGGAGGCCATTTATCTAAAGTATTGCTTTTAAAAGCCATTGAAAAAGCTGTTATTGCGATAAGCACTAATGTTTTATTTTTCATCTATTACAATTGTTTTAGTATTAGTTTCCAGGTAAATAAGGTCTCTGTTTCCTCAACTTTAATAAAATTATTTTTTAACAAAATGGTATACGAAGCGATATTTTCTTTTTCCGTCGATGCTACTATAGAAATAATATCGGGTTGAGATTTTGCCCACTTTATAATTCCTCCAACGGCTTCTGTCATAAATCCTTTTTTTCGAAATTCGTCATAAGTACCATAACCAATTTCAATTTCGCCCTTTGCATTAGGTTCTCCTACAATGCAAATGTCACCAACCATTTTTTTAGCATCTTTTAAAATTACAGTCCAAAGTGTTGAGTACAAATAGTCTTTACGCGTATCTGCTACGTTTGGTAAGATGGTTTTTTCCAATGCTTCCTTAAGTTCAGGTGAAATTTTCCTTGATGTCTTATTTAGTCTCAGCTCATCTTCTAAAGAGTTGTCCGCCTTGATATATTTCAGGAGTTGGTCGTAGGTTAAAGGTTTTAATATAAGTCGTTCTGTTGCTATCATTTTTTTGGTATTATTTCCAGGGATCATGGGTTTAAGAAATACTAATGGAATATTTAAAGTCTGTCGTTATTAGGTTTGCTTTTTAGGTAAATGCATTTTTAATGAAACAATATAGAGTAATACTAAGACCTGATTCTGCTGAATATCTATTCTATTCGCAAATTTATATGGGCAAGGACAGCTGACCCAAAGTATCATGTAAGGTGATTCGTGCTGGTAAAGTATGGTAAAATTGGTAGTAACCTATAAAGATATAATTTCCATAATCATATTATCTGTATTTTTCCTTCAATGCTTCAAATCCTGAAACCACATCAAACAATTCTTCATCAATAGAACTTTGGCGCAAACGATGAAACTTATGACTGAGGTCATCCTGCAATTCATCTATGTTTTTTTCTGCCCGCTGCATGGCACTTAAACGACTGGCATTTTCGCTTGCTAAAGACTCAGCACATGCTTTGAAAAGAGAAACAAAAAGATATTCGCGTATAAGCGCAGCTATGGTTAGCTCATTGTCTCCTGCAACCTGCGGTAAATTTTTTGTTGTCCATTTTAATGTTGCAAATTCCTGTTTCCATTTTGCATCTAAAGGCAGCAATCGCTGAGTAACGGGAGAATAACCAGCTACCTCATGTGGTTGATTATGAAAAATATAAAACTCTTTCAGGTTTTCTTTTTCATGTCTTTCTTCACTCTTCATTAAAATTTCACTTACCAGCGGTGTAATGGCAGTAACAGAATTCGGGACTGAAAAAACTTTTGTGGTAGCAAACCCTGCATCAGATAATATTAATTGAACACGCTCGCCGACGGCCCATACTTCTTTTTTACCTTGCATGGCTTTGAGTGATTGCGATACAAATTCTGCCAGTGAATCATTAAACTGCCCGACAAGCCCCTGATCTGAGCCGAAAACAATCGCACAGATTAACTTCTCTTCTTTTCCTTTTGAATCTTCCTTTTTGTGTATCGTATCTATTCTATTATTCCTGAAATAGGCAAGAATGCCCAATGTTACAGTTCGATAATAATCCCCAAGTGAATTGACGGCTCTCTCATACTGCCCGATATTTGATGCTGCCATTGCTTTCATGGTACGGACAACAGATTTAATATCTTTTGCTCCATCAATCTTTCTTCGTAAACTTTCTAATGTATCCATCAATTTTTATTTAATTCTGGATCCGGCTTAGCCTGAAAGGAAACTAGTGCAGTAACAGCCATTTTCAAAATAATTTCTCTATCAGCACTACTCAACTCTTTTTCAGAAACTAATCGCTTCAAAATTTCAGATGGAAGTTCCGAACTGATTTTAAGCAAGACATTCTCAGCATCCTGTATTTTATCACTAGGTATAGTATCGAAAAGCCCACTGGTTAATGCCAGCAGAAGGACAATTTGTTCTGGAACAGACATTGGTTTAAGTTCCTGTTGTTTAAGACAGGCACGGATTCTTTTTCCATGTTCAATTATTTTCCTCGTATTCTCATCTAATCGTGTTCCAAATCGGGCAAAGGTTTCTAACTCTTCAAATTGTGCATAGGCAAGTTTTAAATTTCCGGTAATTGAGCTATAGGCAGGTAATTGCGCTTTGCCGCCTACGCGGGAAACCGATTTGCCAACATCAACAGCCGGCAGAACGCCTAACTCAAATAATTTAGGAGAGAGATAAATTTGTCCGTCCGTAATGGAAATAAGATTTGTGGGAATATAGGCAGAAATATTCTGAGCTTCAGTCTCAATAATTGGCAAAGCGGTTATTGAACCTCCTTTGAGTTCATCACTCATGTGGGTAGCTCTTTCCAAAAGTTTTGAATGGATGTAAAAAATATCGCCCGGAAATGCTTCACGACCCGGAGGTCTTCTCAGTAACAGGGAAAGCTCACGATAGGCACGGGCATGATGCGTGAGGTCGTCATATACAATCAGCACATCACGACCTTGCTCCATAAAATATTCTGCAATGCTCGTGGCGGAGTAAGGTGCAATGTATTGCAGTCCAGGTGCGTTATTCCCTTCTGTTACAACGGCTACCGTATATTCCATACCCCCTTTTTCTTTCAGGTTGGCGATCACTTTCGCCACAGAAGATGCGCGCTGCCCGATAGCACAATAAATGCAGATGACATTTTTATCACGCTGATTGAGAATAGTGTCAATGGCGATGGCTGTTTTGCCCGTCTGGCGGTCTCCCAGAATCAATTCACGCTGTCCACGACCAATGGGAATCAGCGCATCAATTACTTTTAATCCCGTTTGTAATGGAACTGTAACTGGCGAACGATCCATGATGGCAGGAGCAGGACGCTCAATAGGCAGGCGCTGCATAGAAGCAAGAGTACCTTTATCGTCCATCGGTTCTCCCAATGGATTAATCACTCTTCCGATTAACCCGTTGCCAACCGGTATGTCCATTACGCGACCTGTGCGTTCTACTTCATCACCTGCATTTAACTGAGAGTCTTCACCCAGTAGAATAGCACCTATCTCACCTTCATCAATGTTAAAGGCAATGCCAAATAAATCACCCGGAAACTTCAGTAGTTCTTCAAAACCCGCTCCTGGAAGCCCCGAAACCCTGACGATTCCAGCTGATACACTGATAACTGTTCCAATTTCACGAGGGATGAGATCAAGTGTGTGATTTTCTAATCCGTCACTCAGTTGAGAGAAAGTTTTGGTTATTGCTATATTTAATTCGGTTGAAGACATTTTATTTTTTCTCAGGCGCTGATTTTTTTTCTTCCTGATTTTTTTTCGGTTCTGCTTTTGGTTTTTCTTTTATCGCCTCCGAAATATTTTTTTCAAATAACTGGAGATATTCAGAAATGCTCCATGCGAGCTTGTAACCGTTTGTAGTAAGATCAATACCGCTGATTAATTCGGGTGTCGTTTTAAATTGAAGTTGGGTTTTTGTTCCCAAAATTTCATCAATTGTTTTTTGAATTTCCTTTTGCAGATTTTCAGGCAAATCAAAAGCACTTCGCACTAGAACTGTATTGGAGGTAGATTTGAAAGTGGCGATGAATTGTTTCTTTTCTTCTTCTTTTAATTCATTTAAACGCTTAATGAAAACATTTATTGATTGCTCTTCCAAACTTATAGAAGCAAGATCAGCAAGTGTCTTTCTTGTAATAGCAAATACTTCCTGTTGTATTTTCTGTGCAATTTCACTGTTCTGCTTTTCCTGTTCTTCTTTCGATGCTGATTCCAATTTGGCGCTTAAGTTATTCGCTTCATTCCTTGCTTCTTCAAGAAGTTTCTGGCGTACCTCATTTGTTTCTGTAGCAACTTTGCTCATCAGCTCATTTTTCTGTGCATCGAATGTTTCATTCTTTTGCCGGAATTCATCCTGCTCCTTTATCGCTTCCGCTTTTCTAACTTCAGCATCCTTAAGCTGATCAGCAATCTTTTTTTCACGCTCATCAATGGCATTCAGGATTGGATGGTATAGATAACGCTTCAGCAACCACACCAGAATGAGGAAATTAATTATCTGCGCTATTACTGTGAACCAGTTAATTTTCATTTTGAATGCACTATTTTGCGATGATGTGGTTCCAGAACGGATTGGCGAATATCAGGATCATGGAAATTACAAAGCAGTATATGGAAAGTGATTCTAACATGGCTAGTCCTACAAACAAAGTCCTTGTAATTGTTTGAGAAGCATCCGGCTGTTGCGCCATTGAAGTTAACGCAGAAGAAATTGACTTTCCCTGCCCTAATGCAGGCATCATGACTCCTAGGCCTGTTGTTAGACCGGCAGTGATTATTGAGACTGCCGCAATTAAAGTTGAACTTTCCATATTGTTTTGATTTTAATTAATTGGTTTTTGAAACTTTTTGAGATTTGGATTCTTGTGTGGCAGCAGCGATGTAAACGGTTGTAAGTATGCCAAAAATATATGCCTGAACTATTCCAACAATTAAGCCAAGAATGGTCATTACTATTGGAAATATGAAAGGTACGATCGTTAACAATATACTTATTATCATTCCTCCACTCATGATGTTACCGAACAACCTTATTGCTAATGCAAGCGTTCGCGAAATCTCACTGATAATATTGAAAGGTAACATGATGTATGTAGGCTTGAGGTATGATTTTAAGTAGCCCATTATACCGCTCTCCGCAATGCCAAAGAATGGTACAGCTAAGAATACACAGAAGGCAAGTGCTACAGTAGTAGAGAGCGAACCTGTTGGTGGTTCGTAGAACGGGAAAATGATACACAGATTAGACAATACAATAAACAGAAATATGGTGCCAATGAAGCCAATGAATTTTTCAGGTTGATTCAGACCAACTTCCTTGATTTGATTTTTCATTCCTGTTACAATTATTTCAAGAATGCACTGCCAGCGGGAGATATTTATTTCTGCTTTAAGTTTTCTGGTAATTAATCTTGAACCAATCACCATCACCAGCATTAACGCCCACGTTGTAAGAATGGTGAGATTAATGGTGATAAAACCATGTTGCCAGAAAATAGTTTCGTCAGGGCTAAGTTTCATGGCTGACCTCCTTTTTTAACTGAGACTGTTTTGCCTCGTCCGTTTTGGTAAGGTGAAAAACGATGTAGCGGGCTGTAACAAATCCGAACAGACAAATGAGAAGTCGTTGCCAGCTACCCAGAGAGATAAAATAAAATCCAATCAATGTAATACCTACCCGAAAAAAGAAACTGACAGAAAACCATAGTGCGGGCATTTTGGCTGTCACTGCTTTTTTCGTCGTTAGCCAAAGCCCGCCAAAGAATAGTGTTCCTAAAGCCACGCCTCCGGCAAATGCCAATATCATATATAAAATCTCATTCATCTTTTTCTTCTAAATCCTGGTTCATCTCTTTGTTTTCTTTCTCTATCCAATGCCAGGCAATAAAGCATCCCATTATTAAACCCAAAATTAGAAATGTCAATGTCCATGAAAACGGTTCAGGATATTTTTTATCAATCTGTATTCCTAAGGCGATTCCCAGCACCGTAGGAACAGCTACAGACCAACCGATCATTCCGAACATTCCCAAGCCGGACCAAACGCTTTGTTTGCTTTCGCGCTTCGCCTTAAGTTTGCGTTTTTCTTTTTCGCTTATCTGTTGGCTAAACAGATTCTTGTTTTCTGTATCAATGGATTTCATTATTTTTTGCGAACTTTTTCCATACTTTGAATTAATCCGCTTTCCAACTTTGTCATGACCGAACGGATGCCTTTTTCCTTAGCACTCAGATCTATAAATTCTTTTTCGACTGATTTATGAAGCTTTCCAAGATCGGTGCCTCCAATAGCATTACGGACTGACACAATAACCTGTGTTCCGGCTTTTACCAACACTCCTTCATCAACGGCTAAATAATGTACCGTGTCTTCTGTTTCATAGGTAAAAATTCCGGGCACTAATGCAGCTACACAATCGAGACGCTGCGGTAGAAAACCGTAGAAACCTTTACTAGTTTCTGCAACTATACTTTTCACATTCTGTGTTTCAAGAAAAACACAGAACGGAAGAAGAATCTTAAGGTTCATTAATGTTGTTTTCATTTCTTGTGTGGTTTACGATTCAACATCTGCAACTTGTTTTACATCCGTTGTAGCATCAACTTTATTCTTATCCGTTTTGATTTTTACATCTTTCTTATTGACATTTGTATTTGTCTTGGCTTCATCTATTGCACCTATCATGTAAAAAGCACTCTCCGGTAAATCTTTAAATTCATCTGAAAGAATACGCTCACAACCATCCAGTGCATCTTTCAAACTGACATTCTTCCCCTTGATTCCGCTGAATTGTTCAGTAGTGAAAAACGGCTGAGTGAGAAATCTTTCTAACCGCCTCGCACGACTCACCCTTTTGCGGTCATCAGCAGATAGCTGTTCCAAACCGAGCATCGCAATAATATCTTTTAGCTCTTCATATTGAGCAAGTGTCTTTCTTACTTCCTGCGCAAGATTGTAATGTCTTTCACCAATGATTCCGGGTGTCGCCATTTTTGAATTGGACTGTAACAGGTCAATGGCAGGATAAAGACCTTCACTTGCCCTTTTCCTTGAAAGAACAATGGATGCAGAAAGATGAGAAAAAGTATGAACAGCAGCAGGGTCAGTTAAATCATCAGCAGGTACATATACTGCCTGTATGGAGGTGATAGCTCCGGCATTCGTGTTGGCAATCCGTTCCTGCAATTTCGACAGTTCCGTTCCCATCGTGGGCTGATAACCCAGGCGGGAAGGCATTTGTCCCATTAAACCGGATACTTCCATACCAGCCTGGATAAATCTGAAAATATTATCTATGAGTAATAACACATCGCGGTGTTCATCATCACGAAAATATTCTGCCATGGTTAAAGCAGCATGACCTACCCGAAAGCGCGCACCTGGTGGCTCGTTCATCTGACCGAACATCATTACCATGTTCTCCAGTACGCCTGCTTCTTTCATTTCCTGATATAGCTCCTGTCCTTCACGACAACGCTCTCCGATGCCGCAAAACATACTGACACCTTTGTTATGTCCGACCATGTTATGGATCATCTCTGTCAGTAAAACTGTTTTACCTACACCGGCCCCACCAAACAAACCGGCTTTGCCACCTCGCTCTAGAGGTACCAGCACATCAATGGCTTTAATACCGGTTTCGAAAATCTCTGATTTGGTTGATTGATTTGCTAATGGTGGCGGCGATTGATGCACATTACGCCAAACCATATCAGTTAATGGTTGGCCCTTATCAATGGTATTTCCGAATACATCAAACATTCGGCCCATGATATTTTTTCCAACCGGGACCCTTAGTTGTTTTCCGAGATTTTCTACAAACATACCTCGTGCTAAACCTTGCGTAGGAGTTAATGCAATACCACGCACCTGATGACCATTAAGATGAGCGAGCACTTCAATGATAATTTCGTTATTTTTTCCTGAGTGTAGTACTGTATAAATGGGAGGCAAATTATTTTCAAACTGTACATCGACTACACTTCCGCGGACAGAAATAATTTTACCTTGATCTAAGGAATTGGTGATATTTTTTTCAATTTCCCCCATGATATACATTAATTTCAAAAGAGCATTTTATTTCTTTTTTCCATTTCAGAAATATGTATGAGTTGGAAATTAAAAGAGGAAAATCTAAGATCTCCTTGCTTAGTTTATCGCAACTAATATCTTTTCAAATATACTGTCTTTGTAATTCTTCTTTTCGTAATAAATATAATGAACCGTATATTCCACCAGATCTTTGTTCGGAAGTGTCTTTAGGATGATTGGTTCGCTTATAGGCTTTATCAGAACTCCAAAAAGGAATATTCATTTCTTTTAATGAATATTCCTTTTGCACATTTAACTCATGGTAGATTTCTTTTTATTCCGGCTGGAATAGCCAGATATCACTTGGTTTTTTCAAACTTCTTAGACATTGGTTTGAAACCAAGAGCCATATCAATTTTTGAATTTGGATTTTTACTAATGCAAAATAACAAATGTTCATTCTATGGAAAACTGTAGCTGATGATCTCAAAGTCATCGCCGATTCACCTAATTCCCACTACCTTTGCAACCTCAATGAGTAAACACGGACGCGTATTAGTTGCCATGTCAGGCGGTATAGACAGCACCGTTGTAGCCATGCTATTGCACGAACAGGGCTATGAAGTGGTGGGTATCACCATGAAGACCTGGGATTATGCCAATAGCGGGGGCTCCAAAAAGGAAACAGGCTGTTGTTCTCTGGACTCTATCAACGACGCTCGCGCAGTTGCTGTAAAAATGGGTTTTCATCATTTCATCGTAGATATCCGGGAGGAATTTGGGGACTATGTGATCGACAATTTTGTAGAGGAATACCTGGCTGGTCGTACACCTAATCCATGCGTTTTGTGTAATACGCACATCAAATGGGAGTCTCTGCTCAAAAGAGCTGATGCGCTTGATTGTCAATGGATTGCTACAGGTCATTATGCCAGAATAAATAAGCTGGAAGAACGATATTATATTTCCAGGGCAAAAGATAGAAGCAAAGATCAGTCATATGTTTTATGGGGCCTGTCACAGTCTTGTATGGAACGCACCCTGTTTCCATTAGCAGAATTAGAAAAACCTGAAGTGCGCAAAGTGGCGGAGGAAAGAGGCTACGAAGAACTTTCTAAAAAGGCCGAGAGTTATGAGATCTGTTTTGTTCCGGATAATGACTATCGCGGTTTCTTAAAACGCAAAAATCCTGAATTGGAGAATCTTCTCAAAGGTGGTAGGTACCTCGATACGTTGGGAAATGAACTGGGTAGACACGAGGGCTATCCATTTTATACCATTGGACAACGCAAAGGCCTGGGTATTCATCTCGGTGAACCTATGTTTGTCACAGAGATCATTCCCGACAAAAACATAGTGGTACTCGGTAGAGAAAATGATTTACAAAAAAATGATATGGATGTCTATAAAGCCAATTGGCAGAAATATATAGCTCCGCAAGAGATGGAATGTATCGTGAAAATCAGGTACCGGGATGTAGGCACATGGGCTATAATAAAATCTAATGATGATAATTCAGTAAATGTAAAATTTAATGTTGCGGCCAAGTCTATTGCTCCTGGTCAGTCAGCCGTGTTTTATGAAGGTGACGATGTGATTGGTGGCGGTATCATCAAAGGTGGTCAAATGATTTTTTCAAATTAATTTGTGCGGGATGAAGGTCTGGATTGCAATCAGTATTGGCTTTGTTTTAATGGTCATCCTTGGGTGCATAAAAAACGAAACTGAGAAAGCTGATATCGAATCTGACCTGGCTTATTTTCCTTTACAGGTTGGTCAGTATCGGGAGTATAAAGTGGATTCTATCCTTTACCGGCAGGGGAAATTTCTAGATTCGACCTCTTCATTTATCCGGGAAGAGATCACTACAAAAGTGACCGATACTTTGGGTGAAGAATACATCATCCTGCGTTCAATTCGAAAAAATGATATTGATCCATGGGTGCCTAATGCGAGTTTTACAGCCCGGATCTATTACTTCAAAGCAGTCCGAAATGAAGGAAATGTGCATTTGGTGTGCCTGGTGTTTCCGTTTATAATCAATCAATCATGGGAAGGACTATCGTTAATAAATACTGACCAGGTATATGATGTACAAGGGGAATCAGTGCAAATTTATCAAGGATGGGAGCCATTCAAAATCAAGGAGAATGCCAAACCAGAAATTATTAGTGGATTGAATTATAGGGATGTAGTCACTGTATTACAATCTGATGAAGAAGATATATTAACTAAAAGATATTCTTTGGAGAAATATGCTAAAGGGGTAGGGCTGGTGTATAAGGAAATGGCGATCTATGATTGTAATTCGCAGATAAATACTTGCAGCAATGGGGTACCTTGGAATAAACGCGCTACCAAAGGCTACTTTATGCGCCAGACATTACTAAAACACAATTGATCTTGGAGGAAAATTTTTCTGGAGACTTAATTCCAATTGGTAAAGTCATTAAAACCATCAGCTATAAAGGCGAAATATTAGTAGAGTCATATGCTGGTTTTGATTCTACCTGGGAGGAATTGGTAAAATGCATCATCAAAGTAAAAGGCATCTGGGCCCCATTTTTTATCGAATCCAAATCCGATAGTAAAAACCATGAAGTCCTCCTTAAATTTAAAGAATATGGCGATGATAAATCTGCAAGAGAAATCATGCTGGAAGAAATCTTTGTTTTCAATTACGAGATAAAAGGAAATGAATTTCTGCAAGAAGATGATATCCATGACTGGATCGGATTTTTGGTTAAAGATGAAGAATACGGCGAAATAGGATTAGTACAGGGTGTGGAAGAATTACCGGGGCAGGATTTGCTGCAAATCACCTTTCAAGGCAGGATAGTATCTATTCCATTGGTCGAAGAATTAATAGTAGAGCTGGATCCGGAACATAAAATAGTGGTAGTAAATCTTCCAGCAGGATTGTTGGATCTTTAATGAAAATTATTGCTTTTGTTCATTTTCAATTAGATACTTAAAGGAAGTCCATTTCATAAACGCAAATGATATGCCCCATCTACTTTTGATGATGCTTTGTTTTACATTAAAAGTTGTAATACAAGTAACTAGAGTGAAACACCTCGCTTCCAGGGGATAAAGTCATCTTGCCCAAGTCTTTCTGCATGTGGAATAGCCTCGCCATTGGCTACTTTAAGGATGTATTCCAATATTTCTTCACCTTTTGTTTCAATCGTATCCTGTCCATCAACAATGGAGCCCGCATTGATGTCGATGATATCCGGCATTCGATTGGTAAGGTTGCTATTGGATGAAATTTTTATGGTGGGTGATATAGCATTTCCGGTAGGAGTACCGAGGCCGGTAGTAAATGCAACAATATTGCAGCCGCTCCCTACCATGGCAGTGACTGATTCCACATCGCCACCAGGGGTGCATAATAAGTAAAACCCGTTTGCATCAGTTCGTTCAGTGTAATCCAAAACTCCAGTTACTGGCGCTGTGCCCCCTTTTCGGGCGGCTCCCAGGGATTTCATTGCATCGGTGATCAATCCATCACGAATATTTCCTGGAGATGGGTTTGCATAAAATCCGGATCCGACAGCTTCAGCACGGTCACCATACGTTTTCATCAAATGGGCAAATTTATCAGCATCGGATTTTTTAATACATCGATTTATAAGATCTTGCTCAGCACCACAAAGTTCTGGAAATTCTGATAGTACAGTGGTGCCCCCAAGAGCTACAATCACATCAGAAGCATGACCAAGTGCCGGATTGGATGTAATACCTGAGAATCCATCTGAGCCACCGCATTCAAGGCCGAGATTAAGGTGCGAGATAGACGCAGACCGCCGTTCATTTTTATTAGCTTCCATGAGACCAACAAATGTGTATTTTACCGCATCAGCTATCAGTTCGCGTTCGCTTTTATATTTCTGCTGTTCGAAAATATAGATTGGCTTACCTGGAGTTTCAGTGATTCTGTTTAAAGATTCCTGGAATAGGGAAACCTGAGCATTTTGGCAGCCCAGGCTCATAATAGTAGCGCCAGCAACATTGGAATTCATCACATAACCGGCTAGTAATCTACATAGTGCATCAGCATCCTGTCGCGTACCCCCGCAACCAAGATTGTGATTGAGGATTTTAATGCCATCTATATTTTTAAAAACCCGTTTGCTACTAAGATCAGTTGGGTTGAGGATTATATTGGTATTCAATAGTTCACTTTCCTGAGCACCATTATGGTATAGTGTGACTAGTTGGTGGGTATCTACGGCAAACTCTGATTTAGTTGGATAACCTAAATTTTTTATCAAGGCATCCTGGATGACTTCTACATTTCTTTTTTCGCAGAATACCAGAGGCAAAATGATCCAATAATTGCGAATGCCTACAGACCCGTTTTCTCTATGATAGCCATTAAAAGTACGGTCAATGAATTTGTTTACAGCTGGCTTTTGCCATTGATAAGCTTCCCGGGATTCCTGATATTTTTCGGTTGCGTGCGTAGTATTTTCAGTGCTGATGCGGTTACCTTTAAATATTGGACTTTTAGCCTTTCCTACCGTAAGTCCGTACATTTTGATAAGATCACCTTCATCAAGATTTGTGATGGCAATTTTATGTTTTACCTGCACGGGCTCTAACAAATCAATCTGGGTATTATTTAGGTCTAATTTGTCTCCTGTTTCAAAATTCTCCAGGGCGACAACCACATTATCTTTCTCATTTATCTGTAAATATCTTTTCATAAAATTTTTATGTTGAACAAAAGTAAGATATCTTGCTCACTGTGTCTGACCAATCGACCATTAGAAATTCAAATAAGAAAGCACTTGTTTTTGGCGCTTCAGGCCTGGTAGGGTCACAGGTGGTCAGCTTTTTGTCAGATCATGCAGCATATAGTAGAGTAGATGCCTTCTATCGGTCGGGAGATGAAACGGAGTTTGAAAAACTACATAAGCATGTGGTTGAATTCGAAGATATGTCTTCTTGGGCAGATCAGGTAACTGGCAAAGATTTGTATATGTGCATGGGTACTACTATGAAAAAGGCCGGATCTAAAAAAGTATTTCATCATATAGAATTCGATTATATCACTCAAATAGCAAGCATTGCTGCGGAGAATGGCGTGAATCAGTTTATAATAGTTTCAGCCTCTTCAGCGGATAAAAATTCTTTGTTTTTTTACAACCAGGTAAAAGGCTTGATAGAGAATAAAATCAAACGAATGGATTTTTGGGCTATCCATATTTTACGACCTTCCATACTGTTAGGCCAGCGGGAAGAAACTCGTACCCTCGAATCTTTTGCGGCAGGAGCAGGCCTTGCACTCAAAGCCATTGGGCCTAAACTCTTTTCCAGTGTCACACCAATAGAAGCACAAAAAGTGGCCTTTTGCATGGTGAAAGTGGCCCAGGAAACCAGAAGCGGAGTGTTTTATTATCCTAGTAGTGTAATTGCTAAATTGGGCAAGATGAATTAAAAGCGACCTCAAAAGTTATATGCAAGTAAAATTTCAGGGGGGTTAAAGCCGAAAAATTGATTATGTAAACAGTAGACTTCAACGCTTATTAGTAATCCAAAGAAGTCATCCTTCTAATATCCAATTTCTTTGTTCCTTTGTCTTATGGATCAGAATCAAATCATTCTCGAAGTATCTCTTGACGATCAAAAAATACCTACTAAAATCACCTGGCAGGCAGATGATGGGCCAGAAAAAGGCTCAAAGCAAGAAGTGAAGGCGTTTTTACTTTCCTTATTTGATGGTAATCAAGGCGATACATTGAAAATAGATCTTTGGACTAAAGATTTTCAGGTTGCCGAGATGAATCAAATGATCCATATCACTATTAAGAGCCTGGCAGATACTTACCTCAGAGCCACAGGTAACAAAAACCTGGCAACAGACATGCGCCGCTTCAGTGATTATTTTGCTGAACAAGCCAAACAAAATGATCAAGAGAATCAAAGCTGATTTCCTTATATTTGCAATACAACAAATTATACCTGACTATGTCGTACAATATCAAAATTGACAAAACGAAGCGATCCAGGCTGCCAGAGATAGATCTGGATCATGTGCCTTTTGGTAAAATTTTTACTGATCATATGTTTGTCGTCGACTTTGTCAATGGAACATGGCAAGATGCCCGGATAATTCCAACTCAAGAGATGAGCATGCATCCAGCAAATCTCACACTTCATTACGGTCAGTCTATATTCGAAGGAATGAAAGCATATAAAGATGGAAGCGGTATGCCTGTATTGTTTCGACCAGAAATGAATGCGAAACGATTAAATTTTTCTGCAAGAAGAATGAGTATGGCAGAATTACCTGAGGAACTATTTTTAGAAGCGTTGGATAAATTAGTTAGTTTAGATGCCGCATGGATACCATCTGGAGAAGAAAGTTCATTATATATCAGGCCATTCATGTTTGCCATGGATAGTTTTATTGGTGTGGCACCCTCTGAGACTTATCGCTTCGTGATTTTATTATTACCCGTAGGGCCTTACTATTCAAATCCTGTGAATTTATTTGTAGAAAGAACGCATGTAAGAGCTGCCAAAGGCGGTACAGGCGAGGCAAAATCAGCAGGGAACTATGCGGGCTCATTATATCCTGCTAAGCTGGCCCGTCAAAAAGGCTTTGATCAAGTACTTTGGCTCGATGCTAAAGAACATAAATGGATAGAGGAGAGTGGTACTATGAATGTGTTTTTTGTAATTGGAGACCTGGTAGTCACTCCTTCATTGGATGGATCTATTCTACATGGTATTACCAGATTGAGTTGTATTACCCTATTAAAGGAAAAAGGCTATGAAATACAAGAGCGGCCTGTGAGTATAGATGAATTGTATGAGGCCAATAAACGCGGAATATTGAAAGAAGCATTTGGAGTAGGTACTGCAGTAGTAGTGATTCCAATCAAATCCATTACTGATCAGGAAAATAAAATAGAGTTGGATGTAGATTCCTTTCAAATAGCACCGATGTTAAAAGCTGAAATAAATGGAATTCGCAAAGGTACCTTGCCTGACAAACATAATTGGGTCAAGAGAGTAGGGCAACATGTTGAAGTGATGGCCTAAGCATTTGTTTTTTAAATATTAAGTTTTTAGTTTACATTTTTCATGGTTTCTATTTTCCCAAATTCCTTGTTTCAAAACCTGGAATTTGATAAGATTTCTAATTTATTAAAAGAGTATTGTCTCATTCAGGATACCAGGGCAAAGTATTTTCCTTTGCATCTGGAGTATTCTAAAAATTGGATAGATAAGTCCCTGGATGAAGTATTGGAATTTAAAAATAGTTATGAGCAAAATGAATTGATTCCCGTCAATGCCTGTGAATCTATACAGGAGAGTTTAGAATATATTTCCGTCGAAGGATTTGTGTTGGAGCAGGAGAGTTTAATGCATGTACTATTGTTCTTACTCAATTTGGAAGGCCTTCAATCGTATTTTAAAGATGATGCTCATATCAAGAATTGTCCATTAGCATCTGTTGCGTTTCAACTAATTGAATATAATTCCGATTTATTTAAAGAGTTTAGAATCATTTTTGATGATAAAGGTCAGATCAGAGCAGATGCCTCTCCTGCTTTAAAATCGATTTCTAATACTATCAAAGCTAAAGAATATGAGATTGATCAAGTCTTTAAGTCCTTATTGTTTGATTATAGAAAAAATGGCTGGCTCTCAGAAGCAGGTGAAAGTGTACGAAATCATAGAAGGGTAGTAGCGGTTGCATCAGAGCACAAACGGAAAATCAAAGGTATAATTCATGATGAATCTACTTCAGGTAAAACTACTTTTATTGAACCAGATGCTATCATTGAAAAAAATAATGAACTTTTCAGTTTAGAAATACAATATCAGAATGAGATCCTCAGATTATTTAAAGTATTGAGTCAACATTGTCATGCTCATGCTTCGATGTTAACCAATGCCTGGGAGATGTTATTATATTTTGATTTTGTCAGGGCTAAAGCATTATTTGCCTCTAAATACGAGGGGTTTAGACCAGAAGTTTTTGATAAACCCCAATTAAAAATAAGGGCCGGAAAGCACCCCTTACTATTTTTAAAAAATAAGCCTTCTCAAAAAGTTACAGTACCGTTTGATCTGATATTAATTGGTGAAAACAGAATTTTAATTCTGAGTGGACCAAATGCTGGAGGAAAATCTGTAGTGATGAAATCAGCTATGCTCATTCAATTAATGTTACAGGCAGGTATGCTGGTGCCAGTACATGAAGCGAGTGAAATGGGGATTTTTCAATCTTTCCTGGGAGATATTGGCGATCACCAATCACTGGAAGAAGATTTGAGTACATATAGCTCTCGCTTACTGCTGATGAAACAGTTCCTCGAGCACGCGGATAACAGAAGTCTTATCGTGATAGATGAATTTGGCTCGGGTACAGACCCCAAATTAGGTGCAGCCATTGCAGAGTCGATATTATTGGCTCTGAATAAAAGGCAAACATTTGGAGTAATCACCACACATTACAGCAATTTGAAAGTGTTAGCTTTTCGTACCAGGGGGCTGGTGAATGGCGCCATGGTCTTCGATACGGAGCATCTCAAGCCCACCTTCCAGCTAAAAGTCGGTCGACCGGGTAGTTCTTATGCATTTGAAGTAGCATATAGAAGTGGATTAGATCCTCAGGTGATAGAACATGCCAAGAACAGAACTAATCAGGATCAGAAAGAGCTTGAAACTCTTTTGATAGATCTGCAGCGAGATAAAATGAACCTGGAAGACCAGCTTGTTCGAATGAAAAATAAAGAAGAAGGTCTTGATAAGTTGGTGAAGTCCTATGAAGTCATGGCTTTTGAATTGGAATTGAAAAAAAAGAAAATTAAGGTAGATCAGAAATCTTGGGAAGTGAATGCTTCTAAAGAGCTAGCCTTAAAAGTATCCAAAGCTTTAAAAGATTTCAATACTCTGCCAAAAACTAAAGGAGCAAAAGAAATCCTGGAACATTTAACTCAGGTAAAAGAAGAAGTTCAAGTGAAAGAGCAAGAATTAAATAAGCTCTCAAGTGAAGTCTTCGCCCTGGAAAAGGGTAACCAAAGCCCAATAGAAGAAGGCAGTTTTGTAAGGCTTAGACAAGGTTCAGAAACCGGCAAAGTAATGAGCATAAGAAAGAATCAGGCTGCAGTTGCATTAGGTTCCATGACAGTAAATCTGCCAATTCGCGACCTGGTACTTGTAAAAGAGAAGGATCAGGAATTAAGAACAGGTAATCGGATAAAGACTGTATTAGCGGAGGAAAAAACGGTAGATCCTACACTGGATATTCGAGGTATGAGCAAAGCTCAGGCTATAGAACTTTTACAGCACTATTTAGATCGCGCTTTACTTAGTAATGTGCACGAAGTGAAAATTTTACATGGTAAAGGCACGGGTATACTTCGAGATATAGTAAAACAACAGGTTAAGCAATACAAGGGAATTAGCCAAGTGACTCATCCCCCAAGGGAGGCTGGCGGTGATGGTATTTCTATTGTTCATATCCGTTGAGGAGAATTGTTCGCACAAAAGAATTTACGGTAATATAATTTACTGTAAAAAAAGCAATACAATAGTAAACTGCCTCCAAAAAAGGAAAATCGTATTCTAAACCGGTAAATTCTTCATCATAATTTAAGAAACAGAGACATTAAGTTTTCTTTTTCGGGGTCAATTTATAAACAAACATGATTTTACCCGAATTTTATGAATCTTCTGGTTGATCAATGTGTGAATAATGTAACTATTTCCTAAAGATATGTAACGCTCATTTTCATAAAGTAAATCATCTTTGCATATGATCAATTTTAAGTTATGATGGCACTCCGACTTAAATTCCTTTGGGGTAATATTTTTACTACAACAGTTATTGCATATTAATTTTTTTTAAAATGAAAAAAACAGTTCTCTTCTTTTTAATTGCTTCTTTAATCTTTGGTTGTACCCAAAACCTGGTCACAGGTCGTAAACAATTAAGCCTGGTTTCAGAATCAGAGGTACAAGCCATGGCCTTCCAGGAATATAAAACCTTTTTGAGCGAAAATACAGTGGTGAAAGCAAATGCTAACAAGGATGCTGAAATGGTAAATCGGGTTGGGAATCGCATTGCATCAGCTATTAAAAAATATTATGATGGCAAAGGCCAGACCTCCATTTTGGAGGGATACAAATGGGAGTTTAACCTGGTGGATAATAAAGAAGCAAATGCCTGGTGCATGCCCGGTGGAAAAGTGGTAGTATATACAGGCTTATTACCTTATACACAAAATGAAACATCTTTAGCTATTGTACTTGGACATGAGATCACACACGCCATTGCACAACATGGTAGTGAAAGAATGAGCCAGGGTCTATTGCAACAATTGGGTGGTACTGCCCTACAAGTGGCCCTGGCAAGTAAACCGGCAGAAACACAAAATCTTTTTATGACTGCCTATGGAATCGGAAGTACGGTTGGTGGTACGTTACCCTTTTCCCGCAAAGAAGAATACGAAGCGGATAAATACGGATTGTACTTTTCGGCAATGGCTGGTTACAATCCACAGGAAGCAATAGCTTTTTGGGAAAGAATGGCTGCATCCGGGGGTTCAAAGCCGCCAGAACTTTTAAGCAGTCATCCATCTGACGCAAATAGAATAGAGCAAATAAAAGCCAATATGCCTCAGGCTATAGCATATTATAAATCTAAAAAATAATAAACGGTGCTTCCCCAAATTGCTTTGCATCAAATGGTGAAGTATAATAACTAAAATAAAAATGATGAAAAAGATGAAAAATGTACTTGGCTATTTTTTATTACTAGCAATACTTTTTGCTGGTTGTAAATCAATGAACAAAACGCAAAAAGGGGCAGTTATAGGGACTGCGGGTGGAGCAGCAGCAGGTGCTGTTATTGGCAAAATAGCTGGTAATACAGCCCTGGGAGCCATTATAGGAGCAACGGTCGGCGGAGTAACAGGTGCCGTAATCGGGCGTAAAATGGATAAACAGGCTGAAGAAATTAAAAATAATCTTCCGGCTGCCCAGGTAATACGAGTTGAAGAAGGAATTGTTGTTGAGCTAAACAATAAGATCTTATTTGGTTTTGACCAATCTAATCTTACTGCAGATGCCCGTACTAATTTAGATAAACTAATAGTCATCCTTAAAAAATACCCTGATACCAATATTGAAGCACAGGGGCATACTGATAGTAAAGGATCGCTAAATTATAATCAGGCTTTATCTGAAAGAAGGGCTTCAGCTGTATCTTACTATATATCAGGAAATGGGGTTCCACCCTCAAGACTTACCATTGTCGGATTTGGAGAAACTATACCAAAGTATTCAAATACCTCAACAGATGGCCAGGAAAAAAACCGTAGAGTTGAATTCCTGATTTCTGCTAATAATAAAATGAAAGCAGATGCTGCTCAGGAAGCAGGAAAAAGCGGGGGAGGATAAAACTTATTGTCTTGTTTATTTCAAGACATGAAGGATATCACCGCCTTGGAAGTAATAAAAATAATGGAGCAAGAATAAGTTGTGTTTGTTCAAGGTTATTCATTATTGAATTAATACCAACCGTTTTTAAATCACACGTTTCTAACCAAGTGAACCAGAGACCAAAATCTTGCTCATTTACTCTTCCAGATGGGTTTCATAGCTCCATACAAAAAGCGGAGCTAATCGTACGACTTATTCATAAACACAAAATGGCCCAACTAATCCAAAAAAGCAAATAATTACTGTTGAATAAAAACGAATCCTAATAGGAGTGGATGGGTATTAATTCTAATCGTGAATTTCTACTCCTGCAAAATGAAAAGCAGATTCTATGTTTGCATTTTCATCAGAGTCAGAGCCATGCACAGCATTTTCACCTACATTTTTTGCAAATTTAGCCCTGATCGTTCCCGGCTCGGCTTTAGCTGGGTCGGTAGCACCAATTAACTTACGAAAATCCTCGACGGCATTATCCTTTTCTAGAATCGCCGCTACTATCGGTCCAGAGCTCATAAAACCAACCAATTCATCATAAAATGGCCTTGCTTTATGGATTTCATAGAACCGGCCAGCAGTATCTTTCGAGAGTTGGGTAAGTTTCATAGCCACTATTTTAAACCCGGCATCAGCGATTTGATGAAGGATGGCTCCTGAATGCCCGGCGGCTACTGCATCAGGCTTAATCATGGTAAAAGTGCGATTTGAAGTCATATTTTTTATTAAATGGGTCGCAAAGGTAAGCTTTTCGTAATATCTGATTCGTATACATTAGATTTTTTTCGGATCTTTGCGCCGCTACATGACAGAAGATGTTCTCCAGATAAAAAAGGCCCTCACTTACCCTCAAAACGTTGTGATCTTATCTCATCGCAATCCCGATGGAGATGCTATAGGGTCTTGCATAGCATGGAAGCTTTATCTGATGGCAAAAGGCCACAAAGTACATGTGATTTTGCCCAGCGAATTTCCTTTGAATTTTTCCTGGATGCCATATACAGATGAAGTGATCATCTATGATTTAAAACCAGATCGTGCAAAAGAACTGATAGGAGTGGCTTCCATGATTTGTTGCCTTGATTTTAACGCACTTGACCGTATCGATAAAATGACCGAAATGATAAAGTCAAGCGCTGCCTTTAAAATAATGATCGATCACCATATTGATCCGGAGCCTTTCGCAGATGCCATGATTAGTGATGAAAAAGCAAGTGCTACAGCAGAGTTGGTATTAGACCTGATCACTGAACTTGGAGATGAGAAATTAATTACACCAGCCTTAGCAGAATGTATTTATACTGGAATCCTTACTGATACGGGCAATTTTGTACATGCGGTTACCCCCTCGATATTTAGAAAGGCGGCCCGATTGTTAGAGTTAGGTGTAGATAATGATAAACTACAAGTATTATTATTTAAGAATTTACCAGAAAAGCAATTGCGCCTTTTAGGCTACTGCCTTTTTCATAGAATGGAAATCTTACCAGAATATCAAACTGGAATAATATATCTTACCAAGGATGATTATGCTAAATTTGGGATTTCGAGAGGCGATACAGAAGGCATAGTCAACTACTTACTCACACTGAAAGAAGTTCAGATTGCAGCTTTCATTACAGATCAAAACGGAATTATTAAATTTTCTTTCAGATCTAAAGGTGATATTTCGGTTCAATCTTTGGCCAGAGAACATTTTAATGGTGGCGGGCATCGCAATGCAAGTGGTGGATACCAGCATACCAGTTTAAAAGAAGCAATTGATAAGTTCAAACAAGTGCTTCCCAAGTTTGCACAGCAAGTATTAAAAATTCAATCTTTAAATTAATCCATATTTATGTTCATAAAGAATTTAGTAATAATCATAATCCTATTGATTTTTGCATCATGTAATAAAGACACAGGTAAAAAAACATTGCAAGGATATTCCTACGATGTCCTTCGATCCGGTACAGGTGCTCAGGCAAAAATAGGGGACCACGCATACTTCAATGTCATTACCATGGCGAAGGATTCAGTGATGGAAGACACGCATATCTATCCATTTGAGCCCACCTTAAGATTAGAGGCAAAGCCACCGCGTGAAATAGCTGCCATCGTGGATGTTTTGCGAGAAATGCATGTGGGGGATAGTGTATTATTGCATGTACCCATTGATTCCCTTCCATTTGCAAAAATTGAATTTCAAAGCTATAAAGAAATCAAGCATTTGGTGACTTTGGATAATTTGAAATCTGATGATGAATTTAAAAAGGACATGGAGGAAAGAACTAATTTTTTAAGAAAAATGGCTGGTGAATTGCAAAGCCAGGACTCCATTAGAAAAAAGGAGTTAATAACTACTATTCGCGATTATAAAGATAAAAAAACAGATAGTCAGATGAAGACAACAGCCAATGGTGTAAAGATTCTTATTCTTAAGGAAGGAAATGGAATTATGCCAAAGTCTGGGGACATGATTGAGGTAAATTATACCGGTGGACTTACTAACGAATTTATTTTTGATTCCTCTTTTCCTCAAGGTCAACCTTATGTATATCGTATCAATACAGGGCAGGTGATTAAAGGCTGGGATGATGCATTGTCCACTTTTAAAGAGGGAACCGAGGCATATATATTCATTCCGTCAGATATGGGTTACGGGGCTACAGGATCTAATGATATCCCACCCAATAGTGAATTAATTTTTTATGTGAATTTGTATAAAGTTCGTCCTATGCATAGATAAGGAAAACCAGAAGGAATTATTTTTTATAACTAAATAAAAATCTGATCAAATGACGATAGAACAATTAAAAGCCATCAAAGAGCGCGGTGCAGCGTTAAGGAGGTTTCTTTGACATCGGGAAACGATTGCACGAGATAGAAGATAAAGAACAACAGGCCTTTGATCCCAAATTTTGGAATGATCCTGCACGGGCACAAAGCATTCTAAAAGAGATCAAGATCAATAAAAAATGGGTCGAAAACTTTAAAGTCATTCAAGATGAATTGGATGAACTTGAAATTGTATTTGAATATTCCAAGGAAGGTGAAGCCACTGAGGGTGAAGTAGATACGAAATATCTACATGTACTCGAAGTAATGGATGATGCTGAATTCAGATCTACATTGAATGCCCCTCAGGATGTGCTCAGTTGTATTCTTGAGATCAATGCAGGTGCCGGAGGCACGGAGAGTTGTGATTGGTCAGATATGCTGTATCGCATGTATGTGATGTGGGCAGAGAAAAACGATTACAAAGTAGCTCAACTGTATAAAGTAGATGGAGATGTAGCGGGGATTAAAAGTGCAGGACTTGAAATTACTGGTGATTATGCTTATGGAATGCTGAAGGGTGAAAATGGGGTGCATCGATTAGTAAGAGTGAGTCCTTTCAATTCGCAAGGCAAGCGAATGACTTCTTTTTCTTCCGTATTTGTCCATCCATTAATTGATGACACTATTGAAATTGATGTGAATCCGGCTGATTTAGATTGGGATACTTTCCGATCTAGTGGAGCTGGTGGACAGCATGTAAATAAGACAGAATCTGCAGTGCGAGTCCGACATTTACCCTCAGGAATAGTGGTAGAGTGCCAACAAGAACGATCTCAACATCAAAATAGAGATAAGGCGATACAAATGCTGAAATCAAAACTTTATGAAGCTGAACTTCAAAGACAACTGGAAGCAAAAGACAAAGTAGAAGCCACTAAAATGAAGAACGAGTGGGGTAGTCAAATCCGCTCGTATGTACTGGATGATAGAAGAGTAAAGGATCACAGGACAGGCCATACTGACTTTAATACAGAGGCAGTGCTTAACGGAGACTTGAACGGATTTATAAAATCGTATCTTATGCGGGATGCCCGGGCAGCAGTGGTCGATGAAGATTAATTACTTAATTTTATAAAAAAATAATATATGCAATCTATCATTAATCGGTTTACAATGAGAATGCAGGCGGTAGCTCAGGGAGATGCCTGGTATGGTATGAATGCAAAAGAAGCTTTGGATAAAATTCCAGCTGAAATAGCAACCAAACGATTCCATGGCCAGCATAATATTGCCGAGATTTTAAAACATATGATTCAATGGAAACGATTTTGTTATGAAAAAGCAGTCGGTAATGTGGATTTTGATATTTATGGGTCCTCCGAGCATGATTGGGAAACGATGGATTCCATTACAATAAAAGAGTGGTCTGGCCTGAAAGCGAAGTACTTTACCATCAATGAAGACTTAATAGATGCTATACTGAACATGGAGAAAGAATGGTTGGATCAATCAGTGCCCGGTAGAAAATATACTTATTCATTTCTGTACAATGGAATCATAGAGCATGATATCTATCATCTGGGACAAATCATTTTCATCTATAAAATGACTCAGGCATGAAATACGAAGAACCAAAAGGGCTCAATCATGTAGCTGATTTTCATCATTTATTTGATGCACCCGTGCTGGATCAACCAACCATTCCCTCCCCGGATCGATGTACATTACGAGTAAATCTGCTGCAGGAAGAACTCAATGAACTAAAGGAAGCTATAGCTGAGAATAATATAGTAGGCATTGCTGATGCTTTGGGAGATTTGCAATATGTGTTATCCGGAGCTATACATGAATTTGGGTTGGGTAAAAAATTTGCTCAGGTCTTTGATGAAATCCAGCGATCCAATATGAGCAAGACCTGTGATACCATAGAAATTGCTGAGGAAACTTCTATTCATTTTCAGAATGAAAAGGGATTTGAAACCAAAATTATTGAAAAAGAAAATGTGTATTTGGTTTACCGCTTGCCCGATCATAAAGTACTTAAATCGATTAATTATTCTGAAGCGGATTTGAAGCGTATTGTGGAGTAATCAAGGCTTTAAGTATAAGCTCCTTTAATCATTGGATAAAAGGGATAAATTTATTTCTAAAAATTAAAATTTTACTTTTGGTTTGAGTTAACTTTCAATCAAAATTCATGATTGTATTATCATGAAGGAATCTCACTTTATCAATTTCTTTCTGTAATATTATTTCTCCTAAAAGGTAACCTAAATCATCAATACCTAAAGTCAGTTTATATTTTTCCTCCACGATCTGCCAGGCTCTGATCGATGGTTTATTGCCTGTATATGGATTTATAAAAATGGAGACAAATATCCCAGTAATTTGTTTTCCATTTTTCAATGAAACCACTATCAATCTATTATTGCCACTGAAATATTTTTCATAAAATACTTCTGAAAGGTCCTGTCCCATTTTTAGAGGAGAGATTGGTTAATGGGTTCTCGCATTAATTCTATATTACTTGCTGACTGGTACACTAAAGGAATCTGTTCCACTACAACTTCACTTTTGTCTAGTCCAAAAGCTTTTTCATCACTAAGACCAAGATGTTTGAGAAAGAAATAGGAATTAAGCAAAAGCCCTTCTTTTAGGGTAAATTCATTTTCAACGGATAAGAACTTTTCCAGTACCACAAATTTGAAATCAGATTCACTATTATATTTAGTGGAGCCATCAGGTCTGGTGTGGAGATTAAGCTCTTTATTTTCTACTAAATCCAAAACAATTTTTTTGAAAAACAATTCTGTTCTTAACTGAATACGAAATCCTACATTGATGGTGACTTTAATTACGTTATCATCCACCAACTCTGTAACATTATAGGTAAGGGTATAGGGTTCTTCAGTGCGGTGTACATGTAGAAACCAATAAACATCGGCCCTTTTTGGTTTTCTTGCCATAATAGAATTAATGATTTTCTCTTCTATTTCATGGCGAAGATTGGCTTTGGTAAGATATATCAGGTGGGTAGAAAATTTGGGGATATTTTCGTCCTTGCTAAGTTCTTTGATTTCAGTTACATATTTTCCCAGCGCAATGAACTTGGTAAAGCGATTGTTAATTTTCCTCGTATAAAACCAAGTATACATAGTGAGAAAAATGAATAATTCAAAGAACAAAAACATCCAGCGCTCTCTGATTTTCGCAATATTGGCAATAAAGAATGAAAATTCTATACTTCCAAAAAAGACTATCAGTGCGATGACCAGCCATCCATTCCATTTGAGTTTGTAGTAAAGATAGAAAGAGAGTAAAGTGGTTGTCATTAACATAGTTATAGTGATACTGAATCCATATGCAGCTTCCATATGGGTGGAGCTTTGGAAGTAAACAGTCATTAATATACACCCTATCCATAGGATGTTATTTACGCTTGGGATATAAATCTGACCCTTCAATTCGGTAGGTTGTCTCACCGCCACTCTTGGCCAGAAATTGAGATTCATTGCTTCACTAATAAGGGTATAGCTACCGCTGATCATAGCCTGTGATGCTATGATGGTGGCAACAGTAGCAATCGCAATCCCTGGAATAAGCATCCATGCAGGCATAGTTTCATAAAATGGATTCTGCCCGTTTAAAAGACTTCCTTCTCCTAAATTCATTACCCATGCTGCTTGTCCCACGTAATTGAGCAAGAGACATGTTTTTACCGCCCCCCAAGTAATTCGAATGTTTTTCCTACCACAATGTCCAAGATCGGAATATAATGCCTCTGCTCCTGTAGTCGCCAAAAAAACAGCTCCTAATAACCAAAAGCCATGAGGATACTCAGTAAGAAATTGAACAGCATATATTGGTAAAAGGGCTTTGAAAACACCGGGGTAATGGAATATTTGAATAAGACCTAAACTCGCTATCATGGTAAACCAAACCAACATAGCTGGCCCAAATACGCTACCGACTTTTTGAGTACCAAATCGTTGAAAGAAAAATAATCCTGATAAAATGGACAGGACAATGGGTACTGTTGGCAAATGTTCGAGACCCTTAAGCATAGTAATACCCTCTACAGCAGATGCCACCGAAATAGGTGGGGTTAATATTCCGTCCGCTAATAGAGTGGTGGCACCTAATATAGTGGGAATGGCTAGCCAGCTTCCGTATTTTCTTACCAAGGCATATAGTGAAAATATGCCACCTTCACCATGATTGTCTGCCTTTAAAGTCAGGTATACATATTTAATTGATGTTTGAATTGTTATCGTCCAAAATACACATGATAACCCCCCGTATACCAATATTTCAGAAATTGGTCGCTCACCTATAATTGCTTTTAAAACATAAAGGGGGCTGGTACCTATGTCTCCATAAATAATTCCAAGAGTTACCAAAAGTGTAGCAGTAGTAACTTTGCGGTTAATTCCATTCCTCAACTTTTCCATCCTAAATTAATTTATGATGCAAAAGTGGTCAGGATACTATTGGTAAAATATAAATGAATACTGGACTTGTATAAAGATTTTGTAAAGATGTTAGATAATGGAATCATGTAAACCGATAACCAACGCCACTTTCCGTGACAATATGTGTAGGTTGATTGGGATTGTCTTCAATCTTTTTACGAAGTGTACCAATAAATACTCGCAAATATTGAGTCTCGGTTTGGAAACCAAGGCCCCAGATTTCTTTTAAAATATATTGATGTGTGAGTACTCTTCCTTCATTTTTTGATAACAGTAATAAAAGATTATATTCCGTAGAGGTGAGTTTTAGTAATGAGCCATTCTTTAAAACTGTACGTGCCGCATAGTCGATTACCAAATCTGTAAATTCTATGATGGTTTTACTTTCGTCTTTATTATTCCTTCGAATGGCAGAACGAATTCTAGCAAGCAATTCTCCTGTTCGGAAAGGTTTTGTAAGATAATCAGTAGCTCCATTATCCAGAGCAGTTATAATATCATGTTCGCTATTCTGTACGGATAGAATGATAATTGCCTTGGTATACCAGGTTCGTAATTCCTTTAGTATTTCATGTCCACTTTTATCTGGTAATCCGATATCTAACAATATTAATTCTGGAGGATGGTTTGCTGCCATGATAATACCTGTTTTGCCGTTATCCGCTTGTAATACTTTATAGTCATTGCTTTCTAGATTGATTTGAAGCAATTTTCTAATTTGAGGTTCATCGTCTATAATCAGAATTTCTGCCTTACTCATTTTTCAAGTTATTGATGAATGAAGTTTCTGTTGGAATAGTAATAGTCAATTTTGCACCACGGGGTATTATATTCTCCGCCATTATAGTTCCATGGTGTGCTTCAGCAAATCCTTTGGCAATGGAAAGGCCTAAGCCCGTACCTCCTGGCTTTGAATTGGGCAAGCGATAGAATTTGTCGAACAAAAATTTTATTTCACTTTCAGGAAATCCCATACCATTATCCGATATGGTAATAATACAATTATCTAAATGATATGAAACATCTATTTGTATGGTGGAATGTGGAGGAGTGTATTGAATAGCATTGTGTACTAAATTATAAATAGCCTGCTCTATCAGGCCACCATCCAGTTTAAACAAAGGTAAATTTTCATTGGGCATAAAATTAATTTTATGATCATTTTCTATTGATTCTAATTTTTGAATTGCAGAAAAAATTAATTCGTTTATATCACACCAGTCTTTTTTTAGCTTTAGCATGCCAGCTTCAAGCCGGTTCATATTGAGTAAATTTTCAACTTGCCTATTGAGGCGGTTACTTGCAATTTCCATTTCATTTAAAAGTTCCCCTTTATTCTCAACCGAAAGGTTACTTCTGTTTTCTTTCAATGTATCTATTGCACCTATTATAGTTGAAAGGGGAGTCCGAACTTCATGTGAAAATGAATTGAGTAAAGTATCATAAAGTTTTATAGTATTTTCTTTTTCTTCTTTATCTCTGGCCTTGTTTTCAGCTTCGCGGATTTTGTTGGTTAGTACTGTATTCACTAAAGCAATTAAAAAATACATTAAAAACAGTAAAAGGTCTTCGGCATTGTCAATATGAAAGGTATAGATAGGTGGAATAAAAAAGAAATTCCAAACTAATGCACTCAAAATGGATGCGATTAAAACAGGTAATATATCAAATAACATTGCTAGTAATGATACGGTAACCAGTAAAATTAGGGCCACTACTTTATACCCAATCACCTCAGAAAAAAGAAAACAGCCGCCTGATATTATTAATACCAGGGCAAGGCTTATCATAAGTTGAATCGGTTTGCTATAGGTGCGTTTTAAATGCAGCTCCATGAGTTACTGAATGAGTTGAATTTATAAATTTAGAAATTAAGGTATAAAGATTTTGTAAAGATTGGTATGCATCTGGACAAATTTGAAGAGAATGGTCAAATTTTTAAAAGTAAACGTTTAAGGCACAGGACTGAACGGCTTTTTTTATTAGGGATAGCAGACTCTGAAACAAAGAGAAAATCAAATAGCTCGACGAAAATTCTTAAAATGTGAAAATTCAATTAATTTTCTCAAGGTGTTTGCCATTTTACATGTAAAGCTTCCGATAAAGGGTTAACACTTCAGGTTTTATAGGCAGAAAGTATTGGTTGTGAAAATTACAGCATCTCAAATTGATTCTCACTCCAGTGACGATAAGCGGAAATCAAAGGCGCAATAGTGACCAAAACAACCTATAAAACCAGTAGTATATTTATAAATGTAGCTCAAATCCTATTCTTTATGGTTCATCGCATTTTTGCATACTTGAGCCTATAGTTGTGTAAATCAAAAATTTTCAATCCGAAATATTCCAAGTCTCTATATCCGTATGCTTTACGCTTTAATACTTTTATTTTATTGTTAAATCCTTCTAATGGC
>JBBSBH010000009.1:0-152259 GCA_038251405.1 Chitinophagales bacterium
GACTAAAAAATACTTCTGAAACCTGGATAGCCTCCATCTTTTTGGTACTGAACCTAGTCAAATTGGCTGGGGAGGTACCCTATTTTATATACTCAACTTGCCGAGACATTGTTGCTAAGGTCTTCGATTCATTATATACCACCCTATTGAAATTTTGGCTTTCTAAAACTTATTCAGCAACCTCTATTTATATTGAATTTAAATGGTAAGAAATAATTACATTTTCAAAACTCAGGGTTAACCTCGATAAATAGTTGGTTTTCAATTCAACTATTTCATCGACCGCTGGCAATTTTTGCTTCAGCTGCAAAAATTGGGTTTAAGACTTTTTTATCCCCTTCTTATACTTGAAGCGCTTTTTAGTCATTTTTAATGCCTTGCGGATAGCACGATGACTCAATAAAGAGTATTTTTAATCATAATAAATCCATTTGATCATGAATAGAAGATCTACTCTAAAGCATTTGCTTGGAGCCACGGGTGCTTTAATCACTTTACCGGCATGGGCTAATTCCTGGAATGCAAAGTCCTTACGGTTATATAGCTCCACTTTCACTGCCTCTCAGCAGGACATATTGACAGCGGTAGTAGATACTATCATTCCTTCCAGCCCGGATAAAATGGGAGCACTTACGGTAGGTGTTGATTCGTTTCTACAAAAACTTTTTGATAAATGCTATGAACAGGAGGTGAAGGATAATGTAAAGGCTCAATTGACAGCTTTGGATAATAAAGCGATGACCACCTATGGAACTTCATTTAGTGCATGCACCTATGATCAGAGAATCACTTTATTAAACCAGCTGTCAATTTCAGAAGATAAAAGTGAATTCGATTTTTTCAAATTAATCAAAACTGAAACTATCCGCGGCTACAATACTTCTGAGCCCGTGATGACGCATTTAAACTACAAAGTGGCTCCGGGACATTATTATGGATGCGTAGATGTAAATGCATAATCTCCAAATTCATCTATTAGATAAATCAAAAAACATGGTTAACTTAAATATAGATTCTATCAAGAAAAGAACGTATGATGCGATCGTAATCGGGTCAGGCGCCAGTGGTGGCTGGGCTGCTAAAGAATTGTGCGATGCAGGTCTCAAGACATTAGTATTGGAACGCGGTAGAGAGGTAAAGCATATAGTTGATTATCCAACGGCCTCTAAAGCACCCTGGGAATTTGAATTTCGTGGTACGGTGCCTTTGGAAAAAAGAATTGGTATTACTGCCGGAAGATTTATAAGAGAAGAGTCGCTGCATTGGGCTTTGAAAGATGATGAACAACCAGTGATTTATGAAAAGCCATTCCGTTGGTTTCGCGGCTATCATGTCGGTGGTAAGTCATTGCTCTGGGCCAGGCAGACTCAACGATGGTCTGACTTTGATTTTACAGGACCGGAGCGCGATGGTTTCGCAGTGGATTGGCCTATTCGATACAAAGATCTGGAGCCCTGGTATACTCATGTAGAAATGTTTGCAGGGATTGCTGGTAATAAGGATGGCATTGAAGAATTGCCTGATAGCATGGTCATGCCGGGTTTTGAACAATCTTGTATAGAGACTTATTTTAAGGAGCAGGTAAAAAAGAATTATCCTGACAGACATGTTATCCAGGGTCGGTGCGCTCATCTCACTGATCCCCAGGAAATACATAAGCAGCAAGGCCGCAATAAATGCCAAAATCAAAACATGTGCAATCGCGGTTGTATCTATGGCGCCTATTTTAGCAGTAATGCATCCACTATACCCTGGGCCATGAAAACTGGAAAACTCACTATGCGACCAGATGCAGTGGTGCATTCCGTGATCTATGATGAAAAAAAAGGTCGGGCTACCGGAGTGCGTATCATCGATAGACTGAGTCATGAAATGATGGAGTTCAAAGCGAAAATAATTTTTGTAAACGCCTCCACGATCAACAGTTCTGCCATTTTATTAAATAGCAAGTCGGAGCGATTCCCCAATGGCCTGGGAAATGATAATGGCATCATGGGTAAATATCTTGCCTGGCATAATTATCGGGGCAAAGCGAATGCTCAATACGAAGGATTCACAGATAAAAAGACGGATGGTCGTAATCCGAGTAATAGCTATATACCCCGGTTTCGCAATGTAAGAGCTCAAGAGACTGACTTCCTGAGAGGCTATGCCATAGGTATTGGCGGCGGTCGCGGAAGCAGGTCCGATACCAGTATGATCGGCGAACAACTGCGCGATAATATTCTCCATCCCGAGCTGGGTCCATGGGGCATCAGCAGCTGGATGATGGGCGAGTGTGTGCCCTCTGAACAAAATCACCTCCGATTATCAGAAGACAAAAAAGATAAATACGGCATACCCCAGATAATACTTTCCTGTGACTGGACCGATAACGATGATAAAATGGTAGCCGACTATATCGAGCAGTCCAAAGAAATGTTTGCAAAAGCGGGCTTCACTAATATCACTGCTGTAGATACAAAATCCCCTCCAGGATCCGATATCCATGAAATGGGCGGAATGCGCATGGGTCGCGACCCCAAGACTTCCCTATTGAATGGATGGAACCAACTGCATCAATGCAAAAATGTATTTGTTACCGATGGCGCATGCATGACCAGTACCAGCACGCAAAATCCTACTTTGACTTTCATGGCAATTACGGCGCGGGCAGCTAATCATGCGGTGGAGGAATTGAAGAAAAGGAATTTGTAGGCCAGTAATTTTAAATTTTTTTACATCTAATTGATTAGTAGTATTTTAATCATACCACTTAAGCAAGTAATAAATAAATAAAAATAGTTCTGGATTTGCAGATAATCTCTTAAAAGCATTTGAACATATTAGAGAAGATGGCTTACCTTCAAATACTAAAGATGAGTGGTGGAGATTCGGAGCCGTAGTTATTAAACTTGGATTTTCAGATTGGCTTTTACATATTTTACGAGAAGAAGATTTTGATATCATTCTATCACCATTTTATGTAGCTATTAAAGCTCTTGGGTCTGAGGAAGGTGATGATTTTTTAGAAAGCAAAGCAGTAGAAATTAAAGGCGCAGCGAAGTTAGTGATGGAAGAGATAAAAGCAAGAATGAGCTAATCCATATTATTAAAATGTTTTCACAGATCCATGCCAATTTGGTAATCTTTATGCCAAATATTTTTGAATATTTGGTAATACTGATTTTCTTTTACTCGAATGAGCATGAGTCGAAAAAAATTACAAAACGATTAAAATGAGAATAATAGTTGACTATAAGGATTCCGAATCTGGATTTGACTCATTAAAGATTGATTCCGCAAAGTACTTGTCGGACTATGCTATTCGGATAATATTTAGTGCTGGAAATGAAAGACTGGTTGACTTTAAACCTTTTTTATCAAAGTCACTTCATCCTTCGATTAAAAAATATCTTGATGAAAATAAGTTTTCGAATTTTTCATTGAATGATGGAAATTTAAATTGGAATGATTACGATTTAATCTTCCCAATATCGGATTTATATAATGGAAGGATTGGAGCATAAACCACGAAAAGACAATGCACGATATCAAAACATTGGGGGTTTAAATTGTGTAATCCAAACTATCTGCTGTGCAAAAAGTAAGGCCTATCTAGATAGGAAAGTAGCCCGACTACCAAACGATTTCATATTGCAATTCTTCGAAATTAACCCAGGAAATAATAACTTTGAATCCAAGGAATTTTTATAACCTTCACTTTAAATTAAACGATTAAATAAAATGGCTTCCGACCAAAAATTTGTGGATTTCGTTTTGGATCAAATCGAAAATTCAGGGGAAATAACTGCTAAAAAGATGTTCGGTGAATACGGGATTTATTCAAATGGAAAAATATTTGGACTAATTTGCGACAATAAACTATTCATAAAACCAACAATATCAGGACGAGAATTTATTGGTGAGGTGGTTGAAGCACCTCCATACAAGGGTGCAAAACCAAGCTTTCTAATTGAAGACAAAATTGAGGATAGAGAATGGTTAAGTGAGTTGGTTAGAATTTCAATAAAAGAGCTGCCCATGCCAAAACCAAAGAAGAAAAAATAACGGCCACTATCCGGGTAAACCCCATATTCCCAATTATCCATAATCCCAGGTGAACACGGAGAATACCTGGGAGAAGTTACAACGCCTCAAGACACAAAATTGATTGTCGCTACTGTTACAATAATCAATAAATTTCTAGTTGAACCCATTACAAAACTAATTAACTCATAATAAAAAATAATATGCGAAAAGTAATAGCAGGAATCAATATGACCCTCGACGGGTATTGCGACCATACAGCAATCATTCCAGATGAAGAAATACATCAACATTACACAGACTTGTTACGTAATGCAGACACTATTTTATATGGAAGAATAACCTATCAACTCATGGAATATTGGCGAACTTTGATATATAATCCTTCGGGCACGAAATCAATGGATGACTTCGCTCTTGTAATGGACAGCATTCCTAAAATTGTTTTTTCACATACGCTTAAAAATGTTGATTGGCCCAGCTCAAAATTGTCAAACCAACCTATTGAAGAAGTAGTCTCAGAACTCAAGCATTCCCGTCCGGCATCAGGTGGGGGCGGGAGTAAAGACATTTTAGTCGGTAGTCGGAGTTTAATTATGCACTTACTGAAACTTAATTTAATTGATGAATTCCAACTTTGCATTCACCCCGTTATAGCAGGAAGCGGTTTACCATTATTTGAAAATTTAAACGATAGGACTACGCTTAAACTCTTATCGACTAAAACATTTAGTGGTGGCGCTGTAATACTTTACTATGAACCCGTAAAACGATAAACCAACGAATAACTAACATGGATATCCGGAATTTTATATGACCATAGAAGAAGAAATCAATAATTATATGGACAGCCAACCTGAACCAAAACGCGGAGACATGCAAACAGTACACCACATCATTCTGCAAGTAATGCCAGCATGTAAATTATGGTTCCTGGATGGTAAAAACAGTGAAAATAAAATTGTTTCCAATCCTAATATAGGTTATGGACTTCACTTCATAAAATATGTTGATGGAAAAACAAAAGCGTTTTATCAAATTGGTATCAGTGCAAACAAAACCGGAATCTCTGTCTATCTCCTGGGTATTAAAGATAAGAAATACTTAGCCCAGACATATGGAAAAAACCTCGGCAAGGCGAGTATAAGCGGATATTGTATTAAGTTCAAAACACTGAAAGATATAAACAGGGATGTACTGGAAGAGGCCATACGATATGGAGTTGAGCACGAAAAAGCAACGAACTAATAATCGAGTGGACGGCCTCATCAGCTGTTGCCGATAAGGAGCGAACCAGCTGACGGCAGGTATGTCTCATGACCTTATCGCTTATCCCAGCTACATGTCCATCTTGGGCAAAAGCCTGCCACTGCATACAGCCGGAAATATTCTTCATAATTAACAAGGGAAGTAATAACTTTAAAATTTAATGGTATTAAACTTCGACATCATAGTTATAGGGAAGGGTTTGGTGGGATCTGCAGCAGCAAAATATCTCTCGAAAAGTCATCAAAAAGTTGCCATTATTGGACCTGACGAGCCCAAAGACAATGATTCAGCACTGGTGTATGCCAGTCATTATGACCAGGCCAGAATTCAAAGAATTATGGGTAAAGATGAGGTGTGGACAAGGCTCAATGTAGATGCTGCCTTAGAATATGAGGCCATCCAAAAAGAAAGCGGTATTGAATTTCATAAAGGCGTCGGTTGCTTATATGTAAATCCCTATGGTGAAGATGAGTATCTGAGAAATTTGCCCATACTTGCACAAAAATTTAATGTCCAGTATAGCTTATTTACAACCGACCAGGATAATTATTATAGCGGGTTTTTGTTTCCTGAAAAATCAGTAGGAATATTGGAGACGAGTCCATCAGGCTATATCAATCCCCAACTTTTAATGAAGGCGCAACTTAAAATTTATAAAAATACCGGTGGTTTTACTTTTTCAGATACCGTTGTTGATGTAACCTATTCAAATGATGGGCTCTTTGTACTAAAAACTGAAAGTGGGAAAATATATGCTGCCCCAAAAGTATTGGTGGCAACAGGATCTTTTATGAACCATCTTAATATTCTACCTCAAAAACTAAAACTTAAAACGAAATGCGA
Source organism: Chitinophagales bacterium (assembly GCA_038251405.1). Classification (GTDB taxonomy): domain Bacteria; phylum Bacteroidota; class Bacteroidia; order Chitinophagales; family Saprospiraceae; genus JADJLQ01. Next base: position 6,142 of record JBBSBH010000009.1, read on the forward strand.
AGTGGTGCTTTTGGTAAAAATAAATGAAGAAATGGTATCCCGCTATTCTTCACTTCCATCGTTGCTTTATGAAATAGATGAAGAGGAGACGGATGGAATTTACTTGATTCAGCCAGTAAAATATCCCGATGGGAATTATTACCTAAAGATCGGTGCTAACTCACCGTACGATATATACTTTGAAAGTCTGGAACAGATACAAGACTGGTTCCGTAAGGGGAACAGTGAAACACATGCCCCAGGACTACTTAAAGCCATCCATAAAATTTTACCTTCACTGAACTTAGAATGTGTACTGACAAAAAAGTGTATTATTAGCAGAACAGTAACCGGCAGGCCCTATATAGGAGAAACTTCTATGGCTGGGCTTTTTTTGGCTGGTGGATGCAATGGTTACTCCGCCATGTGTTCAGACGCTATAGGCAGGGTGGCATCCCAGCTTGTATTAAAAGGAGCTTTTCCTGAAAATTATCCTCCAAATGCATTTAATATAATGTATGAGGCGTAATGGTGATTTTATAAAAATTGGATATTTTTGAAAAGCAGTAGTTTCAAACCAGGAATGGAGCGTCGATTGTAAAATAACAGACGCAGCCTAACAAAGAAAAATGAAAAGAAAACTATCTTTAACAATTTGCCTATTATTAGTCTTTATATTTTCAAAGGCACAAGTAGATATTTTGAAAGATAAAATTGAAAAGATTTTAAAGGACAAAAATGCAACAGTTGGAGTTTCAATAGTCGCAAACAATTATAAGGACACCTTGAATATTAATGGAAATGAGCATTTTCCAATGCAAAGTGTATATAAATTTCCTATTGCACTTGCAGTTTTATCAGAAATTGACAAAAAGAAGTTTGTTTTAAATCAGAAAATAAAAATCCCAAAAAAAGATCTACTTCCAGGCACCTGGAGCCCAATTAGGGAAGATTTTCCAAATGGTACAACATTGACTATTGCCGAAATAATAAAGTACACCATATCACAAAGTGACAATAATGGTTGCGATATTTTATTACGCCTTATTGGTGGGACTAATGCTGTTGATGATTTTTTAGTACAAAATAAATTTTCAGATATTTCAGTCAAAGCAACAGAGGAAGAAGCACATAAAGAATGGAGTATTCAATACCAAAATTGGGCTACCCCTATTTCTCTGAATAATCTATTAATGAAGTCATACGATTTAACAAAAAACAAAATATTATCCCAAAAAAGTTATAAGTTCATTTGGAAAGTTATGACAGAAACTTCTACCGGGACAAAAAGGCTCAAAGGACAACTTCCTGAGAAAACAATTGTAGCTCATAAAACAGGGACATCAGGAACTAATGGGAAAAACGTGATTGCAGCTACTAATGATATTGGAATTATTAAGCTACCGAATGGAGAACCAATTTTTATAAGTATTTTAGTTTCTGATTCAATAGAAAATCAAGAAACAAACGAAAAAATTATTTCAGACATTGCGAAAATAACCTGGGATTATTATGCAAATAAAAAGTAGAAAAAAGATAAACTGTCACCAATAGTGAAAAACACGCCGCCGCTCTTATTAAAGCCACCCATAAACTTTACTTTTCTTGAACTTAGAATGTGTACGGTCAGTTATCCCAAAAAGATTATCCTCAACATTCATTTTAGTATAATGTATGAGCATAAATAGTAATTTAAAACAATTTGGATGTATTTAATAAGTAATAGCTTCAAACCAGGAATAGAGCACCTTTGTATAATGAATGTTTGGGTTGGATCTATAGTATTCTTGTGCCTAATTTTAAAATAAATAGTTCAATAGCCAGTGTTTAAAATCATAAGCAACAGTAAAAGAAAGAAGACCTGAAGTTATTTATATAAGCATATCAATAAATATTAATTTGAAAAAAAATTGGAGGAACGATAATAATACGGCGTACAAGTTAACTAACGTATTATTTATAATTTATTTGCTTGCATTATTGTGGATTTTAGTATTTAAATTAGGTGTACGATTTTCTTATATGGGAAATCGGGGAGTAAACTTCATTCCGTTTAATGAACCTTTAATTTTAAATGGTAAAATCGATTTCGGTGAAATGATTTTGAACATACTGATTTTTGTACCGCTTGGTATATATGCAGGGGTTTTATTTGAAAAATGGACTATTGGAAAAAAAGTCTTCTTATTTTTCATAACTAGTTTTATGATTGAAGGGCTTCAATTTATTTTGAGCGTTGGGGCTTTTGATATTACGGATATAATTACTAATACCTTAGGGGGAATAATGGGATTAATACTATTTAAAGCAATTGAAAAAGTATTCAATAATCATCTCAAAGCACAAATATTTATAAACATAATTGCAGCAATAGGAACTGTCCTAATGACTTTAATCCTACTATTACTAAAATTGAATATGCTACCAATAAGATATCAATAATAATAATTTCCACGTATTGCAAATAAAATTGCATTCAGGATTTAAGTGCTTCAAATGAATTTTCTTTCCAACTAACTTCTCATTGAATGCAGTAACAGAACAGGAATTGGCAATTTTTGATTCATTGGATAAGTGTCAGCTGTATGACCCCCTGTTTATCAAGACTTATTAATGAATAAATTGTCCACACAAAATGTATGCCGTATATTCTTTGAAAATTGGCCTGAGCCACTGATGAGAGCATTCAAAAAAGCAAATCACTCCATATATATACATATGCAAGGAGTTGATGAATTTCATGTTACAGGCAATTTCGAAGATTGGTAAATGCGGGATAGACTACCCCATATTAAAGCACCCAAAATTGTACTCGGAGGTATGTTTGATGAATGAACTCCGCAGACATGAAAAAAGAAGGACAACTAATTCCAAACAGCCGTACTTATCTGTGTCCCATCGGAGGCCACCTAAACCGATAAGTTTGCTGATGGTAGTGATGATACGGCCAAGTATAATGGAAATAGTATCTTTATAGTAATGTTATTTAAGGGGTAAGTCAAAAATCGAAATTTAAGAACATATCTTAAATTATATTAATAATATATTTTTTAATCACTCACCTAAATCTTTATGCTATGGAAGAGAAATTTAATTTCATCTGGATGTTCAGCCGAAAAATCGAATTGTTATTGTTGATTGTTTGCAGCGTACTTCTTTTTTCTGGTTGTAGTTCCTCCACCGTATTGCTTGCCAATTTTAAAAACGATAATATCGGATCACCACCTGCTTCCACACAACCTGTAGGAACCCTGACAGTAAATCCTGGCAGTGGTTTAATCACTGTCGTTTCTGCACCACCAACCGGTCCCCAGAATGCGAATAAATGGGCTCTAATCACTCACCCTGCTCAACCTGCTGCTGAGACTGAGCTTATAGGAAACTTTACTAAATGGGGTCTGGGATCGTATGGATTATTGGCCAGCATTCATATTCCATCCAATTCCGGTGTCGTATCCGTACAATTCGAAGCAGCGAATCCCCTGGGGAGCTTTATGCACCTGGATTTTATGCCTGAAGGGGATGTGCGTATTGATGATAATAATAACGTGAGGTTTGGCACTTATCCAAAGGATGCCAATTTTGTGCTCAGTGTAAAACTGAATATCACTAAGGATTCTGCCATAGTGGAAACTACTTTATTAGGTGCAGGTGCCTCCGGTAATAAGACGGTATCGGTAAACCCTTTGTTTATGCCTGCAGCAAAACAATTCGGGAAATGTAAATTCTGGATAGGTTTTCAACATAATTCGAGCTTTTTCGTGGATGATATCGTAGTGACCAAGAAAAAATAAATAATCAGACCGCATGATCATCGGATAAAATCATCATTCAAAATAAATTAACTGAGCAAAAGTTGAAAGACTTCGATAATAATGGCTTGAGTGGATTTATTTAATAGAAATAGATGAATACGTAATTTGCTGCATGGGTCCTTTTTAATAAAGTTCGTATTTTGACAATACAAAAAATTATGGAGTTGTGAGGTGGCTCTTTTTGCAAAACACAAAATTAAATCCCATCCCTGCACATGAAAATCACCTGAGATTAGGTTGCAGGGGGGCATGGACCCGATTTTTGCGATAACTATATTGATGCCGAGATAAATGAATTTATGGAAGGTGATGGTGGATGGCTCATTCTCAAAGGATACAGACTGGAATTAGTTTCTACAGTACTTTATAAAAAAGGCATTTTCACTACCTCACTTTCTAATAATTTTTCACCTGCTTTGATCTGGATTTTGTTTCCGAGGGTAGCGTATTCTGCATATACATAACCCATACCTATAGGATATCCAAGTGATGGAGATGCAGTGCCCGAGGTGACACTTCCTATGATTTTACCATCCATACCCAGTATGGGATAATGTTGGCGAGGTACTCTTCTATCATTTACTTTAAACCCGACCAATCTTTTGGCCGTACCTGACTCCTTTTGTTTCCTGAAAATCTCTGATGACGAAAATGGGCCTTTATTCAATTTGGTGATCCATCCCAGCCCAGCCTCCAGGGGTGAGGTAGAATCATCTATATCATGACCGTATAAGCAAAATCCTTTCTCCAACCTCAGGGTATCGCGCGCACCTAAGCCTATTGGTTGAATGTCATATTCTGCCCCTGCGGCAAAGATTTTGTTCCACATTTCCACCGCATACTTTTCATCAAAATACAATTCATAACCGCCTGATCCGGTATATCCTGTGGCGCTGATCAATATATTATCAATTCCTGCAAAAATTCCTTTAGTGAAGGTATAATATGATAAAGTCTCCAGAGGAATATCAGTAAGTGATTGTAAAGCTTTTGAAGCTAATGGCCCTTGTATCGCAAGCAATGCCGTATGATCTGAAATGTCTATAAGTTTAGTATCGTAAGTATTATGTTGATTGATCCAGTTCCAATCTTTTTCGATATTTCCTGCATTTACCACCAGCATATATGCCTGCTCACCTGCAGTACATTGATCTTCGGTCAACCGATATACCAAAAGGTCATCAACGATACCACCGTGATCATTGGGCATGCAACTATACTGAGCTTGACCAATTTCCAATTTAGAAGCATCATTAGTAGTGATCGCTTGTATCAGATCCAAAGCTTGCATACCTCGTACAATGAATTCTCCCATGTGGGAAACATCGAATACACCCACTTTAGACCTTACTTGTAAATGTTCTACAGTAATCCCTTTGGGATAATAGATGGGCATATTAAAGCCTGCGAATTCAGCCATACGAGCACCTAAGACTTTATGAGTAGCAGCCAATGCGAGTTCTTTCATTTAAAATAAATAGTTATTGGGCAAATATCGCAAATAAATGGATGGAATAATTTGTTTACAGTTAATAAACTCCACAGAAAACGGAGCTTAACCACATAATTCTTTTCGAATTCGATCTAAAGTAATGTTGTCTTTGTAAATTCTATTTTAAATGGAATACGAAGGCTTTCCTATTCGACTGCCAGCATATGCCCGGTTTGACGGGTATCTAAATAGCAAGTTAGCCATTCATGGGTATATATATGCTTCAGGTTTTTATTTAGATAGTAAAACACCTTTTTCTACCTGCTATCTTTAAGCTGCATTTGACCGGCAAAGAAACGAGCCTCGAGTTGTTATGGGGGGCTAAACCGTTGCAAGTATTTTTTTTAGCATGGAGCAATTGCTTTTCTCTCCTTTTAAATAAATAAAAGCTATTCTATTATTTAAAGATTACCTTTAAATAAGCGGAAAAAAACCGTTCTTTGACATGAGACTAAATTCTACTGGATTTGCCAGACTGCATACCCGTGATTTTAGCTCTTCTATTAAATCAAGTTTGGTACTGATTGTTATCACTTTTTTCACTTTAAACATTGGAGCACAAAAATTATCTATCACTGGGATTGTCACTTCTGAGGACGGTCCGGTAATAGGTGCCTCCATCAGTCAAAAAGGAACTAATCTTGGAGTAATTACTAATACTGAGGGTATATTCAATATTGAAGTCAGTGATGGGACTGCGATTCTTGCCGTAAGTTACATTGGATTAAAGTCAATGGAAGTACCTGTCAATGGTCAATCTAATCTTTCCATCTTTATGGAGGCAGATATCACTCGATTGCAAGATGTGATTATTACCGGATATAAAAAAGAAATAAGATCAGATGTATCCACTGCTATTACTTCAATCAAGTCAAAAAACATAGAACAGCTTATCGTACTAGGTATAGATCAGACATTACAAGGTCAGGCGCCCGGTGTAATGGTTACACAGGTATCTGGAGCACCTGGTGATGATATAGCAGTTAGGATACGAGGAGCAGGTACACTGGGGAATAATAATCCATTATACATCATAGATGGGGTGCCGACTACTGGAAATATTAATATGTTTTCTATTGGTGACATCGAATCTATAGAGATATTAAAAGATGGTGCAGCCGCTGCAATCTATGGTGCCAGAGCAGCAAATGGCGTCGTAGTGATCACCTCCAAGCGTGGTAAATCAGGCAACGCGAAATTTAGTTTTGATGCCTACCTTGGGACACAAACTGCTGTCAACTTACCTCAACTATTAAATGCTAAGGATTATCTCACCATACGGAATGAAGCCATCATCAATGCCAATACACTAAGAGATCCCATAAGACAAATCAGTATCTACAATCCTAACATACTGGATACGTTACCGGATAATAATTGGTTGGATAAAGTATTTCGTAATGCTCCTATAAAACATTATGCTTTGTCAGGCATGGGAGGTAGTGAAAACGGTAATTTTTACCTTTCTGCTGAATATCAAACTCAAGAGGGAGTATTCAAAGGCCAGGGATTCGATAAGTACCAATTGAGATTCAATGGAGATATCAAAAATAAATTTTTCAAAGTTGGTAATAATTTTTCCTTTTCACATACCAATCAAAAAAAAATTGGTTCCACAGGAGATGGATTCGGACCGGGTAATTCTCCCAGTGGCATAAGATATGCTTTAATAGCTGCACCAATAGTTCCTGAAAAATATGCTGATGGCAGTAATCTCAATGTCACATCAGAACTGGGTGATCCTACTTTATTTGGTGATGGCAATCCCAACCCATTAGTATTCATAGACAATACGGATTGGACTATTAAAAGATACAGAGTATTTGGAAATATATTTGCGGAGTTTAATCCCATTAAAGCATTGCAGATTCGAACGAGTCTAGGAGGTGATCTTTTATTCGAAAAGGAATCCCAATTCAAGGAAAGATTATCAAATGCTATTTACAATCCAACCTCCTTGAATGAAGGAAGAGTATTCAATCAAACATTAATATGGAATAATACGGCTGATTTTAGCCAGACCTATGGAAAGCATCGTATTTCCGGTTTATTAGGAATGGAAGCAATTCAAAACCATACCGATTATTTGGGTGCATCAGCTAATAATTTCCGTCGAACAGATCCTCTCTTCCGATACATCAATGGCAGTCTTCCAGCAGAACTAGGGAATATAGGTGCATCTGGCCTGGCTACCGAATGGTCTTTGTTATCTTTCTTCGCTCAAGGAAACTATTCCTATGACAGCAGATATGTGGTAAGTGCGTCGGTGCGTCGTGATGGTTCGTCAAGATTTGGACCCAATAATCGCTGGGGAAATTTCCCTTCTGTGTCAGTCGCTTGGAATATTGGCAATGAGTCCTTCATGAAAAACATACAATTTGTATCTAGCCTAAAATTGCGAGCAAGCTGGGGAAAATTGGGTAACCAGGAAATAGGAATTTATCCTTATAGTTCATTAGTATCTACGGGTCAACGAGTATATTCTTTTGGAGATAAAAGTGTGACCGGCGCTTCTATTGAAGAAACCGGTAATAGTAATGTAAAGTGGGAAACTACCACTCAAAAAAATATAGGATTAGATCTTAGCCTTTGGAAAGACAGACTTTCAATCGTGATGGATGCATTCGATAAGCGTACCGATGATGTGTTAGTACGGGTACCAATACCACAAGCCGGTGGATCAGGCCAGCCTCCGTATGTCAACGCAGGATCAGTGGATAATAAAGGTCTGGAATTTGGCCTTATCTATAAAAACAAAATCAAAGCAATTAATTATACCATTGGTGCTAATATCTCATCCATCCATAATAATGTGATTAGTATAGCGAGTAGCGAACCTATATTGGGGGGATTTGGACTATCTGATGGACCATTGACGCGCACAGAAGCCGGGTATCCTGTAGGTTCTTTTTATCTGTGGACAATGCAAGGGATATTTCAGACTCAAAATGAGATAGACAATAGTGCCTTTCAAACTGTGGATACCAGACCAGGGGATGTAAAGTTTGCTGATATTAATGGTGATCATAAGATAGATGATAAAGATCGGATGCACGTGGGAAGTCCGTTCCCAAAGTTTACCTATGGTGTAAGTGCAAACGCTTCCTGGAAAAACTTTGATTTCTCCTTGCTGGCTCAAGGCATTCAAGGCAATGATGTCTATTTTCTCTATGGCAACTTTGCATATGAAACCCAATCACGTGGGTTTAATTCGTATGAAGAAATACTCAATAGATGGACACCAACCAATACCAATACCAACATTCCTAAGGTAAGTATTGACGACCGCAATGGCAATCGTAGAGCATCCACGCGATGGCTGGAAGATGGGGCTTATTTCCGTATTCGCAATATCACCCTTGGTTATAATCTTCATGATATTTTAAAATTGAATGTCCTAGGAGCATGTAGAATATACGCTACAGCCCAAAATGCATTTACATGGACAAGATATTCAGGCCTTGATCCCGAAATTCAAGCCAATACTAATGATACGCAAGGAACAGGAATATCATCAGATCTTGCGGTTGGCATCGACTGGGGTACTGTACCAGCACCCAGGACATTGATCATTGGATTAAAACTTGATTTTTAAAAATGAAGAGATCAATCAAAATATATTGTCGGATTTTAATCTTGCTGATAGCCTCTGCATGTAATAGTATTTTAGATAAAGAACCAATTGCTACACTAGATGCAGGATCATTTTTTCAGACTGAAGCAGATGCCATTCAAGCAGTCAATGCAGCCTATAAGCCACTTACTTTTTCCAATGACAATAATAATTTTTATTGGGCTTTCGGCGTGCTTGCTGGCGATGAAGCTATTACGGGGGGTGATGGATCAAGGGCTGGTTTAGTAGAGATCGATGCACTTACACATACTCCAAGAACACAAGAGATCAATGATTTTTGGAAGCTTCAATACAGTGGTATTACACAATGCAATCTCGTATTGGATAAAATAAAACTCATTTCGTTCAACGCCATATCACAAAAGCACATTACAGGTGAAGCCCTGTTCTTGCGCTCATACTATTATTTTTTATTGACTCAGGTATTTGGTGATGTGCCCTTGTTTACTACTATATTACCACCGGATCAATTGAGGACACCACGTACTCCTGTTGCTGATATCTATTTGCAATTGCTTATTGATTGTGATCGCGCTGCTGATCTTTTACCTGATTTACAACCAACCAGTGAAACCGGCAGAGCTACTAAAGGTGCTGCACTCGCTTTGGCCGCAAAAGTATGCCTCTATCAAAAGAATTGGAATAAGGTTATTGAATATATCTCCAGGATTAAAGCATTAAATGTTTATGCTTTGGTGCCTCACTACGAAGATAATTTTGGTAAGAAGACTCAAAATAATAGTGAGTCCGTATGGGAAATTCAACACACCAATCTCGAACTGGGCATTGGTAATAGCTTGAATCAATGGTGGTACTCAAAAAAAATTACGGGAGGCTATGGATTTGCTGAAGCTACAGATGCTTTGGTTAAAGTTTATGAAAATGATGATCCTCGCCGTAAGTATACAATTGTGATGAAAGATGAAGATTATTTTGGTGTCGAATATAAGAACTCATTTTCATCTACTCATTATAGTGTAAGGAAATACTTACAAGCCGATAGCACAGTTACTCAAAAAGCAGATGGCGATATTAATTATACAGCTATCCGATATGCAGAAGTCTTGTTGTGGGAAGCAGAAGCACTAGCAGAATCGGGTAAAGTAACTGAAGCACAAATACCTCTTGAAATCGTACGGGCACGGGCACGAGGGCAGGCTGTTAATCCACTTACTTCTTTACCCAAAATCAATACTACAGATAAAAAGACCATGATCGACGCCATCAGACATGAAAGACAGGTAGAATTAGGTTTTGAGATGCACCGGTTTTTTGATTTAGTACGTTGGGGCTTAGCCGCCCAAGCTATACCTGAATTTAAAATTGGAAAAAATGAAGTGTTTCCAATACCTCAAACAGAAATTGATTTGAATCCTAACCTTCGCCAAAATGTTAACTATTGAAGTATAATTACGGCCAGATCTTCTTTTTCCTTTTACAATATTGTTTTTTATCAGGCAGTCTTCAAAGTCAATCAAATCAAATCAATATTTTACGAATCAATCAAATGCCGGATCTTCCTGCCCCTTATAATTTACGGGATTGGAAAAAAGTAGCGAGACAGTATGACTCCATGGTGTATGATGTGAATAAATCAGGTTTATATTTTCCACTTTCATCCATAGGGTCAAATGGAATTAATTATCCGGAGAATAAAATAATTCAGTTAAAATCATATATAGGTAGTCCATCCTTTGGAAATGAAGCAATCAATATTTTACCTTCATTAGTAGGCGCGTCTTTAGTTGGAATAGATAAAAGCAATCAATACAATCAAAATTGGATATTACTCAGCCAGGACTTTTTTAATAAAAAGAATAGTGAAAATATATATCTCAATAGTGCAGGTGCCACTAGTGGAAACGATTGGTGGTATGATGTGATGCCCAATGTTTTTTTCTTTCAATTATATGATTTGTATCCAAAGATTAATGCAGAGCAAAATATTCAATTCGCCTCGATTGCAGATCGTTTTTTGGAGTCCATAAAAAAAATGGGCGGTGTGGATACACCATGGCGAATACCTGATATGAACTACCGTGCATGGAAATTCAATACCATGCAGGGCAATCCAAATGGAGTGAAAGAACCTGAAGCCGCCGGTGCCTATGCCTGGATTCAATACCAGGCTTATGCAAAGACACATAATAAAGAATATCTAAAAGGAGCTGAATGGGCGATGGAATTTTTCAATTCATTACCCACCAATCCATCTTATGAATTGCAATTGCCTTATGGAACTTATACTGCCGCCCGCATGAATGCTGAGATCGGTACATCCTATGATATCACTAAAATGATTAATTGGTCATTTGATAAAGGGCCATTGAGAGGGTGGGGTACCATAACTGGCAATTGGGGAGGCTTCGATGTTTCCGGATTGGTAGGTGAAGCAAATGACGGGGGAAATGATTATGCATTTCAACTGAATGGAGTGCAACAAGCAGCTGCTTTATTGCCTTTGGTGAGATATGATAAACGATTTGCCAAAGCTATAGGTAAATGGATACTGAATCTGGCCAATGCGACCAGGTTATTTTATCCAGGATTCCTTCCTAATCAATTGCAGGATGCATCTACGTGGTCTAATGCAAATGATCCGAATCAAGTGATAGGTTACGAAGCTCTGAGAGAAAAACAAAATGGATTGTCACCGGTCTCAACGGGTGATGCATTGAAAGGCGGGTGGGCCGCTACTAACTTATCATTATATAGTACTTCATCGATTGGTTATCTGGGAAGCTTGATAGAAAAAACCAATGTAGAGAAGATTTTGAAACTGGATGTATTGAAAACAGATTTCTTTCATGACAGCGCCTATCCTACGTATTTGTTGTACAATCCATTTAATGAATTAAAATCAGTAGCCATCGAGATAGGAAATGAATCATCTAATATTTATGATGCTATATCAGAGTCCTTCCTTGCACAAAATAAATCTGGTGTTACCAGCATATCGATTCCACCTAATCAAGCTATTTTAATATCAATCACTCCTGCAAATGGAACCATAACTTATGTACGAAACAAAATGATGATAGCTGATGTAGTCGTTGACTATCAGCAATCAAAAAATTCTTATACAAAACCTATCAGGATTAAATCGTTGGCAGCTGTAAGGCAGATAATTCAAATAAACGATAGTGTCAAAATCTATGCGACTATTGAAAATCCCAATGGAAATACAATATATTCCTGGAATGTTGATAATGGATTTATTTCTGGGTTGGGTGATGTGATTCAATGGCACTCTTCTGATAAAACAGGTACTGCGACTGTAAGCGTGAAAGTGGCTGATAATAAAGGGAATATAGATTCTGCTGAGATTACTTTGAGCGCTGTGTCTATAATAAATTTACCTCCTGTCATCTTGGCTATAGATAAAAGTACAAATTATGTTTCTACGAATGGAGCAGTGATGCTGACATGTTTTGCCACAGACCCTAATAAGGATTCTTTGACTTATAACTGGACAGCACCAAATGGAACTTTTATTAATGGTATGAATAATAAAGTAACGTGGACTGCACCAAATATGGAAGGTATATACTCCATTTTTGTATCCGTAAGAGATAGTAGCAACCTGACCACCCAATCATCTATTACCATCTTAGTGAAAAATTTTAGTACTGTTTCAGGAAACCTCATTGCTTATTATCCCTTCAATGGTAATGCCGATGATCTCAGTGGTAATCAATTGCACGGGCAGGGAAATGGTATTGCCTATGTTCCTGATAAATACGGATCTCCCAACAAAGCATGTTATTTCAATGGTGGCACTCAAAATGTAAAAGTCACTAATAGTACCGTACTTAATGTCCAAAATGCAATCACCGTTGCCTGTTGGTTTAATGCTGCTCGATTACCCGACTATGAAACATTTTTATTGTCTCATGGTAGTTGGCAGAATAGATGGAAGATATCTTTTACTCCAGATAAAACATTGAGATGGACAGTCAATACAGTTAATGCCATAGCAGATCTTGATACTCCTTTCCCTTTCATCATAGATAGCTTTTATTATGTCACGGCAAGCTATGATGGATCTCTGATGCTACTCTATATCAATGGAGAATTAATTGCATATAAATCTCTAACTGGCTTGATGCACACTTCCAGTTTACCTTTTTTGATGGGGCAGATGCTTCCTGACAATACCAATTACAATTTTAAAGGTGTGATCGATGAAGTGAAACTATTTGATTTTGCGATGAGCCCTGTCTCTGCAAATTCACTGTACCAACAAAATACTACCGCATTTAAACGAATACCAAAAGTTTTTAATTCATTAGTAAAGCTGTCACCAAATCCAGCTGCGAATGAATTAGCTATTACTTTTCCATTTACATCATCTGTAAAATCATCTATCAAAATTTTCGATATACAAGGCCGTTTACAATTTGAAGTGAATACACTATCCAATGCTAAAGTATATAAATTAAATATCAACAATCTTTTATCCGGTGTTTACTATCTCACTATCCGCTCAGGCCTGACTATGGCTTCAGCTCAATTCGTGAAATTATAAACACTTCTTATTGCATAATTTTTTATAATCTAAAATTTCCCCTTATGAAATTGAATTTTAAGTTTTTAATGACCCTTATGTGTCTATATATAAGCCTTGCTTGCATATATGCACAAGCTCCCGTACCCATAGCACAATACTCATTCTCCGGCAATGCAAACGATGCATCCCTTAGTAAAAATAATGCTGTGGTAAATGGGGCACGACTTACTCAAGATAGATTTGGTATTGCTAACCAGGCCCTATCATTCGATGGTAAACAAAGTGCCCTGTTAGTCAATAATGCGGCCTACCTCAATACTCCTAATATCTCGATCAGTTTTTGGGTAAAAGTAAATCAACTGCCTTCCCAGGGTGAAGTTTTTATTTTGTCCCATGGTGGCTGGCAAGAACGTTGGAAGATATCACTGCCTTCGCATGGCAGGCCTGTATTCACTACCAATAGCACCGGAGGTATTAAGGATATGGATACCGATTCAGTGCCATTACCTTTAGGTATTTGGCGACATGTAGTGATGGTACACGATGGAGCTGCTGACAAAATTTATTTCAATGGTGTTTTGAAAAATAGTAAACCAGTAGTGGGAGCTTTGAATGTTACCACTAAACCATTTGGAATTGGTTTTGATCCTATCGATAATACCAATTATTTCAATGGTGCTTTGGATGAGGTGACATTGTTTGATATACCACTTACTGATGTGCAGGTTGCTGCATTGTATGCTGTACAAAGTACTGCACCTGTGGTAGCAAATGAAAGGGTGGCATCTTATTCATTTAATGGCTCTGGTTTTGATTCATCATCGTATGCCAATCATGCTGCCCTAACTAATGTAAAATCGATTACCGACCGTTTCGGATATGGCAACAGTGCTTTTAGCTTTAATGGTGTCAACTCCACCATCAAAGCACCTAATTCTTCTCCATTAAATTCACCTACAACCAGTATTAGCTTTTGGGTGAAAGTAAATGCATTGCCTGGTAATGGGGAGGCTTTCTTACTATCCAATGGAGGATGGCAGGAGCGATGGAAGATTTCATTACCATCACATGGCAAGCCAGTGTTTACTACGAATAGCACAGGTGGTATCAAAGATATGGATACGGATTCTGTTCCTTTACCACTAGGAGTATGGAAACATGTAGCCATGACTCATGATGGGGTCGATGATAAAATTTATATCAATGGTGTACTGAAGAATAGTAAGCCGGCAGCAGGTGATTTGAATATAACCAGTAAGCCTTTAGGTATCGGATATGATCCCATAGATAATGGAAGTTATTTTAACGGTTCATTAGATGAGGTACATATATACAATTATGCATTAACTGCTTCGGATATCGCAGGTTTATTTACCAATGAATCAAAATTTCCTGGTTCAGTTTCTGATCTATTAGCTGACTACAAACTCAATGGCAATGGAAAAGATGATTCACAATTTGCTAATCATGCAACAGGTAGCGGCATACCATCAATGAATCGATTTGGTTTAGGTTCGAATGCAATGAGTTTTTCGGGTACGGATTCACTAATCGCATCTAATTCATCTGCACTGCAGACTGATAATGCAACCATTAGTTTTTGGGCCAAAGTAAAACAGCTTCCAGCTCAGGGCGAAGTATATTTATTATCTAACGGTGGATGGCAAGAGAGATGGAAGGTTTCATTGCCTTCACATGGTAAGCCAGTATTCACTACCAATAGCTCAGGGGGTATCAAAGATATGGATACAGACTCAGTACCATTGGTGGTAGGTAAGTGGATGCACGTTGCTGTCACACACGACTCGGTAGGTAATAAAATTTTTATCAATGGATTGTTGAAAAAAAGTATTGCTGCAGGTGGCGCATTGGGTAAGACAGGTCAACCTTTGGGTATCGCTTACAATCCAATAGATGGAGCTGGCAATTTTAATGGTGATCTTGATGATATTCAAGTTTATGGCAAGGCATTATCAGATGCTGAGATCTTAGCTTTATATGATCTGCAAAAAACAGCTCCGGAATTCTCTGGTACATTAGTAGCACACTATCCATTTAGCAATAATGGTAATGATATTACTCCTTATGCCAATAATGCGATAGTAAATGGTGCTATAGCTGCTAAAGATCGATTCAATAAATCAAACAGAGCTTATGATTTTAATAATAGTCAAGTGACCGCCAATAATTCTGCTCAATTAAATACGCCATTGACTTCAATAAGCTTTTGGGTGAAAGTAAATCAACTGCCATCTCAAGGCGAAGCCTATTTGTTGTCAAATGGAGGATGGCAAGAAAGATGGAAGATATCGCTCCCATCTCACGGTAAGCCTGTATTTACCACAAATAGCACAGGTGGTATAAAAGATATGGATACAGATTCAGTACCAATGCCTATCGGTAAATGGAGACATGTAGTAATGACACATGATACTGTAATGGATAATATATATGTGAATGGAATATTGAAAAATAGTAAACCAGCACCGGGTGGATTGAATAATACGACTAAACCATTCGGCATGGGATATGACCCTATTGATGTCACTAATTATTTTAATGGTACATTGGATGAAGTGCAGGTATATAATGTGGCACTGTCTGCCCCTGAGGTATTGGCATTGTATAACCAACAAAATGAAGCAATATTAGAATCCGATACTATTGCGCCCACTGCTCCATTAGACCTTACCGCCACTGTAGCATTTACTACTGTTAATCTTACATGGCAACCTTCCACCGATAATGTAGGTGTACTTGCTTATAATATTTATAAAAATGACACCTTGCTTTGTAGCACTTCAAATACAAATAAATCTATAACGGGATTACCTGCGACTACCACATTCAAATTCGGAGTTTCTGCAATAGATACCACCGGTAATGAATCTGATATTTCTTCATTAAAAGTAACTACGGGTCAGGAACAATCAAGAGATACGATAGCTCCTTCGGTACCTGGTAATTTATTAGCCCAGGCAGGATCTAATTCTGTGCAATTATCATGGACAGCATCTACTGATAATAGAGCCGTGTATGCATATGTTGTGTTGCAGGATGGTAAAGTCATTGATACAGTCTATGCACCGAATGTGACTAAGTTTGTGAGCGGATTAAAAGCAGAGACAGCTTATACATTCGAAGTATATGCATACGATGTCGCTGGTAATAAATCTGCCAAAGCAGAAAATACGGTGACTACTTTAAAAGCAATTGTCACCAGTGAGGCAGGCTTGATCGCCTATTATCCTTTTGATGACAATGCGAATGATGCTACGCCATATGCCAATCATGGTTCGATCGGTGGTAATCCTACTTTTATTACACATGAAGGTATGAGTGGAAAAGCGATCAAATTCGATGGAGACAAAGATTCAGTCTATGTCAATAATGCAGTACAGTTGATCTCAGATTATACTACTTTGAATTTTTGGATTCGTGTTGATGGACAAAATATTGCCGATGCAGAGGCATATGTCATTGATTTTGGTCATTGGAGTCAACGCTGGAAAATATCTCTTCCACAACATCTGAAAATCGTTTGGACTACCAATAGTAAAAATGCACAGTTTACCAATGCTATTTCAGATATGGATAGCGGTGATGGTAATGAATTGGTAAAGAATGTATGGTGGAATGTGACTATGGTGCACGATGGCACCAATGATATCATTTACGTAAATGGGATTGAAACCAAGCGCAAACCCGCTGATGGAACATTGAATAGTACAACTCATCCATTAGTATTTGGAAGCAATCCTATTGAAGGAGGTCAATATTTCAATGGTGCCTTAGACAACGTGAAGATCTATAACAAAGCGTTGACGGCTGCTGAAGTTTTGAAATTGTTCAATACAGGTACTACACCTACTGATGATCAATCAAGCGCTGCTTTACTGACTTATGTAAAAGGCATTTCTCCCAATCCTGGCATCAATAGAATTACGGTACAACATTCATTCACAAATAAGGAGGATCTGTTATTAAGAGTTTTTGATACCTATGGCAGACAGATCGATGCAATCCGGTTTGACAAAAATCAAATTCCTGCGTCGCAGTTTGATATTAATATCAGCAAATATTCATCAGGTACTTATTATTTACATTTTGTACAAAACGGAAAGAGCCTCGGTTCGATGAAGTTTATCAAATTATAATAATGGTTAGTTAACCTTTTAGAACTTAATAAAGAGCTTCTCTAAGAGATTGGAGGAGCTCTTTATATTTAATCCCAAATTGATGTTTAGATTTTTCTAAGCTCAATTGACGATTGATTTTGAACTAGTTAGATTGACTTTAATAAAGTTAGATAATACAAATCAATGTCAGGATTAGACCCATTTCATTAAATAAATATTTTTAACCCAATTTTTGCAGCTGAAGCAAAAATTGCCAACGGTCAATGAAATAGTTGAATTGAAAACCAACTATTTATCGAGGTTAACCTCCTATGAGTGCGGATGATGAATATCAGCATCCCTACATTTATCGTATGGATCTGATACGACTATTGGAGTCACCAGACATGAGTTTTGAAAATGTAATTATTTCTTACCATTTTAATCAATATAAATAATTCATTTTCAACACCTCAGATTTTGCATAGAAATTCTAATGCAAAATTTAGGTTAAACCACAACTTTGGGATTGGTGTAGGAAAAGGTATACTGTAATCATTGAATTGTCCCCCAACCTTAATCATAATTAAATTACTCTATATAAAAATGGGGAAAGTAGTCATACCATTTCCACTGAGAAAAATCGGATGCCACGCTCTATTTTTTTAGAGGGGAGTCCGTCATTCAAGCATCAAATGATTTGTACGTAGCAGCCCATGAGAGTCCTTTCATTTATAAATAATAATTATTGGGCAAATATCGCAAATAAATGGATGGATAGACATTCAGGATTAGTTGCCTTCTTATTGAAAATCAATTCACTACTTTGATTACACTGGCTACTTTACTTTTCATTTTTTTAGGTAACGTAATCAAATAATCTCCATTGGAAAGCTGCGTCCACTTTAAGCGTTTTTTAGATCCCAGCATATACATATTGGAACCTGGTTTGGGTTTTATATTTAATATGGTAGCGGTAGGGCCTTTGAGATTTTCAGCAATTACATACGTATACTTATCGTCTTTACTCACCGTAAATTTATAATGGTCGCCTTCTGCAAAGTCTGATCGGCTTCGTGTATTATAAATTGCCTCACCGTTTATTTTCAGCCATTTCCCCATATCACCCAACCGATCAATACTTTCATCTGGAATCGTTCCATCAGATTTGGGACCGATATTGAGCAAATAGTTTCCACCTTTTGCAGCAACATCAATTAGGTTTTGAATGAGTTTTTCAGAAGACTTCCAGTTATTGTCATTTTTTTTATATCCCCAGGTATCGTTCATGGTCATGCATGATTCCCAGTCAGCATTGGAAGTGCCTTTTAAAATTTCTTGCTCTGGGGTACCAAAATCACCGGCTGCATCATCATTTTCATTCATGCCTTGCATGCCTTTCCGGCCTTTCCCAATGCGATTATTGATAATGATTTTAGAATCCATATTTTTAATAAAATGATATAGATCCTTTCCTTGTTCTTCTGTCCATTCAGGAATCCATTCTCCATCAAACCAAAGCACGGCAGGATGATAGTTGGTGATCAATTCCTTTAATTGTGGTTTTAAATAATTCTCCCGGTAATTATTCCAGTCCGGGTTCTCCGTATTCTGATGAGCATAATTTTTCTTTGATTCTGCATCTGGCTGATGCCAGTCCATGATGGAGTAATAAAAGCACATTTTTATCCCGGCGGCATTACAGGCATCAGTAAGTTCACGAAGGATATCTCTTTTAAATGGGCTGGTATCCATGATATCGTAGGTAGTCACTTTGCTATCCCACATGCAAAAGCCATCATGATGCTTAGAAGTGATCACAATATATTTTACACCTGCTTTTTTGGCAATAGCTACCCATTTTTTTGCGTCAAATTTTTGAGGATTAAATTGTTTGGCAAACTCTTCATAATCCTGGGTAGGTATATGCATGGTGTGCATAATCCACTCCCCAATTTCTTTAGATTCTACGCCGTTGTAAATTCCTGCAGGCACAGAATACACGCCCCAATGTATAAACATGCCAAACCCTGCATCCCGCCACCATTCCATGCGACGATCACGCTCAGCTCTTGATTCAGGTTGCTGGGCTTTTACATTTACCAAAAATGTACTGCAAAAAAGTAAAATGATCAGAATGCGCATATATAATTATTTAAAAATAAAATTAGTAATAAAAGCTGGTATACTTGTATACACTCATTGAATTAAAATCGTTCAAAAATAAACTTTTAAAAAATGTGGATTGAAAAAACAGATCAGCTGACTGCCAGTTTCCAATTTGTAGATTTTCCTGATGCCATGTCATTCATGATGGAAGTGGCATTTGCCTGTGAAAAAATGGATCATCATCCTGAATGGACTAATATCTGGAATCGGGTAGATATAAAATTAAGTACGCATAGCGCCGGCAATAAAGTCACTGATAAAGACTGGTCATTGGCAAAATCCATCGACAAAATATATCAGCGTAGAAAAAATTAAATGGGATATTTTTTTGACAAATAATGATAATAATGCAGTTTTAAGTAAATCCCACCGACCTAAATTGGAGAAAAGCCTGTAAAAAATGTTTTTGCATCCCTTTAGGAGCCAGGAACTATCATTATAAGTTTTCCCACTCATATGTACTATTTATGATATTTCTGTACTTTGCCCTACACCCTTCAATACCCGCGAAAAACAGATCTGTAAAAAAGATCGTTTCTTTGCTGTGTTGTCAACTTTTACATTTAGATTTACACATATCAAATTTTCAAATACATGATAAAAAGAGAATTCAGATATAAGGGCTACACTGGCTCCGTAGAATATTCCTTAAAGTATAAAGTGTTTTTTGGCAAATTATTGGGTGTAGAAGATCTTTGTTACTATGAGGCTAAATCAAAGAGTCATCTAAAAATCGCTTTTATCAAAGCTGTGCGCGAGTACGATCATTTAATAAAAAAACAGTAATGAGTTTGCATCAGACGATGAGGTGGTATGGGCCTCAGGATGTGGTAAGTTTGCGGGATATCCGGCAAGCTGGCTGCCAGGGAATAGTGACCGCTTTGCACCATATCCCTGTTGGTGAAATTTGGTCCACCGATGAAATCAATCTTCGCAAAGGAATGATAGAAGCAGAAGGTCTGAGCTGGAGGGTGATAGAAAGTTTACCCGTGAGTGAAGATATCAAAAAGCGCTCCGGTGATTTTGAAAAACATATTTCCAACTATAATACCAGTATTGAAAATGTGGCCGCATACGGGCTCCAGGTGATTACTTACAATTTTATGCCCGTGTTGGATTGGATTCGCACTGATCTCGAGTATGAAATGAATGATAAAAGCAAAGCTTTGCGATTTGAGCGTGCAGCATTTGTAGCTTTTGATATTTATATGTTGAAGCGACCAGGTGCAGCCAACGACTACTCTGAGGAAGAAATAGCCAAGGCAGAAAACTGGTTCAATAGTTCTTCCCAAAAAGATAAAGACAGAGTACATATAAGTTGCTTACAGGGTTTGCCGGGCAGTAAAGATGCCTTCACTGCCGGGCAAGTGCTGTCCCTGTTAGACTCATACGCACATATCGATCGGGATACTTTAAAGAAAAATCTTAGACTCTTTTTGGAGGCAGTGATTCCCACAGCAGAAAAGCATGGTGTAAAAATGGCCATCCATCCTGATGATCCTCCCTATCAGGTACTTGGACTTCCCAGGATAGTATGTACTGAGCAAGATGCTGCCGACCTGATTGCCAGTATGCCATCGCCATCGAATGGATTGTGCTTTTGCACGGGATCCTACGGGGCAAGTAAGGAGAATGACCTGGTAAAGATGATCCAACGGTTTGGAGATCATATTCATTTTCTGCATTTGCGCAATACTAAGCGTGATAGTAATGGTGACTTTTTCGAAGCAGATCACCTGACAGGGGATACCGATATGTATGCGGTGATGAAAGAAATAGTATTACTCCAAAAGCGGCGAAATATTTCTTTGCCCATGCGACCTGATCATGGCCATCAAATGCTGGACGATCTGAATAAGAGTACCTATCCCGGGTATAGTGCTATTGGGAGATTGAGAGGATTGGCAGAGTTGCGGGGGCTAGAATTGGGAATTGAGAGATCAATCTGACTTGTCATTCCTGTATATTGTTCTCCATTTCTAGAACTAGTCTTATTGAAATAATTTTATTTAGTGTAAACAATTCAAAATCAGATTTATTTTCTTCTCTCGCTAGATGTAATCTTTACAATTTCTGTTTTAAGATCAAATTGCTACAAAGCGAGTTATTAAAAAAATGCATGTATCTATTATTTTTAAATTATTTACAGGCACCTTCTACAACCCTCCTATTTTTTCTTACTTTGTGGCTTAACCTTACGTATGGAAAATCAACCTTTTTATAAAAAATGGTCGGAAGACATCTGGGCTGTATGTATCGCATCGATATTGATCCTTGGCGTATTGACTGCTGCATTTATTATGCCGGAGTCTTCATTCAAGGCTGCTACATACGGTTGGTCTTCATTCGGTGAGCTTAGCGAAAAAGTATTGGCTGTTGATAATCTGACCAAACTATTGGGAATAGCTGTGCTCTTTTCCTTATTTGCACTGGGCGCAGTGAAAGGATCGAGTAGCTCGATCCATTACATCAAAGGTTTCGCCGTGATATTTCTATTGGGACTTGTTTCTTTGATCATTGCAGGTAATAAAACGATCAATTACTATGGGATAGAGTATGTCATATTTGGATTGATACTTGGGCTATCGATCAGTAATTTAAAACTGGCTCCAGATTGGTTAACGAATGCTGCCCGATCAGAATTTTTTATTAAAACGGGCTTGGTTATTTTAGGATGTAGTGTATTGTTCACGGATATTATCAAAGCAGGCCTCCCGGGTATTATTCAGGCCGTAGTGGTAGTATTAGTAGTATGGACTTTCGCCTTATGGCTCAGCAGGAAATTAGGTGTGGACGATGAAATGGGAGTGATCCTTGCCTCCGCCGTTTCTATTTGTGGAGTCTCCGCAGCTATAGTAGCCAGCGGTGCTATCCAGGGGGACAAAAAAAAGCTATCTTATGTGACTACTATTGTTTTATTAATGGCCGTGCCCATGCTTATTTTACAACCATGGATCATCAGATATTTTGGAATTCCTGAAATAGTAGGCGGTGCCTGGCTCGGGGGCACATTAGATACTACCGCTTCTGTGACAGCGGCTTCACAATTAGTAGGACCACTTGCGTTGAAGGCTGGTGTGATCGTAAAGTTTTCACAAAATGTATTAATGGGAGTGGCGGCTTTACTCATCGCAGCCTGGTGGACTTATACTAAAAACCCCGAGTCAAAAAAGAAGGGTGGAAATAATTGGATATTGATCTGGGAGCGATTCCCAAAATTCGTGCTGGGGTTTTTAGCAGTTTCACTACTTTTTTCATTTGTAATACCCTCTGCACAAGGCAAGCAGGTGACCGGGTTTTTAAATGGTTTCCGGACGATTTGGTTTGCCATGGCATTCGTGTCCATAGGATTGGAAGCTAAGTTTAGTGAGTTGTTTGGAAAAGGAAGTGGCAAGCCTGCACTGGCATTTGTAGGAGCTCAGTTTTTCAATTTAATCTGGACGCTGATCTGGGCTTACTTATTATTCGGAGGGTATTTGTTGCCCGTACCTGATCTGCAATAAGATAAGATTAATTACCCTGATTAATTAAGCTCCATGATAGAAACCAGGGTAGTTCGAGTATATTTCTATCCTTTAAATACTAAATTGTACCAAAATTTAGAATCTATTCGTTTTTGAAGTAACTCTCTAAAATCTTTCAAGTGAAGCATTATATTTTTTGGCTTTCTATTTTCCTTTCCAGTCTTTCTATTTCTCAATCGGAGTATTCTAATCCGATACTTTCTGGATTTTATCCCGATCCGAGTATTTGCAGAGTACAGGATGATTATTACCTGGTGACTTCAAGCTTTGCCTATTTTCCAGGTTTGCCCATTTTCCATAGCAAAGACCTGGTTTCGTGGCACCAGATTGGCTATGCCATGGATCGAAAAGAACAATTAGATTTAGCCGGAGCTGGAGTATCCCGGGGATTATTTGCGCCGACTATTCGATCTCATGATGGTTTATTTTATATCACCTGTACATTAGTAGATAAGGGTGGTAATTTTATCATTACTGCTAAGGATCCTAAAGGTCCCTGGAGCAATCCTGTCTATATACCACAAGTAAATGGCATCGATCCTTCACTTTTTTTTGATGATGAAAAAGCATACATTCTATACAATAGTATTCCACCGGAGAATGTGTCTCTGTATTCCGGCCATAGAACTATAAGAATGTACGAACTAGACATAAATGAATTAAAAGTAGTAGGCGATGAGAAGATCTTAATCAATGGTGGTACCGATATTTCTAAAAAACCAGTATGGATAGAGGCGCCGCATATACTCAAAAAGGATGGTTGGTACTATTTGTATTGCGCCGAAGGTGGTACAGGATACCATCATAGTGAAGTTGTATTCAGAAGTAAGTCGTTACATGATGCCTTCATTCCATATGATAAAAACCCTATACTCACACAAAGAGATCTGGATTCAACAAGGCCGCACCCCATAACATCTACAGGCCACGCTGATTTGGTAGAAACCAATGCAGGTGAATGGTATGCTGTATTTCTGGGATGCCGACCGTATGAAGGTGGGCATTACAATACAGGTCGCGAAACATTTATGGCTCCTTTGAAGTGGGTTGATGGTTGGCCGGTAATCAACCCCGACTTTAAAGAAGTACAATATCGATATCCATTTCCCAAAATCGAAAGCGCAGTATTTACTACTAAGGTGAATGAATTTGCAGTTGGTCAAAAATTTCTTGATCATTTTGACGATACTACTTTGAACAATAGGTATGCTTTTCTTCGTACCCCTGTGAAAAAATGGTATATCATCAAAAAAGGATTTCTCCAGCTTGAATTGCAGCCTGAAACTATCAGGGGAAAAAATAATATGGCTATGGTGGCCGATCGTCAGAATCATTTGAATGGATCAGCGTCTACTAGAATGTTGTTTTACACGGTGAAAGAAAATGAAAAAGCCGGATTAGTCGTTTTTCAAAATGAAAATCATTATTACTTTATGTGCAAATCTGCCATGCATGGAGTTCCCGTGGTTCAATTGTATAAGGGGCCTGGCAATAAAGATGCCGCTAATGATCCACAACTATTAAATTCCATTCCCCTCCGAAAAAAAAATAACGCTATCATTTTTAAAATGGAGGTGGATGAAAAAGGTTATTCATTTTACTATTCAGTCAAAAAGAACAAATGGCTATTGCTCAGATCATCCATGGATCGAAGCTTTTTAAGTACAGAAACTGCCGGAGGATTTGTAGGTTGTATGTATGGATTATATGCTACATCAAATGGTGAGCCTTCTCAAAACACAGTGAGATTCGATTGGTATGAGAAAGATTGAGAATCTGTAGATAATTAAATTTATTACAATACTCTATATTTCATTTCAATCCGATCGTCCTTGTAGATTTCCTGTGGGCTGATATAGGTATCATGGTATTGAATGACTATACCAGCTTTAGCAAGCATATCCCGTACCAATTCACTACAGATATAGGCCTTGTTTTTTTCCCGTTTGCTGATTCTAAAAAGAATTCTGATCATGATCCTGGCGATCTCATAATTATCATATGGCCGGGTGAGTTCATCCAGCCCAAAGCTGACCCCTTTATTCAACATTTTTTGTTCAGGCATTTCCTTTAATTGGGCAATGGCTATCTGGCCTTTGTAAGGTCTTTTTTTTCCGTTGTAATCGTGAATATATTTTGAGAGCGGTATCAACCGTATCCCAATATATGGCTCTGCCTCCAGTAACATGACTCGCTCCAATTCTTTGTCTACATACACGACCGCTACATGGCTCCATACACTCCGCGTGAGATTTTGTATTATACCTGAGAAGGTATAGCTGCCAGAGCTAAAAAAAATATCACCTGTCTTGAGGAAGGGTCTTATTTTATCATACGGAATTACTGGTAATTTTTTTAATTCTGTTTTGGTAATACTTTTAGCCATGATCGGTAAAACTATATAATTTCCCAGAAAGAAAATAGCTCAATTGGATCAGAAATCATGTTACGAAGAGATCATGCCAATGACATTTTAAAGGTAAATCAATTCCTCGCTTCTGAAAGGAGAAACTCCAGCAAATATATACCGCATCTCCTTAAGGATCAGAGGGGCTAACAGGTTCTTTTCTAAACCTTTATAAAAAATTATCTGCAAGTTGTCAACGCAAAAAGGTCTGTTTAAATACTGTTTTAGAATTTTATTAGATTCGCAAAATAGTTTAGATTCTCTTATATGCGATATATACCACTTACTTTATTTGTCCTGCTACTAGTCAAGATATCCATAGCCCAATCTGGTAGTTCGGGTTATGTCGTAAGTCGACCCATGTCTATCACTCATTTTACTAGTACTCCGCCGGTAATTGATGGTGAAATATTATCAGACCCTGTTTGGAGTGGAGTTTCTCCCATTACTGACTTTATTCAGACTCAACCCCATCTTGGTCAACCTATTAGTGAAAAGACAGAAATTAGAATTGCGTACGATAAAGAATACTTTTACTTGTCTGTCTTCTGTTATGATAAAACCCCTGAAAAAATTATAATATCCGATTCCCGCAGAGATGCTTCACTGGATGCTACCGATGCGTTCCTATTTATTTTGGATACTTATAAAGATGGACAAAACGGCTTCGTTTTTGGTACTAACCCGGCCGGTATTGAATACGATGCACAAGTAGATAATGAAGGCCAGGGAAATATCAATTCCAATAGGCAGGCAGGAGGTAGGATAGGCGGTGTAAATCTCAATTGGGATGCCTCATGGACCGTAAAGACTAAAATTAATGATCTTGGATGGACAGCTGAATTTGCCATTCCATTCAGAACGTTGAGATACAATAGTGGGAATGATCAATCCTGGGGAGTGAACTTTCAACGCAATATTCAAAAAAACAATGAAGCCGCCTATTGGTCCCCCATACCCGTAGAATTTAATATTTATCGGCTTTCTCTCGAAGGCACCTTGGCTGGATTAAATCTCCAAAGTCCCGGTAATCTAAAAATAATACCTTATGTTCTGGGTAATATAAAGACGGACAACCTTGTAACCCCTGCCCATTCTACTCAAAAGGCTAATTTTGGTGGTGATATCAAATACAGTATTACTCCCAGTCTTACTTTGGACCTTACTTACAATACTGATTTTGCTCAAGTAGAAGTGGATGATCAACAAGTAAATCTTGATCGATTCAATCTCTTTTTCCCAGAAAAAAGACCATTTTTTTTGGAGAATGCAGGCCAGTTTGGGGTGGGTAGTCCTGGTGAAGTAGATTTGTTTTTTAGCAGGAGGATAGGGATTGGAAATGATGGTACTATAGTGCCTATACTGGGTGGTGCCAGATTATCGGGAAAGATACACAATACTAATATCGGTTTGCTTTCTATGTTTACGGATGATGTAGAAAGCAGTGGAATAGTAAAGACTAATTATTCAATTGCCCGGGTAAGTCATGAGCTCGCCAAACGATCTCGTATAGGAGCGGCCTTTATCAATAAAGAAAATTTGGGTCTCCATGAAGATCACTACAATCGGGTTTTTGCATTGGACGGAAAATGGGGCATAGGAAACAAAGCCACACTTTCTGGGTTTCTGGCCAAGTCTTCGACACAGGATATTAGTTCCAATGACCACTCTTTCCTTTTGAACTACAATTATGAATGGAAGAAACTCAATATGGTTGTAGGTTATTCTGAATTGGGCAATGGCTTCAATCCTGAAGTTGGTTTTCTACTGCGAAATAGTTTTCGGAAGCCAGAAGCGTTAGTCTTGTATCATTTGCGTATGAATGGCAAAGCAGGGCTGTTGGAGCTAAGGCCACACGTATCGTACCGCAGCTATTGGAATTATACAAATCATAAATTAGAGACCAGTTTTTTACATATTGACAATCACTGGGAATGGCAGAATGGGTTTGAAGTACATACCGGCATCAACTTTACAACCGAAGGTGTTTTTACACCGTTTGAAATTTCCTCAAAAATATTCGTACCGGCAGGCACTTATAATCACCGTGAAGGACAATTTGTAATCATGTCCAATACCAGTAAGAATATTTCTTTCAACCTAAGAGAAGTGATCGGCGGATTCTTTGGAGGAAAAAGGATAAGTACTACTGCCGGAATAAATGTTAGGCTGGGAGATAAATTCACTTCTGAGTGGGGTGTTAATAATAATTTGGTAAAACTACCTTCGGGAGATTTTAATACAAATATTCTACGATCAAGAATATCCTATTCTTTCACTCCTCGAATTTATATTCAAAGTCTTACCCAGTTTAATAGTGTACTGGATAAATGGAGTATCAACTTAAGACTAGGATGGTTACGACAAAGTAATACAGGACTATTCCTGGTGTTTAACGAAAATCGGGGCCTCGACAGATTTGAAAACAGGAGCTTTACTATTAAATATTCAAGACTGTTTGATGTGATCAAATAGTCTGTGAAACAAAAACAGCCGCATTTTTTTTAAAATGCAGCTGAGTTATTTGATTTGCCTTCTTATTTTTTAATCAAATTAATGAGCATGATCCATATGCATATGGGTAGTATCATTAACTGATACCATGGCCATATTGCACTTGGGACATTTGTCACCCAATTTACCTTTTACATCTGGATGCATAGGACAAGCAAATACCATAGTAGAGTCAGACATCATTGTGGCCATTGAATCTGCTACAGCAGATGCTTCAGTCATTGCAGGAGTTTCAGTGGTAGCTTCTGGAGTTGAACCAGAAGAGTTTTTGCAAGCTATCGCCAAAGTAAATACTACTATAGCAGCTATAATTAATTTCATTGTTTTCATGCTGCAAAATTAACAATCCTAAAATCTGCAGTATCAAAGGCTTGAATAATGATCTGTTAACCTATTTTGAGGTTTTATTAACTAAATCTTTTGCTTTAATTGGTTTAGTTGTGAGACTATTTATTTATTTGCCCAATAATCCATGACCATCACTTTTTCCAGATGAGGGCCCAGTACTTTACCAAATGCTTTGTGATCTGGATGAGGTAAATAATCATCACGGTCTTTTTCTGACTTGAAGGTGAGTTGAAAAATATGGGTAAACCCCTGGTTTAAATTTTCAGGGCTATTATTTAAGCCCCACTCAAAAGATTGAATCGTTTTAATTTTATTTTTTAGATCCGCAAAGGCTTTTATAATCTGGTCTATGTCTTCTGTGGAAGTTCCCTCTTTAAATTTAAACATGACTACATGATGAAGAACCTTGGGTTTCATCTCAGGAGAATTAGACGAAGGATAAGTCATGGCCATAGAAAGTAGTAAAATGATTCCTAGTAATATTGCTTTATTCATATCAGCGAAAGTAAGCCTTTCTTGCCTTAACAATTAATGGATAAGTATTTTATTTAAGAAAATCTTGCCTGCCTTATTCTTAATCTTTACAAAGTAAATACCGGAAGCAAAATCGTCAAGGGCTATTTCATGAGTTGCCTTCAGCACCTTTATAAAGGAACCGGAAAGATTCATTAGCGTTACATCCATTACATCCACTTCATTCAAAATGTGGATATTTCCTCGTGAGTACCAACTTATTTTTTCTTTTGAAATATTTTGAATTAGATGGGTGGGAGTGGGAGTGTTCATGATCACTGAAAGCTTTTTCCAAAGTGGCTCGTCCAGTCTGATAGGGACAGGGCTATCATCGAAGGCTATATCACCCATTCTTACAATTACCAGATTTTGGGAAGGTACGATATATAGTTTTTGATCATTTTTGCCTAAAGCGGCAAACATATCCATTGGTGCTGAAGGTATCAATGGGCCATTAAAAACTAATTGCGAGCCAGGCAATATGAACTTCTCTTTGCCATTCAACCACCATAAGTATCCATATGATGGATTGATCGATTGAGAAGACTGGGACATGTTTTTTATGAAAGTTTCATTATCCAGGATCTTTTTTCCATCCCATACACCATGGCCCAAAACAAATAATCCGAATCGAGCCATATTGCGGGCAGTACTCCAAAACACATTATCCTCACCCAATTTTATAAATAAACCGGAAGCACCAATTTTATCACCCAATTTATTCTTAAAATATAAGTTCAGGTTTTGGCCAGTTGCGCTTTCTATTACTTTATCCAGGAGAGTATAAGGAGAATTGTGATATGACCACCGGGTCCCGGGCTCTGCTTTACACATCAGGCAAGTAGGATCAGTACAGTCAAAACTCACAGACTCATCAAGGCCGGTAGTCATAGTTATATGGTTGTAAACTTTGATTTTTTCTTCAGCTTGAATTCCACAAGAAGTCCATCCACTTCCCAGGTACTTCAAAGAAGAATCCTGCAAATTCAATTTCCCATCTGCTTCGGCAAAGGCTATTAATATACTAGTGAGTGATTTACCGGCACTTGCCCAATACCAGGGCTTCGCCGCATCGTGTCCGTGGAAATAGTATTCCATCACCAGCTCACCATCTTTTAATACTATGAATGATTTAGCATGGGTAGAATCCAGAAAATTTATCAAGTCAGGTATGAGATTTATATTCCAGCCTAAGGACTCAGGAGATTTTGTCTTCCATTGAGCAGTGGATAGAGGAGGATAATAAAGTGACTGGGATACCAAACCACCTTCCAAAAAAAAGATAAAACTTAAAACTATGGACAGCCTGATCATTTAAAATTTATTCATTAGATATCTTAAAAGTAATTTAGTTTAAATGTCAGGATAATATTATCGATTATTTCGACTTTACAGTCTTATTTGAAATAATTACTCATTAATACCTTTCATAATTATGATCCAATACTGCTTATTATTACTTCTTTCATTTTACTCAAAGCCTCATAAATTTGAAATTGAGAAATCAGAATTACCTAAGCGACCAAATATATTGTGGCTGGTAGCAGAAGACCTAAGTCCAGTACTACCTATGTTTGGCGACAGTAGTATTGAAACACCCACATTGAGCAGACTGGCTGCCGAAGGAGTCAGCTATACGCATGTTTTCAGTCCTTCAGGAGTCTGTGCTCCCAGTCGTGCGGCAATAGCTATGGGTTTGTATCCCACTCGCTTTGGCGCCCAGCATATGCGTACTGGATTTTGGGCAGGAGGAAGACCTTCTGCAGCTGCAGTAAATGCTCAAATAAAGTTTTTCCCACCAGGATTACCTCCTTATGAAGCATTGCCACCTGCAGATGCACACATGCACAGTGAGTACATGCGGATGCAGGGGTATTTTTGCACGAATAGAGCAAAGCAAGATTATCAATTTGTAGCTCCGGTAACAGCTTGGGATCAATGTGGACAAAATGCACATTGGAGAAATAGAAAGCCGGGGCAACCGTTTTTCTCTGTTTTCAATTTCGAAGTATGTCACGAATCTCAAATCTGGGCAAAGGCCAATGATTCGCTATGGATAGATGCTGATCAAAAAGTAAATGTTCCTCCTTATTTACCTACTACTGACATAGCTATGAAAGATATCAGACGCATGTATTCCAATGTCAAAGAAATGGATGATCAGGTGGGTAAGATCATTAAACAATTAGAAGATGATGGATTACTTGAAAATACGATCATATTTTGGTATAGCGATCATGGTGGCCCGCTACCCAGGCAAAAAAGACTCTGCTATGATTCAGGTTTGCAGCTTCCCATGATTATCCGTTTTCCCAATAAATGGCGTGCAGGTCAGATAGATAGTCAGTTAATAAGCTTTATAGATTTTCTTCCCACGATCATGTCACTTGCCAATGTCAAACCTCCAAAAAATATAGATGGCAGAAGTTTTCTTGGAAAATACGAAGCTAAAGAAAAAAGGAAATATATACATGGTGCCGCTGATCGATTCGATGAAAAATATGATATGATCAGAGCTGTGCGTGATCAACGATATAAATATTTAAAGAATTTTCAAACTGAAAAACCTTATTATTTAGCCGTATCCTACAGAGAGCAAATGCCTATCATGAAAGAGCTATTACGATTAAATGAAGCCCATAAACTCAATGAATATCAAGCACAATGGTTTAGGAAGACCAAAGAACCTGAGGAGCTTTTTGATACCTATAGTGATCCTTATGAACTCCACAATATCGCAAAAGATCCAAAATATGTAATTAAATTAAAAGAGCTTCGTGATGAATGCAATCGCTGGATGCTAGCCACGCAGGATAAAGGATTGATAGAAGAAAAAGAATATGTTCGCCAGATTTGGAATGGTGATCTACAACCTATCACTGCGGACCCGTTGGCCAATAAGAAAAAAAATACAGTAACCTTCAGTACATCTACAACAGGCGCATCTATCGGATACAAGATTATCTCCCTACATGATGAGCCTGCTAATTGGCAAGTATATACCCATCCTGTTACCCTGCATTCTGGTGAAAAGATGAAAGCTATAGCACATAGAATAGGATATTTACCGAGTAAAGAAATTATAGTTAATTAATTCCAATTATTTTCTTTGTAAGATTTTATTAGGTTAACCGCATTCTGTGTACCTTTTCTGTTTCATTGATGAGGTGTTACATAATTTCCATTTTCCTTTTTACCATTTGGGGAAGTTCTCTTTTTTCACAAAATGGGTGTTACCTGAATTTAAAAGTGATAGATGATCAAACCGGAGATCCTATTGCAGGAGCTGTATTGAAAATTGATCAACTGGAAACATTTAGAACTACAGACTCGGTGGGAAAAATCCAGGCAGCTGTAAAATGCGGTGAGCATCGTGTCAATCTCACCACGTACGGCTACAAGCCATTTTCGTATATCTACGATATCACCAATCGAACAAAACCCATCATCATACGAATGGAAAGCATTCTCACTCAAATAGAGGAAATCGTGATCAGCGGCCAAAGTGATTCCCGTAATTTGGAAAGTCCATCTTTAGGGGTGAGTATAATGAATCTGAAAGCCGTGCAGAAATTACCACCGGCTGCGGGGGAAGTCGATGTTTTAAGAAGTCTTCAAAATTTGCCTGGCGTATCCTCTGTAGGAGAAGGCGCTAATGGCATCAATATCCGTGGTGGATCTGTGGACCAAAATCTGATTTTCGTTGATAATACACCTATATTTAACCCAACTCATTTACTCGGATTGTTTTCATTGCTTCCAACAGATGGTATCCGTGAACTTCAATTGTACAAAGGATCTATTCCGGCAAAATTTGGCGGTCGCAATGCCAGTGTTTTGGATATAAAGCTGGCTGAGCCTGATATGGAAAAATTCAAAATGAAAGGCGGTATAGGACTTATCTCCAATCGAATTCATACTGAAGTACCATTGATAAAAGATAAAATGGCCTGGATGCAATCGTCCCGATTTTCTTTTAATGAATACCTGATCAAGTTCTACAATAATGCCTTATTGAAATCTATTGGGGATAGAAGATTACCTGATAATCGACCTGTATTTTTTGACATAGCTAACAAAATCAGCTGGCGCCTCAGTGGAAAAGATAATCTTTCACTAATGAATTATATAAGCTATGATTCTTACCGGATAGATTCATTAATTAGTATAGCAGGTATAGTGCCCAAGCAAGCTGATTTGCGATATGGTCATATCAATTGGGCTTTGCGATACAATCATTATTTTTCTTCCAAACTTAATTTTAACCTGCTTGCAGCCCGCACGGATTACAAAACAGCTACTTCATCTGATGAATTGAAAAGTGGATTTGATTATAAAACTAATTTACAATACCATAATCTGAAAGCAGAATGGACCTATAGCCCTAATTCGTTGCAACGAATAAATATGGGAGTATCCGTAGTTCATTGGGGTATAAAACCCGGAACCTTAACCCCCTTAGAAGGCTCTTCTATAAAATCACTCACGTTGCCCCGTGAAACAGGGTTAGAATCGGCTTTGTTTTTTTCTGATGAATATGAATTGAACTCCAAGGCATTAATAGAGGCTGGAATACGGATAGTAAATTTTAATAATCTCGGACCTGTTGATTTGGCCAATTATGAAGCAGGTTCACCTAAAGCAATCAATACCATCACTGGCTATACTACCTTTAGTGGAATAGAATCAAATCATATTGCCATAGAGCCACGATTAGCTTTTCGATACAAATTTAGCCCTCTGGCGACGGTGAAAGTGGGATACAATAGAATGAATCAATTTATTCACATGATAGCGAATAACAGTACTCCCCTACCTAATGTAAGGTGGCAAACTGCCAATCAATATATACCACCCGAACAAAGTGATTTGGCTACCATCGGTTGGTTCAAAGATACTCATAGTCACCAATGGGAATGGTCTGTAGAAGGCTACTACAGATGGCAAAGAAAAATATTTGACTACATCAATGGGGCTGATTTGAATACTAGTCTGGATGTAGAAACTCAATTGATTCCTGGAAGAGGCAAAGCCTACGGACTGGAAGTGCTGCTCAATAAAAAGAAAGGCATCATGACCGGATGGACTAGCTATACTTATGCACGAAGTCTGCAGCAAATCAGAGGAGACTTCCCTGAAATTCAACAATTGAATAGTGGTAATTGGTACAGAAGTATCATCGATAAGCCTCATACATTAAATGCCTTAGTAAATTTTCAAGCTGAAAAGCATAATGCTGTTTCTTTGACTTTTACTTATAGTACGGGCAGGCCTTATACCGCCCCGGTAAGTTTTTATAAAAATGCTACCCAATACATTCCAGTGTACACGGATAGAAATAATGGTAGAATATCCGATTATCACAGATTGGATTTTTCCTGGATAATTACTAATCCATCTATGAAGGAAAGAAAATGGGAAGGATCATGGATAGTAACTATTTACAATATTTATGGAAGAAAAAATGCATACTCTTATTATTTCGATCCAAATCAAGCTTTATTCAAACCATTCAAAATAAGTGTATTTCCCAGTCCTATATTTTCACTCACCTATAATTTCAAATTTGAGCCATGAAGAATTATTTGATACTTATAGGCGTATTATTTTTTGGATGGCAGTGTCAGTATCCGGTAGATATTTCATCATTGCCTCCTACTCAGAAATTCATTGGTATAGATATAAAAGTCACTGAAGACTACGCTAGTGCCAATGTATTTTATAGTCTTGAATCAGTGACTATCAATGGTGCTTATATCTTGCCCAAACCTCCTATAGCTACTGCCACTATAGTAGATAGTAAAGGAAACAAGTTTCAATTGAGTAATACCAAAGGAATAGAAGATACTTTGTTCAAAGGAAAAATTGGTGAATCATACCAGGTACAACTAGTTGCCGATGGCAAGACCTATCTTTCAGACAAAGAAACCATGCAAGCCAGCCCTGCTTTTGATAGTCTTATTGTAAATTATAGCCGGGAAAATTTCAGACCAGCGGATAATCTTTATTACGATGGTTTTAATATTTATGCATTAGCCCATGATATTCCGGGGGTAGAAAATTATTACCAGTGGGCTTGGGTGCATTATTCACGAGCTATATACTGTGATAAAGTATACAGTAGAGCAGAAGGCAGAGATGTACTATTGCAATGCTATCCTCCCGATTGTTGGAA
Source organism: Chitinophagales bacterium (assembly GCA_038251405.1). Lineage (GTDB taxonomy): Bacteria > Bacteroidota > Bacteroidia > Chitinophagales > Saprospiraceae > JADJLQ01. Next base: position 41,340 of record JBBSBH010000009.1, read on the forward strand.
TATTGAGTATAATCAGAATGTAATCATCCAATCGGATAGACTAAAAGATGGTAATGAATTGGCTCAAAATATTGTACGGGTTCCTTACGCCACACCTCCCAAAATATATTATATCAGAATTGAACAAAGAGCGATCACACCTAAAGTATATGCCTATTTTAAATCTTTAGAAGCGTCAACAGAAAATCGGGGAACACTATTTGATATTCCAGCCCAGACTTTATTCAGTCCTAATATCGCCAATGTAAATGACCCTGATGAAAAAATATTAGGTGTATTTAATGTATTTTCTTATAGAAAGAGACTGGTAACTATAGATATGAACCAGCCAATAAATGGAGCTATACCTAAAGCAATCATGCTTCCTGCCCCATTTTCAGGAGATCCTTTTGCATCGGCTCCTTGTACAGAAGGTACCTATAGAACTCAACGAAAACCACCAGGGTGGATCAATTAGAGATATTACATTTTAAACATTATTCCAGAATTTTTTCAAATTTAATTTTCATCGAATAAATCTATTGCGACATGATGGGTATAGTTTTGGAGGTTTTTGGCTAATTCTCCAATGAAATGTGAATGAACCACATTTGAAAAAAATATAAATTTTTTACGTACATATTAAAGATTTTTATATTTTTGTCCTTTGTAAACAGGAATTTCCCTGCTTATTCATTTAATTATTTTTTTAAAAAATTATGGCAACAATAAAGAAAGCTACTAAAAAAGCAGCACCTAAGAAAGCTGCTAAAGCTGCGCCTAAAAAGGCTGCCGCTCCTAAAAAAGCCGCCGCTCCTAAAAAAGCCGCTGCCCCTAAAAAAGCTGCTGCTCCTAAAAAAGCCGCTGCCCCTAAAAAAGCTGCTGCTCCTAAAAAAGCCGCCGCTCCTAAAAAAGCTGCTGCTCCTAAAAAAGCTGCTGCTCCTAAAAAAGCCGCCGCTCCTAAAAAAGCTGCTGCTCCTAAAAAAGCCGTTGCTCCTAAAAAAGCTGCCGCTCCTAAAAAAGCTGCCGCTCCTAAAAAGAAAGCTGCTCGTAAACCGAATGCAGCATTCATGAAGGAACTTACTCCAAGTCCTGCCTTGGCTGCAGTGATCGGAAGCAAAGGAGTTCCTCGTACTATGGCAGTAAAAAAGATTTGGGATTACATCAAAGCCAATAAGCTTCAAGATGCAAAGAACAAGCGGATGATCAATGCTGATGCAAAGCTTTCACCTGTATTCGGTGGCAAAGCTCAGATATCCATGTTTGATATGGCTAAATTGCTTACTTCTCATTTGAGTTAAGATATTCTGTATAGAATCCATAGTATAAAAATGGTCAATGATTTTCATTGGCCTTTTTTTATACTTCTATCAGTTTCCATTTACCTTTTCTAAAAAACAAATAGCACACTAAAGCAATTGCACTCTCCGCTATGGGAATACAGATGAATACCCCCATTGGGCCCATTTTTAAATAGACTGCCAGTAGATATGCTAACGGAATTTCAAAACACCAAAAGCCAACAGCATTGATCCATGTTGGTGTCTTAGTATCTCCTGATCCATTAAAGGCTTGCATCATCACCATACCTATACCGTAAAATATATATCCGGTACCTATTATCCTCAATGCATCAACACCTACATCCACTACTGCTTTTTCATGTGAAAAAATTTTAATGATGGGCACTGGAAATATCACAAAAAGAAATGTAACAAAAGCCATGAAAACAGCAGTGTACTTAGCAGTAAGCATTACTGATTTTTCTGCCCGGTCAGGATTTTTTGCACCCAGGTTTTGACCTACTAATGTAGCCGCGGCATTACTGAATCCCCATGCAGGCAATATGAAAAATACTATATTCCGTATCGCAATTTGATACCCTGCACTGGCATCAGTACCTCCGGTATCCGCTACTATTTTGGCTAATACTATCCAACTGCCCGAAGCTAAAATAAATTGAAAAGTTGCAGGCCAGGCTATTTTTAACAACCCCCGGATAATGTCTATTTCAGGCTTGAAAAAAGATTTTTTAAGTCTAAGGATGCCCCGACCTTTAAACAAATGATAACATTGATAGGTGACTCCTATGCCCCGACCAATAGTAGTAGCAATAGCAGCCCCTATCAGTCCAAATCCTGACCAGTTACCTACACCATAAATCAATATAGGACAAAGTATGATATTGGATCCGCTTGCCAACCAAAGACTGCGCATTGCCATGGAGGCATCTCCAACCCCCCTGAATATACCATTTATCAAAAACAGAAAAATTATAACTACACTCCCCCCCAGCATTACCCGGGAATAATTTTTTCCTAGCTCCACTACATCAGGAGCGGCTCCCATAAATTTTAATATATGAGGTGCGTATACTACACCCAAAATAGAAATAATGATAGTTACCAGAAATGAAATAATGAGTGACTGAACAGCTGCTTGATTAGCTCCTTCATAATTTTTTTCACCCACTCTCCTGGCCACCATTGCAGTCGCTGCAGTACTGAGGCCTATCGCTGCTGAATAAATCAAAGTAACTACCGCTTCTGTAAGCCCCACAGTAGCTATTGCGGAAGGGCCAAGCTTTCCTACAAAAAACATGTCCACCACAGCAAATACACTCTCCAGACTTAGCTCCAATATCATAGGAATAGCCAATAAGACTATGGCTTTATTGATATTGCCAACCGTATAGTCAGTCAAATCCCCACGCAAGGCCTGTCCAATTACCTGGATGTATTTTATAAATGGAATTTTCATTGAGCTCTTTTTTCCTAAATCTGCTTAAAGTTGTAGCATAATGGAAAATTGAAAACAGCTGTTTGTGAATTTAGCAGGATTGACAATAAATTCCTTACTCGGGCTAAGTGTCTTGTAACTAATATCAAATTTATCATTACTCACATCTGATAAGCCCATTTGATACCTTACTCCAAAGTAAAGCCCTCTGCTGAATCTGTAGTGAATAGCACCGGTAAGACCATAATCCAAAAAATTGTATTTCTTCCCATCCGGTTTGTCCCGATACTCATAATAGGCTCCTATACGCTGCGGTAAAGTAACCTGATCCCCTTCTATTTTTATAATTTGAGTAAGATTAGAACTAACCTGACCTGCCTTATCCCGCAAATAATTTCCATCTATCAGATATTTTATAGGGCCTACATTGGCATTGCTATTGTCTCTTTTCCCAGTATAATTCAAATCACCTTTCACTGACGAACCCACCAAAAATGAGGCATAGCCCCCTACAGATAGATCTACGTGTTCAAACAAAAGGGTATAAAACATGAGTGGAATGTCTATATAGTTATTGTTGACAGCTAATAGCATATTACGTGTGCCACTGGTATTAAGGTATTCTGTATTTTTCTTGACCTTTAAATAACTGGGGCCACTATATTCAAAACTGGAACCTTTCTGCGAAAAGATGAACTCGCCTCGAAGACCCATAATATCTGAAAACGCATAAGAAAAAGTAGGGCCTATATGGAATCCTGACTGCGGTTTATAATTTGCATTCTCTTCAGCAGGGCCGTTAAGGGATACCGAATTGATACCAATTCGAAGACCGAGATGAGCACCTTGTGCCTTAATAGAATTACTACATAAAATAAAAATAAAAATCGAAATGAATAGCCTCATAGTAAACGGTATATATGGGCAAAGATCGTTAGATTATTTATAATCAGTATTTATCGATACCATAAAGTGATACTTTTAAGTTTATACGCAAATTAACAGTTTGGTCAATATCTTATCTTTGGATTAAAAAACTTAGATTTTATCTCAAAATGCGCGTCTTTTCTTTAATCTTAACCTGCCTTATTTTGGCAAACCCGTTGACAGCATTACAGAACTATCCTGATACTACTGTTGTAAATTTAATATATACAGGAGGTAGTTTTGGAGCATTAGGTGTCACCAGATCCCAAGAGGAACACGAATTGGTAACTGAGCAAGCCAACAAAGAAAATTATTCATTCAAACTAGTAAGCCATGCTTGTTGGAGAGCAGTAGGTTTGGCCGTTTTTTTACCTTCGGATGAGCCAAAAGGAAACGAGTTATCTAAAATACTCAAGCAAAAAGATTCAGCTACCATTTATAAAGTTGAAGGTTTTAAATCTTTAAATGCATTATTGCTACAGGATCCACAGCTTACTAATCCCAATTTATTGGACATGATGAAAAGAAATCCAAGACAAACTCAATATTTTCCAGATCTGAATAAAGTCGATCTCACGGTATATGCCTTGACTGTAAAAAATGGCGAACCTGCTTACATTGTCGAAGAGCAAGGAGCAATTTGGCCTACAAGAATAGACCTATGGACTAAAGGTGAGGTAAATCGTATAGATATTGAAGGAGCCTCGGCCAGATTATTTGAGTTACCAATTAATCTTGGAGAGATGGCGGTAAGATCTACTCTACTTCAAAAGATAAAATCATCTATTTCTAACGCCCCGCAAGTGTTAGTAGACCTTGGCCATCAGACGGGCTACCTGGGAGTAGATCTGACAGAAAGGGCCCAGATAGATTATTCCGTTTTAAATCAATTGGGTTATTCCATAGTTGTGCCCTATCATTTTGAATTAATGCTTGGAGCCCAATACCTGGGAAAACTCCTACATGACTATAAGGAAATACGATTGCTTGCCACGAATATAAAATCGAAAGACACCACTTTGTTTCATTCGCATTTAATTTTAAATTTTAATAATATAAAGGTTGGTTTCGTTGGATTGGTAGACCCTGGACTGCAAAGTGATTTACCGAAAAACAGTCTTCAGGACTTTCAATTTCTACCGTTATTAGAATCAATAGATAAAGAAATAGCCTATTTAAAGCATTCTGGGGTAGATGCCATTATTGCATTATCAAATTTTGATGCCAGTGAAAATGCAATTCTGGGAGAAAAAATAGTCGGTGTAGATGCCATCGTAGCTAATTTACAAAAGCGATTAACTCCAACATCCATTAGTCAAACTGCAGAATTTGTTCCTCGGAATAAAACCCGGCCTGGTGCACCAAATTTGATAGCCAACTCTTTCTCAAATGGAATAGGCATTGGAATACTTGAAATGAAGTTTGACTCTATCAATCAATTGCAACGAATAAGTAATCTTGTGTATCCAGTTACTGATGAGACGATTCAGGATAGTGTGGTATTAGATTCAATTTCAAGACATAGTACTAAGTTTCTCAAGAATAAAGGGGACCTCATGTTTCCTGCATTTATTGACTTAATTGCAGTGAATCCAGCAATTAAAAATCATGATCAGATCACCCGGCAAGGAAGAATATCACAACAGTTATGGGAAGATTTTGTGGCCCGGCTTTTACGAAAAGCAGGTCCTGCAGAAATTACAATCATTAAAAAATTCTCCCATTTTCCGCCACTAATAGGTAAGTTGCATGAAGACGAAGTGAAATCGTGGCTATGGACAGAAGAAAACCTAATTTTATGTGATATCAAAGGCGATGCGTTACTAAAGTTATTAGCTGATGATATAAACGAAGATTTGGTTTTTAGTGGTTTGATTAAACCAGCAATTACAAAGGAGTCCATTAATATTAATACCCCGCACTCGCTTTCTTCCAGCTGGTACAAGTCTAATATCAAAGTAATGGGACGGTCAATCGATCCTGAAGCCTATTACAAAATAGCTACCACAGATGTAGTATATGAAGGTATCAGAGCTTCAAATTTCCTGGGAGCCCGACGAGTAAGACGCAATTTCTATTTAAATGATTCAACTGGAAAGCTAATAGAAACACCCTTAGAACAGCCTTTATCACTAAGAAGTTTTGTATTGGATGAATTGAAAAGAATCCGAAAATTCAATAAAGGGGAAAAATATCTAAATGCAATATCCCAGGAGTTGAAGCCGGATCCAAAATTTGAACCATTATTGACATTTAGCTTTGACAATCCTACCCTATGGACTTCTTATAATACAAAATTTAATAGCGATGGCTATGGTTCTGTTCCAGAAAGTAGGATCTCCTCTACTAATTCCTGGGTGATAGGGGCCAGTGGTCGGTTTAAGGTTACTATGGATAAATTAAAATCTGCCCTGGATCTTGGTATTACACTTGCATATGCCCGGCAAAACAATGAAATTAATAAGTCGTTTTCACAAATATCTGAATCCGCTGATGATATAAAACTTGACCTTACCTATAGAAAAAAATCAGCCGGAAAGATTCAATCCTTCTTAAGAAGTCAATATGATACAGAATTTACTCCTACTATCAATCCCACTAACCAGGAAATAAACTTGAGACAGAAGGCTTTGCGAGGTGTCATTGGTTTTACCAAAAGACCAACCAGTCACTGGAGAAATATTGAATTTGCTTCTATCCTGGAGCAAGATTTTAGTCAGAATAAAGCTCAGTTTGGCTTTACTGCAAAAGCAGATGGAAGATTTAAAATAGGTAAAGGAAATGTGATCTATAATTTTAGAAATGAAGCAACCTATTTCTTACATTCAAGATTAGATACAAATAAAGACCTGGCTCTGAGGTATAATATGGTGCATGAATTGATCGTACCCTTAGTAGATGAGTTAGCCCTGTCAGTAGGGGCCGATATGTTTTTTTTCAAAGGAAAAGTCACTGAAACGAATGCTTTGGGTACGAGCATGCTCATGCGGATAGGAATCACCTATAATCGGCTTTGGAAACCCAGATACCAATCTTTATTTTAATTCTTGTAAACTATACTGTTATTCGCTATTTCTTCTTGTCGTTAATTATAGCAGTCCATACGCTAAGTTTACTTCCATCATAGCTAGTCCATATCGGTCGTATTACGCCATGGGCAGCTGAAATATTATTGTAATCCCCGAAAAATACTTTACTGCCAGGTGGATCAAATGCGCTTCCTTTCAATACCATTTCTTTGAAATGCTGGCCACCATCTTTGGAATAGGCTACCACCACTTCCATTTTATTGTCTGAAAAATTTCTTCTATCATAATACACGATATAAATATTTCCAGTTGAAGGATCTACTGACATCCATGGAAAAAATTGGTAATGGTCAGTTTTGTCTTGATTTACTTTTATCCTATCAGACCAATGTTCACCTCCGTCGCGACTATTCATGATCCAGACATCCATATTAGATTCTCCATTTTTGAGATCAGCCCAGCATACATATAGTGAACCACGATATTTACTTTTGCTTAAATCTGTCCCGGTTACCGGCATACCATTTGCCCTACCTAATCCTGGTATGTCAAATGCCCAGCCACCTATCTGATCCATAATAGTTTTGTCACTCTTTAGCCAGGTATTCCCACCGTCAAGTGATTTATCAAACCAAAGTTTTTGATCAAATGCCCACACTACATATATTTCATGATTTATGCCAAAAGAAGGCACAGCACCTTCCGGAGTGAAATCATCATCCAGGCAATCTCCTTCCCGATCACTGATAGTAATAGCAGGCGACCATGTACTTCCCTGATCACTGGATTTAGCAAACCGAATTCTTGACCTATCAGTTGGTTCTTTAGAGGCATATTTATCAAACTCTGTCCAGGTCACTACTAAATCACCATTTTGTGGATCTGAAGCGATCCAGGGTTTATCTTGATTTTTTGGTGGATTTGTTCCTATTGCATGCCCTCCGTCCCACGATTTTCCTCCATCTGTACTCTTTTGAATTACTATGCTCTCCAGCCATCTGTTTGATTTGCGGTCTTTATCATCGGGGGTACCTAAATGGAGATAATAAATATTCCCTTCATGATCAGACCACAGTACCGGATCACCGAATACGCCTAGTCCTGGAGCTTTCACATTTGTATGAGAAAAAGTTTTGCCGCCATCAGATGAATAGTGTACTCTGTCAAGGATAGATCCACCTACCACTATATTTGGATCTTTTTGAGATACAGCTATAGATGGCTCTGCCGGCCCATAATACTCACCATCGTTTTCAGCAATTTTCACTAGTCCCTGAAACTTAGGGAACGCACATGAATACAATAATATCATGGTCAACAGTAAGTATGGGTATGACTTCATTTAGTAGGTATGAGAGATTGACAATTATTGAATTAAAAATAGTAACAATTATATTGATGATTAATACTTTTTTAGCATTCATTGCAAATAATTAATCCTGCATCATTTAAAATCACATCCTTATTGCTTCAATTCGTTTAAGCTGCGTACATTCGATCACCTTATAATTAGATTAACTTTTTTTGATATATTCTTAGCAGTAAGTATGAATTTTTATACATATGAAAAACGCAATCCTCTACTTTGTTTTTTTATTCCTTTTACCCTACATGTCTTTCGCTCAAGTCGACAAAAAAGCAAGCCCTGAAACGCAGGCTTTGTATAAAAATCTTTTCGAAATCAGAAAACAAGGTGTGCTGTTTGGCCATCAAGATGCTATGGCATATGGATTGAATGAAGATAAAACGAGATGGACAGGCGACCTGGACAAATCTGATGTAAAAACCCTCACAGGCAATCACCCATCTATTGTAGGTCACGATCTGGGGCATATCGAACTAGGTGATAGTAAAAATCTAGACGATGTACCCTTTGATCAAATGCGGAAAACCATTCAACAAGTTTATAAAAATGGTGGTATTAATACGATCAGTTGGCATCCAAATAATCCTTTGGATTTATCAAAGACCGCTTGGGATAAAATGGATTTTACTATCCAAAAAATATTGAATCAAAGAAAAAATCTAAAGAACTATAAAAAAATATTGAATAAGCTTGCGGATTTCTTTAATAGTCTAAAGGGCCCTAATGGCGAGGCCATTCCAATAGTATTCAGGCCTTATCATGAACATACTGGCTCCTGGTTTTGGTGGGGAGCGGATCACTGTACCCCAGAGGAATACAAAGCTTTTTGGAAACTAACGGTAGACTATTTTGTAAAAAAGAAAAAAATACACAATCTCATCTATGCCTACTCTACTGACAATTTCAGAAGTGAAGAGCACTACCTGGAAAGATATCCGGGTGATAACTATGTTGATCTATTGGGTTTTGATACCTATCATAGAAATGCCCCATTTTCAGATTCTGGTTTTATAGCAAATGCGCAGCGAATGGTGGCTACCGTAAAAAAGCTTGGAACAGAGAAAAATAAATTGTACGCTATTACTGAAACAGGTCTGGAAAGCATCACTGAAAATAATTGGTGGTCGAATATTTTGTATCCCATAATAAAGGATTCAGGACTAAGCTATGTTTTAGTATGGCGCAACGGACGCCCGGATCATTTTTATGCTCCGTTTAAAGGACAGGGTAGCGCTCAGGATTTTATTTACTTCTACTATTTGCCAGGCACATTATTTGAAAAAGATGTCTCCAATTTATACCACTAATTTAAAATCCTCAATTAACAAAACTAAAACCGATTCTGAAATGAAGTTTAGGGAAAGACTCGATCTTCTAAAAAAAGATAAGGAAATTATTTTAAGCAGAAAAAATGAAGCTATAATACCTTCCAATGGTATATATGAAAAGTATAAATATCCGGTAATTACAGCAGATCATGCTCCTCTCTATTGGGAGTACGATATGAACGAGAGCTCCAATCCATATTTGATGAAGCGCTTTACCATTAATGCTGCCTTCAATGCAGGGGCCATGAAATGGAAAGGCAAATACATTATGGTGGTGAGAGTAGAAGGCGCCGATAGAAAATCTTTTTTTGCGGTAGCTGAAAGTGAGAACGGCATAGATAGCTTCCGTTTTTGGGAAAGACCAATTACTATGCCGGAGACAAATAATCCGGATACTAATATATATGATATGAGATTGATTCCTCATGAAGATGGCTGGATCTATGGTATATTTTGTACAGAAAGAAAAGATCCTGATGCCGGTAGAGGTGATGAATCATCTGCCGTAGCACAAGCCGGAATAGCTCGTACAAAAGATTTAATCCACTGGGAAAGATTACCTGATTTAAAATCTCCATCACCCCAGCAACGAAATGTAGTCCTGCATCCAGAATTCGTCGATGGCAAATATTTTATTTACACCCGGCCACAAGATGGATTTATAGAAGCGGGCACAGGTGGCGGAATTGGATATGGCTACAGTGATTCAATGAATCCGGCTATAGTGGCTAAAGAACTGATACTCGATGAAAAAAAGTATCATACCGTGTATGAAGTAAAAAATGGTCAGGGCCCCGCTCCTATCAAGACTGAAAAGGGCTGGCTCCATCTTGCACATGGGGTTAGAAATACTGCTGCTGGCCTCAGGTATGTGCTCTACATGTTTTTGACTGATTTGAAAGACCCGGGTAAAATAATTCACAAACCCGCTGGATACTTCATAGCCCCTGATGGTGAGGAAAGAATAGGGGATGTGAGCAATGTAACATTTTCCAATGGCTGGATAGAAGATCATGGCTCAGTATTCATTTACTATGGCTCATCCGACACGCGCATGCATGTGGCTACCAGTACTATTGACCGATTACTGGACTATGTGATAAATACTGAACCCGATGGGTTACGGTCTGTAAGATCTGTACAAACTTTGAACAGGATCATTGATCGAAATAAGGGCTTGTATTGATTGTAAAATAAATAATGATAACCACCTTAGAATTTCTTCTGGAAATCAAAACCGAGGCCTACCGCATCCTGGATTGGTGGCGTACCTATGCACCTGATATGGAATATGGTGGTTTTTATGGAGAAATCAACCAAAACAGTGCTGTCGTAATACAGGCAGAAAAAGGAGGTGTTCTTAATGGCAGAATATTGTGGGCTTTTTCAAATGCATCCAGGCATTTCGGAAATGATAAAGATCGCTTGCTTGCAAAAAAAGCATTCGAATACATAAAGGATCATTTTATTGATACTAAATATGGCGGAAGCTTTTGGTCTCTAAAATATGATGGCACTATTAGTAATGATCGAAAACAAATTTATGCGATCGCATTTACTATATATGGTCTCTCTGAGTATTATAAAATAAACCGTGATGATGGGGTCTTGCAATTGGCGACTAATCTATATCATGTTATAGAGGATTACAGTAAAGACAAAAACAAAGGTGGTTATTTTGAAGCATTCAGTCGGGATTGGGAGCTCCTTACTGACCCAAGGCTAAGTGAAAAAGATAGGAATGATCCCAAGACCATGAATACTCATTTACACATTATCGAAGCTTATGCCAATCTCTATGCAGTGTGGAAAGATGAAGGGCTTAGAACTGCTTTGAAGCAATTATTAGATGTTTTTGATCACCACATCATAGATCGAAATACCAACCACCTAATATTGTTTTTCGATGAAAACTGGTTACCAACATCAAAAACTATTTCTTATGGACATGATATAGAAGCTTCCTGGCTGTTGCATGACTGTGCACATATCTTAGGAGACGAAAAAATAGAAGCCTTTTGGAAAAATAAGGCTTTGCTCATTGCAGATGCCGCCACCGAAGGTCTTCAGTCTGACGGAAGTTTTATTCATGAATACGACCCGGCAATGGATCATGCACAGACTTTCAGAGAGTGGTGGGTCTCTGCCGAAGGCATGGTAGGATTTGTAAACGCCTTTAAAATATCTGGTGAAAAAAAATACCTGAAACGGGCCATTCGACTGTGGGATTTCATAAAACTAAATTTGTTGGATAAACAAAATGGTGAATGGTACTGGGGTACCGAGGCAGATTATTCAAAAATGGATCGATATAAAATGGGTTTTTGGAAGTGCCCCTACCATAATGTGAGGGCGTGTTTGGAGGTAATAGCAAGATTGGAAAAATAGATATTGCCGATTTAGTGTTCAATTATCTTTATTATTCCTAAATTTCAATATGAAAAATCTAATTTTCTTAATCATTACCCTGGCTCTTGGGTGTCATGCTAATGCACAAAAAAGAATGCTCACACCTAATGATATCTATCAATTAAAAACAGTAGGTAATGGCCAAATATCTCCCGACGGAAAATGGGTAGCCTATACGGTGACGACGGTGGATTCTGCTAAGGATAAAAGAAATACCGATATCTGGATGATCAGTTGGGATGGTACCGATCCCGTGCAACTAACCAATAGCCCCGATGGAGAAACCAATCCCAAATGGAGTCCTGATGGAAAATATCTCTCCTTTACTTCTTCTCGTGAAGGAAATAAAAATCAGGTGTATCTACTGAATAGAATGGGTGGCGAAGCTCAAAAGTTTACTGATGTAAAAGGTGATTTGAATGATTATGCATGGAGCCCGGATGGTACAAAACTGCTACTAACTATTAAAGATGATAGTGATACTTCGAAGATCAAAAAACCTATGATTATAGATCGGTATCAATTCAAGCAAGATGTAGAAGGCTACCGATACAAAAATGATAAATCTCATCTGTACTTATTTACTCTGGAGAATAAAAAACTGGATACACTCACCTCCGGCAGTTTTAATGAATCTGATGCCGAATGGAGTCCGGATGGGACTTCCATAGCTTTCGTAAGCAATCATACGGATGATCCCGATAAAAATCGAAATTCGGACATATTTATAATAAATGTTGCAAAAGGTTCTATTCCCAGGCAGTTGACTACCTGGAAAGGAAGCGATAATAATCCTAAGTGGAGTCCTGATGGAAAGTCTATTTCTTATCTGCGTAGTACCTCTGATGCAAATTACTTTATGTATGACCAGCCTATACTTTGTACTATAGCTGCGTCCGGGGGTGAACCTAAATTACTTACCAAATCTTTGGACAGGCCAGTCACCGGCCAGGAATGGTCTAAAGATGGAGCTAGTATAATTGCTTTAGTTGCCGATGATTGCATTCGGAAAATGGCAAGTTTCAATACCTTGACCGGAGCGATGTCCAATCTGATCTCAGGGAATCAATCTGTTCAAAATATCGCACTCCATCCTTCTGGTAATTGGCTGGCTTCTATTTCTGATCCTATGCATCCTGCAGAGTTGTACACCATTGAAAATAATCAACCGAAGCCATTGACAAAAACCAATGATGAATTCATCAAGCAAATTCAATTGGCCAGCGTAGAAAAAATAATTTCGAAAAGTAAAGATGGCATTTCTGTTTCCAATTTATTATTTATACCTGGAGGAAAAGAAAAATCTAATCTTCCTGCCATATTTTTCATTCATGGCGGTCCGGTGGCTCAGGATGAATTCAATTTCGATTTTACCAGGCAGATCCTGGCAGCTCAGGGTTATGCGGTAGTTGCTGTGAATTACAGAGGAAGCAATGGCAAGGGCATCGAATTTTGCAAATCCATTTATGCTGATTGGGGAAATAAAGAAGTACTGGACATACAAGGGGCTGCCAATCATCTAATAGCTCAAAAGATTATTGATAGCACCCGAATGGGCATAGGCGGCTGGAGCTATGGAGGTATATTAACAGACTATACTATTGCAAAAGACACCCGATTCAAAGCGGCAGCCAGTGGAGCTGGAAGTGCATTACAACTTTCATTGTACGGTGTAGATCAATATATTCTTCAATTGGATAACGAGCTCGGCCAACCCTGGAAAGACAATAATTTTCAAAAATACCTCAAGATGTCTTATCCTTTTTTGAATGCAGACAAAATAAAGACTCCTACCCTATTTATGGCCGGGGAAAAAGATTTTAATGTACCTACTATTGGAAGTGAGCAAATGTACCAGGCTCTGCGATCTATCGGCACTCCAACTGAATTAATTATTTACCCAGCGCAGTTTCACGGTATCTCAGTACCATCTTATCAGAAAGATAGATTAGATCGATATATTCAGTGGTTTGATCAGTATTTGAAAAAGAAGAGTTGAGATGATTTACAATGCATTAATTTGACAAAACTCATTCCACTTTCACATACTCCACATCCACCCATTTTTCAGAGGTTGCCGATTTTTCTAAAGCCTCCAGTACAGAAATTCCATTTAAGATACTCTGATAAGTTCGTGGTTTTTTTCCTGTGCGAAACATTTCTACTAAATCGGCATCGCATGTAGCTGGATCCGGCTCTTTGATTCGCGGTTTTAATTCGGAAAAAGAGCTTCCATTTTCTACAAACATTTCCCAACCATAGGCATGACTTTTAAAAATAAGTGTGGCAAACAAACCTGAAGCAAAATTAATGCTGGCGTTGCCATACTTTCCATGTCGATTGACTTTCACAGAGGTTATATCTTCGCCAAATATCTTCATCAAAGGCTCGATGAGGTGAACACCATAGAAAAAGACACCGCCGTATTCAGAATCCAGATCTAAAGTACCTGTGCTGATCACCTGGCTGAGCTCCTTCATAGATTGCACTTGTTCTTTTACATCCGTAGTAGTAGCAGATTGCGCCACGGTACTGAAAGATGTAATGGGAGAGCTGTACTTTTTTGCTAATTCTAAAAACTCTTTCCCTTCCTGAGCTCTATAACAAAAAGGCTTGTCTATAAAAATGGGAATTCCGGATTCCAAAAATGGAATAGCCGCTGGCAAATGATATTTTGGATGTCTATGATCCACTATCAATGCTTCTATCTTGCCAATCATTTCTTTAGGATCTTTTACCTGGTATGGAATATTGCCTGCATGCATTGTTTTTAATGCAAAGGCATCTGTCTCTCCCCAGACATATCTTACCTCGACACCAGGAAATTTTTTGTCAATATTGAATAACTTCCCATAGGCTGTGGCATGGCTATTTTCTGCTCCAATGATACCTATTCTTATTGGTTTTTCCAGTTGCGCCTGGGCTAGCATTTTATCGGCAGTTAATGAAGCTACCGTTCCCATGACTACATTTTTAATAAACCCTCTTCTGGATTTCATAATCAAGCAATTTTAAAATTAAAGTTTCATTTCCCAATTTTTTTCATACTCTCTTTGCCAAAGTTTATTTGCTGCTGCGTCATTAAGAATATGTCCATCGGATGGATCAATATTTAATGAATGGCCTACGCGTTGGGATATATTTCCAAGTTGCATAAGTAAAGTACTCTTATGACCTGAGGCTATGTCGGATTTTAATCGCTCACCAGATTTAATATTATTGAAAAAATTACGCACGTGTAAGCTGTCTAAATGACCCGATGGATTGGAAGCTTCTCTGGGATCTACCGGAATACTGGGTTTAGCTTCTTTAATAATGTTATTCTTCAAATCATACACTGTATATTCATCACCTCCTTTGATTACTATAGTTCCCTTTTCGCCATAAAATGCCACGCCAACACTACTGTCTTCAATATATTTTCCGTTGCAACTGCGCCCTTCCCACGACATAGAAACACCTTCTTTAAAGTCAATATTGATCACCTGGGTATCTGGCGTTTCCCAGTCATCTTTGTAAAAAAACCGGCCACCGCTGGAACTTACTTTGGTGGGATAGTCCACCCCGAGCCCCCATCGCAATAAATCAATCATATGGGTACCATTATTGCAAGATTCACCAGTACCCCAATGCCAAAACCAATGCCAATTGTAGTGGATAATATTATCCTTATAAGCTTTTCTAGGTGCGGGACCTTGCCACAAGTCCCAATCCAAATATTCTGGAACCGCCACTATCTTACCTATTCCGATCGGGGCGCGATTATTAGTATACCAGCCTTTCCCAAAATAAGCCTTACCGATCAAACCGTTTTTTAGATCCTGGATCGCTTGAATTACATTTGGCCAGGATCTTCTTTGATTGCCCATTTGCATAGACTTTTTGTACCGTTGATTGGCTTGCACTAATAATTCTCCTTCATGCGGATTATGACTACAGGGTTTTTCTATATAAATATGTTTTCCAGCTTGCAATCCCAGTAAAGCAGCAGGAGCATGCCAATGATCAGGAGCCGCAATGATAAGTATATCGGTATCTTTGCTTTCCAATGCTTTTCTAAAATCTTTTATTCCAGTGGGAACGGTATCCTGAAGCCCTTTTAATCCGGTAATGCATTTTTCCATAGCTCTGCTATCCACATCACACACATGCAAAATAGCACAGTCAGGTTGGTACCCAAAATTCTGAGCCAAGGCAAAGCCTCTTGAATTCACACCCATAATGGATGCTCTGAGAAAATCATTGGCCCCTTGGATTCTTCTATAACTGGCAGCACTAAAACCAGGCAAAACACCTCCTGCCACTATTGCAGTAGTAGCAATAGATTCCTTAATAAATTTTCGTCTGCTATGTGAATTCATAATATAAACTTGTGAGTTATAAATATATGATAAAAATCAGTCAAGGTTAAATAATAGGCAAAAGCTATTTCTTGTATGCTGGAAACAAAGCGTCGTTAAGAATGGGTTTGTATTATTTTTAGTTTTCTAATAGCAAACCCATATCTTTGTTTACTAATAGAAAACATATGTGTTTAATATCATAGCTCGAAAAAGCCTCTTAGAATATTGTAAGAAATATCCCTTTGCTGCTAATGCGCTTTTGGAATGGTATCACGAATTTGAAATAGCTGAGTTTAGCAGTTTTCAAAATTTAAAAAGTGTTTACAAAAGTGTTAGTATAGTGGGTGACAATAGAGTAGTTTTTAATATTTTAGGGAACCAATATCGATTGGTTGTTCGTATATTATTTGATTTTAAAGCTATTCAAATTAAATGGTTTGGCACTCATGATGAATACAATAAGATAGATGTAAAAAAGATTCATTTTAAAAAAAGGAAGAAAACATGAAATTAAAGCAAATAAAATCTGTAAAGGAATATAACCTATTTCTAGAGTGGGTAGACATGATGTTTGATCAAGCTCCTCCTGGAAACAGTACGGAAGGTGAAAAGCTTCACATTGCACTACTATTAATTAAAGAATATGAAGATAAAAATTACAAAATTCCATTTCCCGATCCTTTAGAGGCAGTTAAAGAAAAAATGAATGAAAAGGGTCTTAAAAACAAAGATTTGGTAGATTGGGTCGGAAGCAAAGGGTATGTATCGGCTTTATTAAATGGAAATAAGCCATTGACTTTAAAACTGGCCAAACTATTTCATCAAAAACTGGGCATTCCAGCAGAGGTTTTTTTAGCTAAATAAGTTGAATATGAAACTTGATTCTATAAAAAGAGAAAAATATCTCCCCATTCCTCCTCAGAAGTAGGTTAGGGTAACTTTAATCTTAAATCAATAGTAATCCATTTTTTCTCAACAAATTAATCTGTCGGCTTTTCCAAAATGTGTCAAAATTTTTATCCACTGATTCATACATTTCTCTGAATTGCTTGAAAGTAATGAGTTCCTTGTTTGAAATAGCGACAATTTTTAAAATCTCGACCAGCCATTCGCCCTGGCCTTTCTCTAGTTTTATACTAAAGGTTTTCGATTTATCGTAAAACAAAAGACCAATCAATTCGGTCCCATCAATAAAAGTACGCTCCACCTGAGGTTGGTCTCCGATCCATATTATTCTGGAATTAATGTTTACTTCTGAAGTATCGTTTTGTTGCAATACTTTCAGAATATAATCAGGGTTTACTTTTGTCCTGGGAATTTTAAAATCAAACCAATCTTGTAATTTGTAATCAATGCCTATTTCGTGCATAAAATTCAGAATCGATTTTTTCAAGCCTTCACTGAAAGCATCATGGTCAGTACCCGTGGCATCAATAAATTCCAGATCATTATTGGCAAAACTTCCAATAGCACTATTGGTAATTTTAGTCTTGTAGGATCCAGGAGAAATCCCCACCGGACTATGCACGGTCATAGCAAATTGATGCCAATATCCCGACTGAATAATTTTAGCTTTAAATAATTGGCGCACCATCTCAAGCGAATCAATAGTCTCCTGGACGGTCTGGCTGGGAAAGCCATACATGAGATAAGCGTGAACCATGATACCAGCCCTTGTAAAATGCTGACAAACTTGAGCGACCTGTGAAACCGTTACCCCTTTTTGAATAAGTGCCAGCAATCTATCGGATGCGACTTCAAGACCACCTGATACTGCAATGCATCCGGATGCTTTTAGCAATTTGCAGAGATCGCGATTAAAACTTTTTTCAAATCGAATATTTGTCCACCAGGAAACAGTAAGTTTTCTTCTTACTATTTCCAATGCAAGATCTCGCATTTTTGCCGGTGGAGCCGCTTCATCTACGAAATGAAATCCATTTTGCCCGGTTTGTTTTATCATCTCTTCCATTCGATCGCACAGTAAACTCGCCTCCAGAGGTTCGTAAACCTTTATATAATCCAATGTTATATCACAAAATGTACACTTCCCCCAATAACATCCATGGGCTATCGTGAGCTTATTCCATTGGCCATCACTCCAGAGGCGATGCATTGGATTTACCACTTCTATAACGGAAATATATTTGTCTAAAAGCAGATCGCTATAATCGGGAGTACCGAGGGATGATTGAGGATAATCTTTGCGCGTTTCAATATTAATATAAGTTACTTGCCCGTCGACTAAAGCAAAGGTTCGTTTTAATGGATCAGTCTCTTGAATTGGCTTTTGGTCTTGCTTTTCGACAAAGTCTATCATGCACTCTATGGGAAGCTCACCATCATCTAAAGAAATGAAATCAAAAAATTCGAAAACTCTCGGCTCTGATAAAGAGCGAAGCTCAGTATTGGCAAAGCCACCACCCATAGCTACTCTTATTTCAGGATAGTGTCTTTTTATCCATTGAGCACATCTAAAAGCGCTGAATACATTGCCAGGAAAAGGAACAGAAATAGCTACTAATTTGGGTTGAATTTGGTTAAGCTTTTTGTCTAATAGCTGGGTTTGAATTCGATCTATATAAGAATGTGCTTTATTTAGATTCTGATAAATCTCATCAAAACTATTTGCTGATCGTGCCAGTCTTTCCGCATATCTACTAAATCCAAAAAATGGATCTACACATTCTTTTATTAAATCAGAGATATCCTCAATATATAAAGTGGCCAGGTGCTTGGCTTCATCCTGCGTTTTTTTTGAGGCACCAAATGTTTTCCCAAAGTATGTTTCCAATTGATCAAAACGAGAGGCCCGGGGTAAAAATCCTGGTTGACAAATCAGGTGTACCATGGTGGGATTGCGCCCTTGCAAAAAAGATATTACCGCATCTATAGTGTTTATATAATCATCTTTAAGGCTAATTATACGCCGGGCATTTTCCGAGATTGGGGATTTTGGTTCACCAATAAAATCAAATATTTCCCTAAAACCTTTTTTCGAATAGATTTCTAAAATCGTTTCGATACCCAGATCGGCCTGAAAACATGAAATGTTTTTCGTGTTTAAAAACCCCTTGATGTAAGCCGTGGCAGGATAGGGCGTATTGAGTTGAGTGAACGCAGGAGTTAAAGCAAATACAGTTTTTTTCAATAGAATCTCTTGAATAGAATGTAAATGTAATAATGAGTTTTAATATAGCCTCTTATGGCTTTTGTGTTAGCAATGGTTCTTTTTGTACTACTCCCATTAAGAATAATACGTTTTTTAACATTTTAAAAACTTTATTTAATGTGTGATGGTTAACTTTAACATCTGTTGAAATTAACCAATTAACCAAATCCTAATTATGAAAATCCAATTTTATTCTCCTTAGAAAACAAACTCATTTAGGGTTCTCAATAATGTTTGTTGTACAAATGACTTCAATTAAATTTTATTTCCTATTAATAAATAAATCAAATCTTTTATGAAAAAAGTAATGTTATCAATTGCTTTCATAGCAAGTATTTTTATACTTACACAGTGTGATCAAAAAAAATCTGATGAAACTATGGCATCTTCTCCATCTGATAAGGTGATGCCCCAGCTTAGTAATCCTAATTTTGGTGGGTTCGACAGCAAAGAGGAATGGGGCAAACACTTAGTATTAATTGGTGGTTGCAATGATTGTCATACTCCCAAAAAAATGGGACCCAATGGGCCTGAACTAGACAATTCTCTTACTTTATCAGGCCACCCTTCCGGCATGCCGTCTATAGTGGGAGATATTGCTGATAGAAGAGGTAATGAACTGAAAGGATTGACCGTCACACGAGACCTTACCGAATGGGCAGGTCCCTGGGGTGTATCCTATTCAGCTAATCTTACGCCTGATCCTACCGGCATTGGAAATTGGCAAGAAGAAAATCTGAAAGTGGTATTCCGTGAAGGCAAATTTAAAGGCATACCTAGCTCCAGATCCATTCTCCCACCTATGCCCTGGGAGATGTTCAAGAATTTAAGTGATCATGAAATCTCCGCTATCTTTGCCTATCTAATGACACTTAAGCCAATTAATAATGTAGTACCTTCTCCATTGCCACCAGCATCTGCAGAAATGCCGGCTACTAAAAAACCCGCCACTAAAAAGAAATAATTATTTATTCAAAATATTAAATGGAGTAAGATCTTTTGATAATCAAAGAGTTGGTGTTAGAGCTACCTATAAATTTGGCAATCAAAAAGTAAAAGGAGCAAAGAAAAAGAAAACAGGTTTAGATGAGGAGCTGAATAGAATTTCAAATTAAAAATAATTTCACTTTAAAATTTTTCCCTCTTCTAAATTTATATTTATATTTATATTTAATCCCAATGATAAGAATATTATTTATTGGGATTTTTTGCTTTGTAACCATCGCCTCTAAATCTCAGTCCATCACCGTTACCGGTGTGATCTTTAAAATAAAACAAGAGATCAACTGTCCATGGAATATGGTCACTGTAGATAAAATAAAAGCTGGAGACCCGGAAACCAAAGTCACTGGAATTGCGACAACCTTTATGGCTACCCTGGAAGTACTTAAAAAAGCCAAAGAAGCTGGCTGCAATTTTATCATTACCCATGAACCCACTTTTTACAGCCACACTGATGACCTGGTCACTCATGCCGGAGAATCTATTCAGGAAGAAAAATTAAAGTTTATCAAAGAAAATAATCTGGTCGTCTGGCGTTTTCATGATCATCTTCATAGAAATAAGCCTGATATGATTTACGAAGGAGTCGTAAACAAACTTGGCTGGAAAAATTACACTTCCTCTGATGATTATACATACACTATTCCGCCTAAATCATTAAATGATATTGTAGCCGATATCCAATCAAAATTTCATGCCAGGACCATACGAGTGATTGGAAATCCAGATGCTATCTTTTCAAAAGTAGGAATGGTGCTTGGCGCTGCAGGTTCTGGCGCGCATTTCAAAATGCTCCAAAATCCAGGCTGCGAATTACTCATAGTGGGGGAAACGAATGAGTGGGAAACAGTCCCATATATTCAAGATGCCATTACCCTTGGACAAAATAAAGCACTGATAGTACTTGGACATGCAGACTCAGAAGAAGCTGGTATGGAAGTTTGTGCAGATTGGCTAAAAAGACTATATCCACAGGTAAATATCAAGTTTATCGAAGCTGGAAATCCCTATTGGGCTGGAAAATAAAGGAAAATCTAAATCGAGTAACTTTCTGAAGAATTTCTAAAAAACTCCCTCAACTCAATCTATTTAAAATCTTGAAATAATCGAGAACCATTTTAATTGCAAAAGCATTCATAATGGCTTTTCTTTTAATCATTTTATGCTCCAATTAATACTGTGAAAAAACAGAAAACTAAATTCTGTTTTTATCAACTGCCGGGACTAAATCTTTAAAATTAGAGATTTGGTCATTGCTTTTAAATTAGGACAAATTAAAATTGGCTTTTCCTAAAAACTAATTATATTTGTTATTCGAACGATCGTTCTAACCAATCGTACTAATGCGCGTAGCAGAAACTAATAATGAAAATCATATAATGGAAGCAGCCCGGAAGCTATTTCTTATTAAGGGATTTAAAGGGACCTCTACACAGGAAATTGCAAAAGAAGCCGGTACTACCAAATCTATGGTGAATTACTATTTCAGATCAAAGGACAAATTGTTTGCAAAAATCTTTAGAGAAGAATTTAAAAATCTTTTTGCATCTATAGCATCTTGCATAGGATCTGATTTACCTCTGAAGGAAAAAATTGCTCAAATAGTAAAGCTGGATATTGAAAAGCTTATGGTTATACCTGAGCTTCCACTCTTCGTTGTAAGCGAACTTCATCGCAATCCTGAAATGATTTTAAACGACATAGAACAAATACCTATTAAAAATTTAATCACCAAACTTGATAAAGATATAAAACTGGAAGTGTTAAAAGGGGTAATCAAGCCGATAACACCTATAGAATTGATGATGAATATACAGGCCCTTACTATTTATCCAATTTTATCAAAACCATTATTAATACATCGGTTGGGGCTTTCCGAAAAGACATTTAATGAAAGTATGGAAAAGCGAAAAAAGAGTATAGCCGATATGATATGGAAAAGTATTCAAGTTTAATATTTTTAAAATCGATTATTCATACTTAATAATATAAAGAAATATGAATTCAAAAATTATAGTTATTTGCGCACTTATCCTATTAGCTAGAGTTTATGGCTATTGCCAGCAATCTATTTCTCTTGATGTCCTGTATGATGGATTAAAAAAAAATCATCCCCTCCAAGAATTGACTTCATTACAGTCATCTATTCAGGCGCAACAGTTAAAACTAAATAATGAATCCCGGCTTCCCCAAATCAATCTAACGGGTCAGGCCACCTGGCAATCTGATGTGACTAAAGTATCCATTCCATTTCCAGGTATCGAGATTCCATCACAGCCTAATGATCAGTATCGGGCTTTACTGGATATAAATCTCCCTTTTTACGATGGAGGTACCAGGAAGTCATTGGCTGTGCAAATAAATCAGCAATCGGAGGTTGAGAATGCCAATACCGAAGTAATGCTTTATAGTATGAAAGAATCAGTATGTAAAGCCTATTTCGGAGCTAAAATGGCAGGTCTTTCCAGCCAGCAATTGGATCTGTTGATTACCGACTTAGAACAAAAAGAAAAGTTATTAAGCGAGCAAATAAATGGTGGCATAGCCAGTGGTTACCAGGCAGCGGTATTGAAGGTAAAAATAGTAGAAGCAAGACAATCCAAAGATGAAGCTTTAAGGCAAAAGTCAATCGCTGTACAGGTATTAAACACCCTTACTGGAATGAATGTACACGTGAGTGATACATTTATCGAAAATTCTTCATACATTAGAAAAGAAGTCAGACCAGAGCATCAATTATTTGACGCTCAAAAAAAATTACAACTGGCCAATCTCGAAGCAAGTAAGACCCGATTTGCTCCAAAGGTTCAGACTTTTGCTCAATTAGGTTATGGCCGACCAGGATTAAATTTACTATCAAACCAATTCAAACCCTATAGTATTTTGGGGTTACGAGCACAGTGGAACCTAACCAATCTATACTCCAATCATACTACTAAAGAAAAAAATATAGTTTTAAATAGTCTATCAAAAATCACTGTGCAGCAAGACGCTTTTGATCTTCAACAAAAAGTAAAAGCCGATCAACTACAAAGTGATGTTGAAAATTATATAGCACTATTGGAACAAGATGATCAGATTATTATCTTATTTGAAAAGGTGCTCACAAGTAGTAATGTAAGATTTGAGCAGGGCATTTCGACTATCAATGATTACACTACGGATGCCAACAATCTTTCTCAAGCCAAAATAAAACGTAGTATTCATCAAATTTTACTACAACAATCTATGGAGCTATTAAATCTTATTCAATTAAAATAAATAGAGTCATGAATAAATTTTTTCTTAATAAAAAGTATAAAAGTGAAATGAAACAAAAAGTGAAATTCTTTACCTTATCCATGAGTCTTTTGATTTTATGCTCCTGCAAATCAAAAATAGCTGCATTCAAAGCGAGCGGTATTTTTGAAGCTAAAGAGGTAATCATATCTGCAGAAGCTTCAGGAAGAATCGATGAATTGCTGTTAGAAGAAGGCACCAATCTATTAGCAGGCCAATCAGTGGGTAAGATAAATTGTTCCCAACAGGAGTTTATTACACAGCAAGCAAATGCTTCCCTTCAAAGTATAAATAGTAAAACAGCTGATCCAACGGCCAATATTAAAGTACTTGAAAGACAAAAACTAGTGCAGGAAAATCAAGTGCAGATTTTAAAAGATCAATTTGAAACAATATTAAGAGAAGAATCAAGATTGAGTAAATTAGTTCAAGCTCAGGCTATTCCTGCCAAACAACTTGATGATCTCCTTAGCACTAAAACGGTAATGCAAAAACAAATTGAAAGTGCCCAACAACAAGTAAGTGTTACAGAAGCCCAAATAAAAGCTGCCCGCCAAAATACAGCCCTTCAAAACAGGGCAATTTTAAGTGAAAAATCACCTTTGTCGGTAAGGGTAGAGCAATTAAGAGATCTGGAGAAAAAATGTGAAATAGTAAATCCTATAAAAGGAACTGTACTCACACAGTATACCAATAAATATGAAATGGCCACACCGGGAAAAGCGCTTTATAAAATCGCGAATTTAGACACTTTATATTTGAAAGCTTATGTCACTGGTGATCAACTTCCTGAAATAAAATTGAATCAGGAACTGAATATTCATACCCAGCAGGGCGAACATGAAAGTAATTTCAAAGGTATATTGACCTGGATTTCCGATAAAGCAGAATTTACTCCTAAATCTATTATGACGGCGGATGAAAGATCCAACCTCGTATACCCGATAAAAATAAAAGTGGCTAATGATGGTGATCTAAAACTTGGATTATTTGCCGAAGTAAACTGGTAATTCAAATAGTGAAATGATCCAAGTACAAGATATATCCAAATCATATGAGAAAGGTAAAGTACAAGCACTTGACCATATTCATCTCACTGTAAAACCAGGTGAGATTTTTGGATTAATTGGCCCTGATGGGGCTGGAAAGACCACTCTTATCCGAATCATTGCTAGCCTGTTATTACCCGACTCTGGCAATGTAAAAGTATTTGAATATGATACCAGAGAAGATTTTCAGTCAATCCGGAATATCATTGGTTACATGCCTGGAAAATTTTCATTATACCAGGACCTTACTGTTGAAGAAAATCTACAATTTTTTGCTACCATCTTTAAGTCGGATATTAAACAAAACTATCCTTTGATAAAAGATCTATATGATCAACTTGCTCCATTTAAAGATCGTCGCGCCGGAAAATTGTCTGGAGGTATGAAGCAAAAATTAGCATTGAGCTGTGCACTGATACATGAGCCTAAACTTTTATTATTAGATGAACCCACTACAGGAGTAGACCCTGTTTCACGAAATGAATTTTGGAAAATGTTATTGAAACTAAAAGAAAGAGGTATTACCATAATTGTTTCTACTCCTTATATGGATGAAGCGAGCTTATGCGATAGAATAGCATTAATGCAATTTGGAAAGATTTTAGACATGGGTAGTCCTCATGAAATTTGTCAAAATTCCGGCTTGGAATTATACTCCATTAGTTCAGAAGAGCCCTTTCATTTATTGCAAGCGGTTAAAGGGTATTCCAGGACAAAATCTTGCTATGCTTTTGGCTCTTCTCTGCATGTCAATTTAAATGATGGTGATATCCATGGCTTATTGGATTATTTATCGTCAAAGGGTTTGAAACAAATTAGTTCAGAAAAAATTGATGCCACTATAGAAGATGTATTCATGGAAAAACTAAATACTTTATCGTGAACTCTATTGAAGTAAAAGATCTTACAAAAAAATTCGGTGACTTTACTGCCGTAGATCATATCAACTTTGAAATAAAGCAGGGAGAAATATTTGGTTTTTTGGGGGCAAATGGTGCTGGTAAGACCACTGCTATGCGTATGCTCATCGGTTTGCTCACACCCACGAGTGGTACCGGGACCGTGGCAGGATACGATGTAAATACTCAGAGTGAAGAGATAAAAAAACATATTGGATACATGAGCCAAAAATTTTCTTTGTATAATAACCTTACAGTAAAAGAAAATATCAGATTCTATGGTGGCCTTTACAATATACCGGGTAAAGAGCTAAAAGTTAAAACAGATGAACTGATGGCCCGGCTCGGACTCACAGACTATGCTAATAAACTTTTACAGGGTCTCCCTTTAGGATGGAAACAAAAATTAGCATTTTCAGTCGCCATACAACATAAACCAAAAATTGTCTTTTTGGATGAGCCTACAGGAGGGGTAGATCCTGTAACCAGAAGGCAATTTTGGGAAATGATTTACGAAGCAGCCAATGAAGGAATTACCGTATTTGTAACTACTCACTATATGGATGAAGCAGAATATTGTGACCGGGTTTCTATTATGGTAGATGGAAAAATTGCTGCATTGGACACTCCTGCTACTTTGAAAAAACAGTTTGAAACAGAAAATATGGATGGTGTATTTAGAAAACTGGCAAGAGGGGCCGCCAGAACAGAATAAACGCAAAACAAAATGAAATCGAGCTTTATCGCCATGGTAATCAAAGAATTTAAACACGTAATCCGTGATGGGCGTAGTTTGTTTTTTCTTTTAGCACAGCCCGTAATGATGATTTTATTGTTTGGTTTTGCACTAAGTAATGAAGTGAAAGAGTCAAAAGTAATTATTGTAGATCATGCGCATGATTTAGCAAGCAAAGGCTTGATTCAGCGGATTGATCAAAATAGATACTTCCATGTAATTGGGAGCTTATCGAATGAATCCGAAGCTAAGGAAATATTTGAGCAAGGAAGAGCTTCTTTGATAATTGTATTTCCGGAAAACTTTAGTGACGATCTTAAACATCAATATAAATCTTCAGTACAATTAATTGCAGATGCACATGATCCCAATACGGCTGCCATAATTACCACTTATGCATCTGCGGTTTTCCGGGATTTTCAAAACGAGCAACTGGGACTTCTCAAAATGCCTTATGAAATAAAAGTAGAGACCCGCATGCTTTACAATCCTCAACTTATAAGTGCTTACAATTTTGTACCCGGAGTAATGACTTTAATCTTAATGATATTGGGCGCTATGATGACTTCCGTAGCCATTGTAAGAGAAAAAGAATTAGGCACTATGGAAGTATTATTGGCATCTCCCATGCATCCATTGCAAATCGTATTGAGTAAAGCTATACCCTACCTGGTACTTGCTTTTATTACCGTAATTATTATTTTGGTATTATCCGTTTTTGTGCTACATGTTCCCATTCGTGGTAGTTTACTTCTTCTTTTAGCAGAGAGTTTATTATTTATCAGTACCACGCTGGCATTGGGATTATTGATATCTACCATTACGGAGCAACAGCAAGTGGCCATGTTCATATCGTTGGTAGGGCTCATGTTACCCTCTTTAATATTTAGCGGATTTATGTTTCCGATAGAAAATATGCCCTTGGTGTTACAAATAATAAGTAATGTAATACCTACAAAATGGTATTATAATATTGTAAGGGCTATCATGGTAAAAGGCTTGGGATTTATGAGTATCTGGAAAGAAACAGTAATTCTACTGGGCATGACTTTGGTACTCCTTACCGTGGCGATCAAAAAATTTAAAGTGCATCTGTCATGAAAAAATTATGGATACTCATTAGAAAAGAATTCGCCCAAATCTTTAGGCAACCTACGATTTTGCGTATGATCATCATGATGCCTATTTTACAATTGATTCTAATACCATTAGCTGCGGATTACGAAGTAAAGAATATCAATCTCCAGGTAATGGACTTTGATCACTCTACCTATTCCGTTGATCTCATACAAAAATTAAGTGCTTCCCCTTATTTTCAATTGGTCGGCTTACCTGATCACCCGAGTGATGCTATGACCCAAATAGAACTAAATAAGGCAGACCTTACTCTTACTATTCCATTACATTTTGAAAAAGATCTGATACGGGAGAATAAGTCTACTTTATCCATTGAGGCTGATGCAGTGAATGGTCAAAAAGCATCATTGGGAGTAGCCTATGCTATGCAAATCATAGGGGACTATAATAGAGAAGTAAGAGAAAAGTGGTTACAATTGCCACGCTTAAATGAATTTCCTCAAATAGAGGTACGTAGTTCTTTATGGTACAATCCATTTATTAAATATCCGCTTTTCATGGTACCAGGTATTTTAGCACTGCTGGTAACTATGGTGGGTGGATTGATGTCTGCTCTAAATATTGTATCTGAAAAAGAAATAGGAACTATAGAACAATTGAATGTCAGTCCGATTAAAAAATACCAATTTTTATTAGGCAAGCTCGTTCCGTTTTGGGTACTGGGTCTAGTATCTATTACCCTGGGATTATTAGTCGCCCGTTTTATTTATGGAATTATTCCGTTGGGATCGTATTTTACTATATACTTTTTCTCAGCGATTTATTTGATCGGTGCATTAGGCGTAGGTCTGTTACTAAGTACATTCGCCGATACTCAAATGCAGGTGACCTTGATTTCATTTTTTATTATCATGTTCTTTGTTTTAATGGGCGGCCTTTATACTCCAATAGAATCAATGCCTGGGTGGGCCCAGAACTTGGCTGCGTTCAATCCGGTTAGCTATTTTATCAGAGTGCTGCGATTTATCGTCATTAAAGGTAGTGGCATCAAAGATTTATTACCAGATTTGAAAGCAATGATCATTTTTGGAATTGTATTAAATGTATTAGCTGTTTTAAATTACAGGAAGAGATCTGGTTAATGACTTAAGCTTTTACATTTCATTCATTTAAAGAATAAAAAATTATTGTAGAAATTAAACTAACTTTAGAGAAAACTAAAAACTTTAAATATGAATGATAGCTTAATTTGGTCTTTAATCGTTGGAGCTGTAGCAGGATGGCTGGCTGGTCAATTTTGGAAAGGTTCTGGATTTGGTCTCTTAGGAGACATCGTTATAGGTATTCTTGGCGGAGTTGTAGGTGTTTGGCTGGCTGGTCAGTTTGGCATTATGGGCTCTAGTTTACTTGCCAGAATAGTCATCTCAGCAGTAGGAGCCTGGGTTTTACTATTCTTAATTTCCTTAATCAAGCGAGCTTAAATATAATTTTAATATTATTTCTAATTAACCTGTAAATGGGATGGTCAAGCAATGTTTATTAAATAATATTCTTGTTTTTCCATTCTTCATTCCTAGGGTCAATTTCTATGCGGACAGGACACTTTATCCATAGGAGATATACAAGCAATAAGAAAATTTGTAATCCTTTTAAATGAGACTCTTCTAAAAGCCAAGGAAAGATATGCGTACCCATGGTAGTAGGAGCATCAATGGGTAGTGCTATCATTGAAACCATGGTTGGAATAGTCAATTGAACAAAAGATAGAACTCTCAAATCAGCTATTTCCCATCCTGTTGGCAATGCATTGAAGAATTCGATTGAAAAATGGTTGAACTCAGTACTGAACTCGATGTAAATTTCATTGGTAAACGCTGCCGATGGAGAATCTCTGAATATAACAGATCTTATTTTTTTAAATGTTCTGAAAAACAAATTAATTATATTAGCTAAGCCATTTGCTAAAACCGTTTTTAGACACTCTGGTGGAAACAAAATCTATAAAAAGCTTCAGCAAGAATTAAATGCAATGCGGGCAGAAGAAACGCTATGTACAGAATGATGAATTTACTGCGGTACTTGTATAATATATTTTTTGAATACCTGCTTCAAGAGGCAAAGAGCACAAGAAAACTCATTTGGAGGCAAATGATACTTTGTTGAATATCTTGATCCTAAAAGGATAAAAACACTTAGATTTTTTTATACATCTTGTGATCAACTTGTGATTTTCATTTTTTATTTTTCGCTATATTTATTAATCTTTCAATGAATGATAGAATGAAAAAATTACTTTGTTACTCGTTACTGCTAACTCTTGTAATTCGTTTACATGCTCAAAAGCAAGTAGACATTTGCATCTATGGTGGTACCAGTGCCGGTGTAATAGCAGCTTATTCTGCATCAAGACTGGGCATGAAAGTTTTATTAATAGAGCCAGGAAACCATTTGGGAGGGCTTTCTTCCGGAGGATTGGGACAAACGGACATTGGTAATAAAATTGCTATTACAGGATTGTCTCGTGATTTTTATAAACGTATTGGTAGACATTATGGAGTAGAAGAGCAATGGATATTTGAACCTCATGTAGCCGAAGAAATATTTAATCAATACATCGCAGAAGCAACTATAGAAGTATGGTATAATAAAATAATCTCCTCTGCAAATAAATACAAAGGAAATATCACGCAAATAAAAGTGGTAAGTACAAAGAATGATAGCAAATTATCTCAGACTATTAAAGCAAGAATGTATATTGACTGTAGCTATGAAGGTGATATGATGGCTAAGGCGGGAGTAAGCTTTACTATAGGGCGCGAATCAAATAGTCAATATGGCGAAACTTACAATGGGGTACAGCTTTTAGAGAAACATCAATTTCCTGATAGTATAGACCCTTATAAAATTCCTGGCAAGCCCGGGAGTGGTTTACTTTGGGGCATACAAGACACCCGGCTTTTGTCTACCGGATCAGCCGATAAATCTGTGCAAGCTTACAATTTCAGATTATGCCTTTCTACGGATAAGAATAATTGGGTGCCAATAGAAAAACCGAGCAGCTATGACTCTACTATGTATGATTTACTTTTGCGACAAATAGCTATTACAAAACCGCAAGAGCTCAACTGGCAACTAATGCATATACAGCCAATGCCGAATCATAAAACAGATATCAATAATAACGGGGGTTTTTCTACAGACATGATTGGCAGTAATTTCCAATATGCAGAAGCAGATTATAACACTAGAAAAGCTATCATCGCCAAGCATGAAAACTATACAAAAGGTCTACTGTATTTTATTGGTAACGATCCAAGGATGCCGGTTCACCTTCAGGAAGAAATGAAACGCTATGGGTATCCCAAAGATGAATATATAGACCATGACCATTTTACGCCCCAGCTCTACATTCGTGAAGCCAGGCGCATGATAGGCAGTTATGTAATGCGACAACAAAATTGCCAGGGTATAGAGCGGGTAAGTGACAGCATTGGACTCGCAGCATATACTATGGATTCACATAATTGTCAACGATTAATAGTAAATGGTATGGTAAAAAACGAGGGCGATGTACAAATAGGTGGCTTTGGTCCTTATCCAATTTCTTACCGGGCGATTATTCCAAAAAAGGACGATTGCACCAATCTATTGGTCCCAGTATGTCTATCAGCTACTCATATTGCTTATGGCTCTATTCGTATGGAACCCGTATTTATGGTATTAGCGCAGTCAGCCGCTCTTGCAGCAAGTCTTGCCATAGTGAATAAGCAAACCGTGCAGAAGGTGAATGTATTGAAATTGCAATATATACTTAGATCAGATCCTTTATTAGAGCATACACGATGGTAAGAAAGTATGGATACCATTATTCATTACCTCGCTATCGCCGTTGCCCGCTTCTCCCGTATCACAGTAACTCTAACCTGACCCGGATATTGCATTTCATCCTGGATTTTTTGTGAAATCAGGAAGGCTAATTCATCTGCATAATTATCTGATACTTTTTCACTTTCCACGATCACTCTGAGCTCGCGACCAGCTTGCAATGCATATGCTTTTTGCACCCCGTCATATGACATGGCAAGGTCTTCCAGCTCGCCGATTCGCTTCAGGTAAGACTCGAGTATCTCTCTTCTGGCACCTGGTCTTGCACCCGATATAGCGTCACACGCCTGCACTATCGGAGAAATGATGCTGTTCATTTCTATTTCATCATGATGAGCTCCCACGGCATTAATAATAGCGGGATGTTCGTTGTGTTTTTCGCATAGCTTCATACCCAGGATAGCATGTGAAAGTTCGCTATCTTCTTCACTTACTTTACCTATATCGTGCAACAAGCCAGCACGCTTAGCCAATTTGACCAATTTTGTATTTAATCCAAGTTCTGCACACATAGTGGCGCAGAGATTAGCTGTTTCAATGGAGTGCTTCAATAGGTTTTGACCGTAGGAAGATCGGAATCTCATACGACCAACCATCCATACCAAATAAGGATCAAGACCATGAATATCCAGATCGATTACAGTACGCTCCCCTATTTCTCTTATTTGCTCTTCCAGTTGTTTTTTGACTTTAGCAACGACTTCTTCAATACGCGCAGGGTGAATCCTGCCATCGGCAACAAGTCTTTGCAATGCCAATCGGCATATTTCTCTTCTGATGGGATCAAAGCTGGAGATTACTATTGCCTCAGGGGTATCATCCACTACTATTTCCGCACCAGTAGCGGCTTCCAGAGCTCGAATATTTCGACCCTCTCGACCAATGATTTGTCCTTTTACATCATCGTTCTCCAAATGGAATACAGATACGGTATTTTCAATGGTATACTCAGAAGCCATTCTTTGAATAGTCTGAATCACTATTTTTTTGGCTTCTTTATTGGCATTCACTTTAGCCTGTTCTACGGCATCTTTTACATGAGACATAGCTTCCGTCTCGGCTTTTGCACGAATAGTTTCTATTAATTGTTCCTTGGCTTGCTGCTCAGATAGCTTTGAAATATTTTCTAACGCTTTGATTTGCTTTTCTGTAGAGGCATCTAATTCTTCT
This sequence comes from Chitinophagales bacterium, assembly GCA_038251405.1. Classification (GTDB taxonomy): domain Bacteria; phylum Bacteroidota; class Bacteroidia; order Chitinophagales; family Saprospiraceae; genus JADJLQ01. The sequence goes on from JBBSBH010000009.1 coordinate 73,729, forward strand.
TTCCTCTTACTTACTATCTTGAGTTGTTTCTCCAGATTTTCACGCAGCGCATTTAATTCGCTTTCTCTTGTCTCGATGGTCTCGGCTTTTAATTTAAAATCCTGAAGTTTTCTCTTCAGATCATTTTCAATATTTACCACCGACATCTCTCTTTCTTTCATCTCCACTACGTGTGAAGTTTTCTCTTTCTCAAATTCAGAACGTTTACTATTAAAATGATCTTTGGTTTCCTGAATTTTCTTTTGTTTGATTTGCTCATTTTTACCTTCCGCTTTAGACAAAACTTTTTCGGCATTTAATTCAGCTTCATCCGTAATTCTTTTGGCAGCTATTTTAGCTTGTTCAATGATCAAATCAGATTTTTGATTTGAGTTTTGTATTAGTTTTTGCTGTGATTTTTTATTGAGATTATTTAAAAGTACATAAGCTCCTCCGCCTCCTCCCAGCAATCCGGCGATTAATGCTACAATCCATTCCATAGCGATGGTGTTTGTTTAATAAAATTGGTTAATAAAAAATAGGAAACTCCAACTTATACCAGGGTATCGGAGAGAACATGATCCATAGCGTCCAGTTTTTCCTGAATCTCTGGTGTAATGCTCTCCACCCTTGCCTCATAAAGTTTAACTGCAAAAGTAAGTAAGGCCATAGCCATACAATCTTGCCTGTCTTTTTGGGGAAAAGAAATATGCAATGACTTCAAAGTCTCATTTATTTCATCTACAATCCTGTTCATAGAATCAGCATCCGTTTCATTAACCTGTAATGAATATTGACGACCTTCTATGATTATTTGTATTGACTTCATACCTCTATCCCAGGTTTTTGACCAAATCTATACATTGATCTACTTGCTTGACATATTGATCCAATGTATTTTCAAGCTTTCGATGACTCATTTGGGGCGAATCATTTTGGGCAGTGAATAAATTTCGCTGGTCTTCAAACTCTCTTATGATTTTCTCTCTGAGTTTAAGTTCCTTATTAAGTTTGTTGTTTTCATCGTGAAGCAATTTATTTTCCTGTCGAAGTAATTCAACTTTTTGAGCTACTAATCTTACCTTCTCTTCTAATCGATCGATAATGGCAGGGATTGCTTTCACCATTCAAATATATAAATTTTAATTAATACATAAATTTTTGCTTTTCTGCTTCATAACTAATTTATTGCAATTATTTGGCAGTAAAACAAAAATCTTGATTAAACGATTACTGTTTCACCAAGAATTTTCAAATATAAGGCTTATTATCAAATGGTTAGATGTATTTTTTTACAAAATGAATTTAACTTCATTTAAGGCTTTAATGGACATCTTTGAAATATAAATAGCTCTTTCTAATTTTAGCCTTTGATAATTGCTTAAAAATGCAGAAATTAGAATTTTTAAAAAATAAATGCATGATCAAGCGACGCGATTTTATCAAAAACACTTCTTTAGGGACTATTGCTATTTCTGCTGGAGGTGATATTTCATCTATTCTATCAAAAAAGAAGCCCCACATTCTTAGTCTTCAACTATATTCAGTGAGAGATGCCATGGGTAAAGATCCTAAAGGAACTATTAAGGCATTGTCCAAAATTGGTTATAAAGATTGTGAGCATGCCAGTTATAATAATGCGAAAAGACAATTTTATGGATATGCTCCGGCTGATTGGAAGATGATATTAAAAGATAATGGAATGACCATGAAAAGTGGGCATACTGTTTTTGGAAAAGATCATTATAATATGTCTACCAAAGAAGTTACTGATCTTTGGAAAACAACCGTAGAAGATGCTGTGCAAGTGGGTCAAGAGTACATCATCAGCCCTTCATTAGATATCAATCTTCGTAAGAAATTAGATGATTTGAAAAAATTCCTCGAAGGATTTAATGCTGCAGGAGCATATTGTAAAGGCCAAGGTATTAAATATGGATACCACAATCATGATTTTGAATTTAATTCCATACTTGAAGGTGAACTAGTGATGGACATTATAATGAAAAATACTGATCCTAACCTGGTAGCTCAACAAATAGATATTGGCAATATGTATAATGGCGGTGGAAAAGCTATGGATTTCTTGAAAAAATATCCTACCAGGTACGAGCTTATGCACGTGAAAGACGAAATAAAAAGTGCACATAATGCAAACGATCATTATGAAAGCGCAATATTAGGGACAGGAATAATCGGAGTAAAAGACATAATTAAATATGCTCGTAAGCACAACAACACATTTTACCTCATCATTGAGCAGGAATCTTACCAGGGTATGGATCCCGTCGATTCTATGAAAAAAGATTATGATATCATGAAGTCCTGGGGTTATTAATTAATACAACAGAAGTCCTCCACCTTTGGAAATAATCATGATCAACTCAATTACGTTCTTCATGACAATCCGAGTATTGATGATGTTCTAGCTCTGCTTTTGATCAAATACTCCTCATTTTCCGGGATATTTTGATAAAAACCTGGTACTAATAGTTCCAATGTTTCTTTCCATTCCTTTGACTGCAATTGTTCGGGAAAACATTTTTTTAATAAATCCAGCATAATAGCTACTGCAGTAGATGCTCCAGGCGAAGCTCCTAATAATCCTGCCAAAGTATGATCATTAGTATAGATCAATTCTGTACCAAATTCCAGCACACCGTGCCCATATTCATCTTTTTTAATGACCTGTACCCGCTGACCAGCAACTACTAACTCCCAGTCTTCAGCCTGGGCGGATGGATAATACTCTTTAAGTCCAATCATTTTTTCTTCGAAAGTCATTCGAACCTGGTCAATCAAATATCTTGTCAAAGGAATATTATGTAAACCAGTTTCAATAATGGGAAGCATATTATCAAAATCAATAGACTCTGGAAAGTCCAAACCCGAACCATGTTTTAAAAATTTAGTACTAAACCCTGCATAAGGCCCAAATAATAGTTCTCTTTTGCCATTAATAAACCTGGTATCTAAATGCGGCACGCTCATAGGTGGAGTTCCGATTTTGGCTTTCCCGTATACTTTGGCTCTATGCTGAGCGATTACCTTTTCATTTTTACACCAAAGCCATTTACCACCAATAGGGAAACCCCCAAATCCATCAATCTCATCTATTCGAGCTTTATTCAACAGCCTTAAGGCTCCTCCACCGGCACCGACAAAAACAAAGTTTGCGTTAATAAATATCTTTTCTTTTAGAAGTAAATTTTCAACTTCCAACTCCCAGAGATCTCCTGATCTATCAATATCCAATACCTGATGATGGAGAAACAAAGCTGTATTTTCCTGTGCTTTTAAATATGAAAATAAATTTTGAGTCAGCTTGCCAAAATTTACATCTGTCCCAAGATTCATTTTAGTAGCTGCTATAGGTTCATCCAGGTTTCGTGATTGCATCATGAGTGGAACCCAGGCTTTTAGCTCTTTTATGTCAGAGGTAAATCCCATGTTTCTAAATAAGTGATGATCAGAAAGTGCCTGATATCTTTTAAAAAGGAATTCAACATCGTTTTCTTCGGTTACGAAACTGTGATGAGGAACTGGAGAAATGAAATCATTTGAAAATAATTTGTTTTCAACAGCAAAAGCCCAAAACTCCTTTGACAATTCAAATTGAGAACAGATGTTGACCGCCTTGCTGATATTGACTATGCCATTCGAAGTGATAGGAGTATAATTTAACTCACAAAAACCTGAATGTCCTGTACCTGCATTATTCCATGCACTTGAGCTTTCATCGGCTACCAATTCGAGTCTTTCAAAGATATAAATGCTAGAATGGGGCATTAAACTCTTGAGAAAAACTCCTAAAGTAGCTGACATGATTCCGCCGCCGATCAAAGCAATATCTATTTTGGGAATAGGTTTCATCATTTTCAATGTCAAGGTAGTAACTATCTTTATAGGAGCGCAGTTCTAATAAAAATAGATATTCGAGTCATTTGAATTTTGCTACATTTACTATTATGCGCTATTTGTTATTTTTCAGTATTGGACTGATCCTAATATCATGCAATACCAGGCCCCAAAAATTTGATACCATTATTCAAAATGGGATGTTATACGATGGCAATGGAGGAGATCCTTTTAAAGGTGACTTGGGTATAAATGGCGATACTATTGCTTTCATAGGTGATCTTTCAAAAGCAGAAGCAACCCATAAAATTGATGCAAAAGGATTAGCAGTAAGCCCCGGATTTGTCAATATGCTAAGTTGGGCGGTAGAATCGCTAATAGAAGATGGAAAAAGTGAAAGCGATATCAGGCAAGGGGTAACACTGGAGGTGTTTGGCGAAGGAGGGAGTATGGGCCCTTTAAATTCCAAAATGAAACAATCTGCGCAGGCAGATCAACCATTATTTAAATACCAGATTGATTGGAATACATTGGGTGAATACCTTCAATCACTGGAACGAAGAGGTGTCTCTTGTAATATAGCTTCATTCATCGGAGCTACTACTGTACGCACCTACGCTATGGGGGAAGATGATCGTGATCCCACCTCCGATGAATTAAATACCATGAGAAATCTGGTGAAGGAAGCTATGGAGGAAGGCGCTTTGGGAGTGGGATCATCATTAATATATCCACCAGCTTTTTTTGCTAAAACCAATGAATTAATAGAGCTCTGCAAAGTTGCAGGATCATATGGTGGCAGCTATATATCCCATATGCGTAGCGAAGGGAACAAATTGCATGAAGCTGTAGATGAACTCATTACGATTGCCCGCGAAGCCAAATGCCATGCAGAAATCTATCACCTCAAGGCAGCAGGAAAAGAAAATTGGGGTAAAATGGATAGCGTAATAAAAAGAGTAGAGAGCGCTCGCGCTGAAGGACTGGATATCTCAGCCAATATGTACACCTATATAGCCGGGGCAACAGGACTCACTGCGAGTTTCCCACCTTCATTGCAAGATGGTGGCTTTGACAAGCTTTGGAAAAAATTGCACGACAAAAAAATCAGGAGCCAAATGAGAAAAGCCATGAACACCAATGCATCGGACTGGGAAAACTTATACTATGGATCTGGGGGTGCTGATAAAGTATTAATACTTGGATTCCGGAAGGAAGTACTTCGAAAATATATTGGAAGAACCTTAGCTGAAATAGCCAAGATGCGCCATCAATCTCCCGAAGAAGCCGCCATGGATCTGATAGTGGAAGACAGCAGTCGTATAGAAGTTGCTTATTTCATGATGCAAGAAGAAAATCTTAAAAAACAAATTGCCGTACCATGGGTAAGTTTTGGCAGCGATGAAGGCTCTTATGCGCCAGTTGGAAAATTTATGACCTTCAATCCACATCCCCGTGCTTATGGTAATTTTGCCAGAGTCCTTTCTAAATATGTAAGAGAAGACAAAGCGCTTACGCTTCCTGCAGCCATTTATAAATTGAGTAAACTACCAGCTTCTAATCTAAAGATTAAAAGGCGAGGCGAACTAAAAACTGGTAATTATGCTGATGTATTAGTATTCGATCCAGAAAAAATAAAAGACCATGCGAGTTTTGAAAAGCCCAGCCAATTTGCTACTGGAATGATCCATGTATGGGTGAATGGAGTGCAAGTCTTAAATAATGGTGAACATACTGGAAACACACCAGGTAGATTCGTAAAAGGACCTGGATACAAGGGATAGTTCAGCATTCATATTACTCCGGTTTGTCAACATGGAATATTAATAAAAGTAAGTCCCGATCCTCTAATACTAATTTAAAGCCCTACAACTGTTTACTTTTAATCAATCAAAATAAATTTGTCCTTTACATGAAGATGCTGATTTTATTATTATTTATCGCAACTGGTTCATTTGGACAGTCTACCAAGGGTATATCCGTAGTAGACTTTATAAAAGTCAAAGATGGTCGTTTACAAGAGGCGCTTTACTATTATGAAAATAACTGGAAAGTTTTCAGAGATATAGCGGTTCAAAAAAACATTATCAAAACATATAGTTTTTTATTGACCAAAGCCGATTCTGTAGCAAATTTTGAATATCATCCTTATAACTGAATATTCAGATAGTGCTCAATATAAACGTGGAGAAGATAAATTTCTATCCATAATTAAGGAAACCCGACCAGATGGGCCCGTATTTTTGAATACCTATGGGAGAAATGATATAATAGAAAATATTTTTTCGAAAGAGGCGGCGTCTCAATTTACAGCCAGGAGGAGAAAAAAGTAATAATAAATTTAAATTAGATAAACTTAGTTCAAAATTGAACTGGTAATTCCACTTTTGTGGTATCCCATAATATTTGTAAAATAGCTTCCCGATCACTACTTCCTTTCATGCATCGAATAGTAAAATTTTCAATATTTTCTTCAGCTTTACTAGTAGGTACAGATACACTCAATAGATCATTTGCTTCATTATAACTGTAAGCTCCCCATGAATCTAAATCGGAGTTGAATATTATGGTCCATTGCTTTTCTTCAGGAATAGCGAAAAGTGAATATGTGCCTGCTGACAGCTTTTTACCCTGAATAGTAACATCCTGGTAAAATTTGATTTCGGTCGATTCATTAGCTCCTAAACGCCATACTTTGCTATAAGGCACCAATTTGCCAAATATCTCGCGTTCCTTTTTGGCTGGCCTGCTGTAGGTCACTCTGATAAAGGCTTTGTCACCCACTTTCTCAGGAGCAAATTTTCGATCATGTGCAAAATTGTCAGGATAGTAGGCTCTATCCATTGGACTTTTATCTAAACTAATTGGTTTTTGAGCTAAACAGAGAGAACAAAATAGGAGGCAGGTGATAAAAGCAATTATATTTTTCATGGTTTGTAAATTTAAATGAAGGCGAAATTTCCACTATTGACTTCACAAATCTATCACAAACTTAGGTAGAATATTAATAATCCTTAATCTTACTATCCATCCAAATGGTGACAGGGCCATCATTGATCAATTGCACTTGCATCATGGCGCCGAATATTCCAGTCTGAATATTCAGGTTAGATAGCCTTAACTGATCGATAAATTTCAAATACAATGGAATAGCTATTTCAGGTTTTGCTGCTTTAATATACGATGGTCGATTTCCTTTCTTTGTAGATGCTTGTAAAGTAAATTGGCTCACAAGCAGTATTTCTCCTTTGATATCAGATACACTTTTATTCATTACTCCCTGCTCATCATTAAAAATTCGCAATTGTAATATTTTATTAATTAAATAATCAATGTCTTCTTGCTGATCATCAGATTCAAAACCAAGTAATACTAATAAGCCTTGATCAATAGAACCTGTTACGGATAGATCTTCGACAGTAACTTTTGCTTCTTTTACTCTTTGGATAAGGACTCGCATTTTTCAGTAAACAAGGGTTATTTTTTGAATCCTTTAATTAAAAACCTAGGATCCAAAAATGATTAGAACTGAATTTTGTCCAAAATTAATTTATTTTAATTACTAAATGTAGTTTAGGGTTTCGATAAAGCGATTTGGTATGGTTTTAAGAAAAAATAATTAACAACTGAAATTTAGTGCTAAATTTCGGTTGCCTTGAAATCAGTCTATGCATGCCTGAATTATCTATATCCATTCTTACAGCTGACGATCATGAAATGATTCTGAATGCTCTTGACATGTTACTCCAAGACCATCCTTTGTACAAAATAGTAGACACCGCTTCTTCAATTTTGTCATTAAAGGAAAAATTAAATCGCTGGAGACCTGGCCTATTGATTTTAGATCTCAACTTCAATAAAGAAAATGTATTAGATACTTTAGAAGAAATAAAATTGATCTCCAGAAAAACAAAAATATTGATTCTCTCCTCCTATGACGCACCTTTCCTCGTGAAAGAAGCATTTCAAAAAGGTGCCGATGGCTACCTATTAAAAGATACTGGGAAGGAGGAGTTGATTTCTGCGTTGGATGAAATATATGCCGGTAAAAAAATTATAGGAGAAAGTGTACAACAGGTAAATATGGAAAGGAAATTTGCAGACATGCAATTTGTACAACATGCCAGTCTCTCAGGCCGTGAATTACAGGTAGTAGATCTATTAGTAAAAGGTAATAATGAGCAACGAATAGCCGAAATCCTTTTTATTTCAAAACATACTGTTCACGATCATAAAAAAAATATTTTCCGAAAATTAAAACTGAGATCTAATATCGAATTGTTTCAGTATGCTTATGAACACGGACTGGTAAAAACCGATAATAAGTAATAAAGAAGCAATACTGCGGGTACCTGCTTTTCGTGGTTTATAGAATAGAGTTTAAAAAACCAATGGGCACCCTGGCCAGCCATCTAAATTCATCAAAAAGTAATATTTATAGATTTGTGTATTCTTTAATTTTTCTTACACCTACACAATTCCGTGGCATTATTATTGGGTACTCAAAAAAATACATTTTCACCAATATAAGTGAGATGAAAACTTGGTAAGTAGCTAACCAAGTGAGAAACTCCATCGCTATTTAGTAATAAAAATTTGGAATACAGGCATTAATAGCACGAATCAAACCTTTGTAGTTCAGTACAGGAATTTAACTTTATGGAGCATCCCGCTTTCTAAACGATCGATATCAAAAAATCCATTTAATAATTTTACTCTTTGCCTAATATGATCTAGTCCCAGTCCTTTTATTTTTTCTTTCAGATCGTAACCAATACCATCATCTTTAATTTTCAATTCTATTTCGTGATCTGTTTTTGTATAATCAATATAGATTTCCTTTGCGTGTGCATGTTTCGTGGCATTATTTATCAGCTCACTGGCGATATAATATAGATTCTGTGACAAATGATCAGGAATATTAGATTTTGAAACGCCTGTAAAAATTGGTCTCCAATGAATTTTAAGATCGGGATAAGCCCATTGAGTACGCTGGGTAAGATCTTCAAGTGCTGACTCGATATTACCTCTTTTTAAAATAAGCGGCGACAAGGAATGAGAAATATTTCGCACTTCTTTGGAGGCATTTCCCAGATCTTCAATTAATGGAGTAATAATTTCTTTTACTGCCATTTCAGGAACTACCGACCTTACATGTGATAATCGCATTTTTATATTGGCCAATGTCAGACTGATACTATCATGCAATTGTTCTGAGAGACGCTTTCGTTCTTCGTTTTGACCATCTAAAAAATTGTGAATCGCAGCCTCTTTGGCTTGTCCAAGATCCACAGCCAGCTGGTAATTTGCTTTATATAATTTATAATATCTGAATGCTAATACCGTAGATAAAACAATTACTTCTACCAAATATCCAAAAACCAAAAGATTTTCCACCCAATTCCACCCAGGTATCCAACCCAGATGCAATGATACCATGAATACTAACGTGATGAAAAACATAGAACAAACTAATAAAACCCAAAGATTTTCCCATTTACTACTATTGCGATAAGAAGTAAAAGCAATCCACCATATCACCATATCTCCTAAAATCAAACCAATGGAAGTGATCTGGGTGATGATCATGATCATAGATGGTGAAATCAGATGGGTATAAACATATATAATTCGTAAAATACTTACTATAATAAAAGATCCTAACATGATCTCCAATACTTTATGCCACATTGGAAAATTAGTTCGGGTATTAAAAAAGGAAACTATGAATGGAATAAAAAAGAAACCTGTAGCATACTTACATATTTCCAAAGCATAAGATTGAAATATTGTATTCGCAGGCCATAATAATTGAAATCCTATTCCTTTTAACGCTAACAAGTAAATGGAAAAGCTGAATGTATACAAAAAGTAATAAAATAAAAGTCGGGATTTTGAGACTATACACACAATACCCGCTGCAAAAAGAAACAAAATAATAAATCCTATCAACGAACCCCACCTGTAGCTTTGGACGCGGGCATGGTCTTGGTAATGATTAAAATCCCAAAGTACAAAGGGTACATGCAATTGTTTATTATCATTTGATATTACTAAAATAATTTTCTGATATTCATGATCGCGAATATCCAATGTACAAAAAAAAGTAGGAGCCCATATTGATCGTTGCTTAAAAGGCATTTGATCTCCCAATAATCGGCTGGTATCTATTTGACCATTGTCATGTATAGCGTAGACTTGAATTTTATTTAAACTTGGATTGGCTAGCTCTAATAATAAATATTGATTCTGACTTGAAACATTTTTAATGTTTAACTCGAACCAATAGTCTGAACCGGTAAACCCTACATTGAAGGGCATTCTAGCCTGACGATTAAACTTTTTATTTATTACATCGGATAGAGTAAATGATTTTGATGGATCTTCGAGATAGCAGACATATTGATCAATTTTTTCTTTTGATATTGATTCATGAATGAATACAGTGTCTTGCGATGCCAATCCTTCGAACCAGGACACTAAATATATAATTATGCAGGTGATTCGGAGATGGTATTTCATATTAAATCCTGAATTCTTTCTCAAAATAATATTTTTATACAATGTTTTATTTGAATTTATTTCCTATAGTACTATCAGTTTTTGACTAATTGTATTTTTTCCTATTTTCATATTTATAGTATACATGCCCTTGCTGAACCCAGAAGTATTAAGAATCAATCTTTGGCTATCTGAATCATTAGTTATATCAATTTCTTTCATCAGCCTTCCATGGACATCATATACAGTTATTAATGCAGGTATTAATGTCGAAGGTGAATTCGATTTTTTATATTCAATATTTGCATAGTCAGATGCCGGATTTGGAAATACTTTTAATGATAAAATTTGCCTGACGGGTTTGGGAATATTGGGTAGAGGTTTAAGGGGAATCATTGGGGTATTGTACCAAAATCCAACAAACGCTTTATTGGTTTCATTTTGCAGGATACGAACAGCTGGTTGGCCTATAGTTACATTGGTAATTTGAACCTGATTTGTAGTCTTTCCCCCAGAACCGAAAACTATTTTTTTCAATTGGGTTTGACCGGATAGTCCAAGGGTGGTTAGCAGAAGCAGCATCCACTTTATCCTTTGCAATTGTTTAACGGCTTTCATTTAAAAAATTTTAGTTTCACTATTGTTGACGGATAATTTTTTCTCTCACAATGGGATCGACCGTAAGCTCATTCCTGCTTCTTGATTGTAGTACTTCAGTAGGATGGGGTGGAAAATTCAAAAACTTTTCCATTTCTGCTTTATTTCGAACAGGCTCAAAATCTTCATGCCCTTTACGTACGCATTTCACTTCCCAATCAAATTCATAAGTGCCACTTCCTTCCAGCAATTCTTCTACATTAAACCCTGTAGTTGATTTTTTCACAACGGCCAGACCTTTAGATTTTCCACTGAGTGGCGTCACGATGACCGTCATGGTAGCGGTATTGGCTACTTTTTGATAATGATCCGGAAATTCCAGTATCGCTTTTCCATTGATGAGCTTGCCCGTACCTCTTATATAAGCAGCCAGTTCAGGACCTTCGATACTACCATACCATATCTCTTTGTCCGGTTCACCGGGATAATCTATTCTGAAGTTTTTTTGATCTCCAAAGATAATACCCTGGTTAGATGCATTCGTATACATACCTGCTTTGACAGGGGCGCCTACTATATTGGCATTGCATACACCGATGTATCCAAGATGAGGACTGCCGGATACTGCCCCCATAAATGCATTTTCTCCTCCATTCGTACCATTGACATTAATATGTCCGGGTTTAAATTCTGCTCGGGGATGTTGCAGTTTGTCAGTACTTATTAAACCCACACCAGAGCCAGTAAAATAAGTAGCCATAGCGGCTCCATCCACATCATCAATTTCCAGATAGCCACTTCCATTTAATAATGCACGTTGGGTACCATTATTATCTCGCAATGCAATTTCTCCACCATTGGTACCACCTGATACATGGGCTCTTTCATTACCTGTACTATTATATGCAGTTATATATCCCTGGCCAGTAGTAGTAGCCAATAATCCTCCCATAAATTGGCCATTGGCATTGTATGTAGCTACTGTTCCATGGTTTTGTGTAGTAACAGAAGCTTCTACAACATCATTTCCATTAGCATTGCTTACACTCATTATTCCGGATCCTGCTGTATTCGTAGTAATCCTCACTCTATCTAATCCTGCACTATTAGCAGCACCAACATATCCTCCATTTGCATTATTATAAGTAAGGTATGACACGGAAGTAGCTGCTGGATTATTTGCAGCGATCAGGCCACCACTCCCACTTGTCGCTGTTATAACTCCAACTGTTTTACCATTAGCCGCATTTGCGAATACATAACCTGCTCCTAAACTTGAACTTGTCAATCCGGCTAGGTTGATTCCACTACTATTATCTATGCTTATTCTGCCGGTCGTTCCATCCGCTGTAGTAGTCATCCTGGCAAGTTCTTTCCCGGCGCCATTTTGAGCAAAAACGTAACCAGAACCAGAACCTGAAGTAAATCCTGCCAGGGCAATTCCAGTACTACTTTTTATAGAGATCCTGCCTGCTCCCACACTATTGGTCTCAATGCGGGCGATTTCATTACCTGCAGACGCATTAACCTGTATAACCCCATTATTTGAAACATCGGTACTCAGCACCGTTGCCATTTTACCCAGAGTATTAAAAGTAGTGAGGTATCCTCCTCCTTTTTCGCTGGAAGTCATCCAGACTGCATCTTTTCCATTTTGATCCCTATTCCCTATAAATCCACCACCAAACGTATTATGAGTTATATTATTTAGTAGCCCACCGGTAGCATTATTTACCAGGATAGCTCCATAAGATTGGTCCTGGGTGAGATTGATCATATCAAATCCCTTTTCATTTCTAAGGCCCATTCCACCGCCTTTACCAAGGTTGGCTGTGATACGGACCACTTCCAGTTTATTAATATTATCCAGTCCGATATACCCAGTTCCATCAGAGGCAGTAATCCTTGCTACTTTATCTCCTGCAGGTGTTCCTATTTCGAGGATACCCGATCCATTTGCAAATTGACCTAATCTTGCGGTATTGATTCCTGTGGAGTTAAATAAATTCAAATCCCCTCCGGCTGTAGTGGTTATCAATTCGCCATTTTGTTTTCCTGAATTGTTTCTAATAAATAAACTTCCTCCCAGATTATTGGTAGAAAGCCATGATCCACCAACCCTGTCTTTATTTGATACATACACAGTACCACCGGCGCCATCATATGCCAACACACCTACTATATTTTCATTATCGTTCATGATGGTGAATGCACCACCGGCATTGCCCGAAGGAGATATATTGGTCAGTTGTTTTCCAGTTTTATTGTACGTGGACAAATAACCTGCTCCATCACCGAGAGCACCAGTCTCGAGGAAACGGATAGCCGAACTATTATAAAATTTCATATAACCTGCTCCATTATTATCTCCACCGAGGATCAACCGGCTTTTAGTAAGATCCTGTTTCCCGGGGATGCGCCATTGGCCTTCTCCGTTATCGCCTACACTTAAATCTCCCACCAGTTTAATCTCTTTATTATAAATAGAAAGTTTACCTCCATTCAATCCTGCATCCATAGCAATTCTATGATTAATTCCCGGCTTTCCATCGGTAACTATGACACTTCCGCCGTCTCCGTAGGCAGTGAAAGAAGCGCCAACATTGCCCAGGTTATTTTTTAATAAAATCTTGCCATCATTAAATTCATTATGTCCCATAAAGAAAGTATTAAGCCCCTTATTATTAAATAAATTTAAATAACCATTACCGATACTATCTCCACCCGATTCTACAACATTGTTCTTATTATTGGATAATTGAAGTATGCCTGATCCATTTAATTGGGATGCAAGATTAGCCGCTACTTTGGAATCTTTATTAAATACACTCAATTTCCCACCAAGGCTAATGCTATCGTTATTTAGCTCCGCTGATTTTAATCCTTGTGGATTAAATAGTTTTAAAAAACCTGAACCCTTTTCATCACTTCCTAATTCAAGTCTGCTTTTGGTTTTGTCCTTACTTATAATCTTTAATAATCCTTCATAATTATAATTCGTTGTAAGTAAAAATGTTTTAATACCAAATGAATTGTACAATTCAAGCTCACCACCTCCAACCCCACCATTTAAAATACCTCGAAAGTTTAACCCTGTATTCTTGGTTCCATCTGCCACATATATAAATCCTCCTAAGGAAGATCCAACTATACCTGCAGCTTCAAATCCAGGCTTGTTTTTCAAGATAACTTCTCCGTCTCCAAGGATGGAGTTTACGGATACTACATCAATATTTTGTTTATTAAAGATTTTAAATTCTCCGTCTCCATTCACTTCTGTCAAACGGGCTGCAACACCAGCATTTTTATTAAATACATTGATCAACCCACCGGCATCATTATTAGCTCCGGCAACCACCGTTGGGTTTTTATTTACAGAACTCAGCGTCAGTTGGCCATCACTGAAATCATTGGAGATCAGATCGGCTGCTGGATTACCCAGGCGATTGTTTACCCTGATCCTTGCTGTTCTATTGGGAAGTGTACTCAATTGGATCATTTCTGTTTCGTCTGTATTAAAAATGCTAAACTTACCACCTTCTTCTTCAGTAAGCCGCGCTGCAATTTTACCACCCTGGTTAAATACATTGATGAGTCCACCTGCATTGTCATTGGCAGTAAAACGAAGTGTCGGATTATTAAGTGCAGAATTAAGATTCAATTGACCATCGCTGAATTCATTTGCAAGCAATTCACCTATCGTATTGCCTAACCGATTTTTTACTTCTACTATCCCTTGATTATCAGCAGTAGTTGTAAGTCGAGCTACTTGTGTGCCTTCACTATTATTTACACCTATTATGCCTCCATTACCTTCATTGGTAGACAGTGACGCTTTTGCATTACCTTCATTATTATATATATGAATGGTGCCATCTCCATTACTATTTGTTGTAAGTCTTATTGCTTTTTTTTGAAGATCATTTGAAAGTTCTAGAAATCCACCTTCATTCAAGCTCTTGCCCAAATACAGTAATTCCTGCCCTGCATTATTATTCAAAATTATCTTCCCATTACCTTTAGATGCGGTAGAAATTTCTATAGCTGTTAATTTAGATGGATTAAATACATTAATGAGTCCACCTCCAAATTCATTGGCTGTAAATCTTAGAGTAGGGTTAGTCAATACATTGTACAACTGTATTTCGCCATCACTAAAATCATTGGAGAATATATCTCCGGTTGGGTTTCCTAATCGATTAGACATGCGAAATCTTCCTTGTTTGTTTTCGCCCGACGACATTTTGAATAACTCGGTACCTTCATCATTAAATAATTGTAAGAAACCACCCCCATTCACATTATAAGACAATCTGGACACGGTAAGACCTATTCCATTGGTAGTTTCTAATGTGCCGTTTGGGCCTAATGATATTTTATCTTTGAGAGCAATTTCTGGATTGTTAGTGTTAATATTTAAAATAGATATATTTTTTCCAGGTAAATAGTCCTTGGCAGACCCTCCTGATCCGCTATTAATCGATGAAATTGTAACGGTCTTATTTATATCATCTGAAAGAATAGATACATTTGCTCCGGCAACGAATTGAATATTTCCACCATCATTTGATACTCCATTTATTCTAGATATAATATTGGGAACAATTTTATCTACTGTAACAGCATTTGCCTGTATTTTTTGAGTTGATATGGAATTATCTTCCATGTTTTTTGCCATCAGACTATATGGATTCGAGGACAATGCGATCCTCGGAGTCATCTCTGCATCGTTGCCTGATTTTATTCCTAAAAAGTATGGTTTATCAAATGGAATATTAAATGGAATGATACTTCCTAAAAGCACGCTGAATATCCCATTTTGTACTTGTACATTAGCATGAGATTCTGACCACAATGGAATGTCTGATAACTCCGCTGAATATATTCTGAAAGTAATATTGTATGAGCCATCAGGTACTGCTTCGTTTTTGAGATTGGTGAGTACACCCTGTACATTAAATGTGCCGGGAACTTGTGAAAAAATATTTCCCATCCCCATGATAAATAGAAAAATCAAACAGATTACATTTTTCATTTCTAATTAATTTGTTACACAAATCTAGCTTTCAAGTTTGCTAGAACCTATCCCCTGAGAAGGGGATTTATCTCCTTCTACATTGAAATAATTTATACGAAATTCAAAATCCCCTGAACAGGGGATTGTATTAAAAACTTCGAAAGCCAATATTTGCAACCATTAACTATCAATAATGAAACTCGTTCACTTTTTAATTTTTACAGGCTTTTCACTTTTTTCCAGCGCTCAGGTAAATACCTATATAGGTGCCTATTCGGGAGTGAATAAAGATGGCTATTTGCAACCTATAGCTAATGTGCTCACTTCTTCATTTAATACGGGCATAGTCCAATACTCCCGTATCGATTCAGGGTTTTATTTCTATTTCGGAATTATAGGAAGCGCTTCACTTGTTTTAAGTGAAAATCTGAAATTTTTCGATGCTGTCACTCCTGAAAATTTTATACCGAATGCTATCGTATCCGCACCCACTTTACTTGGACCCAGGAATTCTGTTAATTACCAGGGAATAAATGGAACCGTGTATACTTTTCCGGCGGGTATTGGACTAAAGTTTTTAAGTTTGGCGGTACCTCAAATTTCGATCGGGAATTTAGCAGGTACCGAATTTACAGGTCGGTTTTTTGCCTATGATACTAAAGATGATGTAGGAAAAATAAATTACCTGGCCATAGGTGCAAGACATGATCTAAGTCAATATTTTTTCAAAAATAAAAATGCAGATCTATCTATTTCCTACACCTATCAAAAAGCTAGTACAGGAACTTATCTCGATTTTCACTCTCATTTAGCTAAGGCTATAATGGGAAGATCAGGAAAACGATGGAATTACTTCGCCTTTGTAGGATACCAAAAAAGTAAAATAAAAGGAACCTATAAATCTACCGATGAAAAGGAAGAAATAGTACATTATGATCTTGATAATAAAAACAATTTGATCACCGGAATCAGCGGCGGTATTTCATTAGGAAAATTGCATATGCAGGGAATTGCAAGCGGATTATCACCCGTGGTACTTTCTGCTAGCCTGGGTTTGAAATTATAATTCGTTTAAACTTCTTAAAAATAAAGTAATGAATTTTATATCTGTTCTACTTACTACTTTGATGCTAACAATGGCTGGAAGCTGTTGCAATTACGTTAAATTCAAAAGACATATAGAAAAAAATATCGGTGACAGCCATACTTTTAATGCTCAGGGAAATGTTACCAAATTGTATTATCTGTCTTTAAATGATTTGGTGAATTATTTAGATCAAGAAATAAATTCAAAGAAGACTTCAAATTTAGAAAATTTTCAGATTAATAATATTTCATTATCTGTATCGAGGAATAATGAAAACACAGCATCTTATCTTAGCAATATAAAAGGTGAATTGGTCGGAAGAGGAAACAGCGCCTCCAGTACTTTATTTAAAATAGATACCAATCATGTATTTACTGGAATTACAAATGTAATAAAGCTGAATGCAGCGCTTAAGTTAGCTGCTGTGACCACATTAGGTTCCACTATTCAAGATGCCATCCTTAAAAAAAATCTTAATGCAATCTCATTAAATATTATGTTTACAGTACCACCTAGTCAAAAATTAGTAGCTGATATCAGCTTTGCATGTACCATCTCCATGGATGTGACAACTTGCGAATTGGTACCCTTTGGATTGGGCCCCAGTGAGTGCATGATAAAAACCATTCCATTTTCAATTTCACCAGGAATCTTAAAGTAAAAAAGATATTAGCCCGATCTATTGCAAATCGGGCTTACATTTTTTTTTCAAACAGTCAGCGCTGACAGAAAAGTAGAATGCAAAGGAAGAACTACAATCATCGGCTGGATATCGGTATCAATACCTGCTTTTGCAACACCCGGCATTAATCTGTTCTACATGAATTCATTCAAATCTTGCTCTGATTCCCAAATATCGGTTGCATAAAAGACTTCGTTATTTCCACTTGCAAGAAGCAAAACAGCTCCTTTGGGAACATTGCCCTCCCAATTGACTTCTTTTTTTATGGCATCATATTGTTGAAGCGAAGTGCCAGGCCAATTCATTGTCATCATGATTTTCATATCAAATAAGTCTTTGAAAATAAAATAATTAATCTCCATTGTCCAAAAGTGAGTACCATGATCGTCATAGAGCTATAATCTTAATTCACCTTTTAAAAATTAATTATTATGTCTTCAACAAAAATAATAACCACCCAAGAGGTGGCTAGTAAATTAGTTTCATTCATGCAAAGTGGCCAAGTGCAAGAAGCCCAGCAAGAATTGTTTGCCGAAAATGTATCAAGCATTGAGCCCCCTCACTTACCTGTTAAATCAGCCCACGGAAAAGACGCGGTAATAAAGAAAGGGGCTGAGTTTGCTGCCATGATCGAAGAAAGACATGGAGGCAGCTTCTCAGATGCCTTGGTAAGTGGTAGATTTTTCAGCTGTGCAATGACATTAGATGCTACCTTTAAAGGAATGGGTAGAATGAACCTGGAAGAAATCATCATATATGAAGTTGAAGATGGTAAAATCGTTTCGGAACAATTCTTTGCTTAATACCATCTTGGCAATGGCTAATAAAAGAATACTTCGTCCACGAAAAGCCAACCTTTTTGCCCTTTCCCTGAATGCCATTTGGGGAGTTTTGGATTATTCATAGCTTTTATCATGAAATATTTTGCCCTTGACCCATCAAGCTTTATTTCTATAGCTTCATTTTTTGAAACACCTTTTTCGTTTTCAGTAAGTGGAGCAGGAATGATTTTTTTGATCAGCTTCATTTGAGTGGAGTCATTTCCGCTAAATACTTCTATATATGCAGGCTGGACTAAGTATGATCCAACACTTTTATTTATACTTAGTATCACCTCATTTAAAGATGTTATGGTATCAAACTCGAATATGGCTTCGAAAGGATTTTCTCTGAAGCCAAGCCAATTACCGTCAATCAAATTCCCAATATTTCCTTTTACATCATCAGTAAGAGAGGCAGAACCCTGAGCTCGATATTTTTCATTAGGTGCAATCAATAAATTGGAATGTAATGGTTTGATTCCTTTTTGAAAAAATGAAAAAGAAGATACCGGGCTTGCCATCCAACCTTCTTTCATGGCTCGTGCTTTTACTGTAGTATGACGACTCATGCTTAATGGCCTTTCATAAATAGCAGAAGAAAATGTGTCTGGTAAAGAATCATTTAAAGTATAGCGAATGATCACTCCGGGAATACGGTGATAAAGTGTAACAGAATCCTTCGGGTCAATTACAGTAGATTCATTTCGAATCGCCGGACTATTCAAGGCTTGCTTTTCCGAAGTATCAGGAACATAGCCTGTATAAAAAAATATAGTTGAATTGGTATCAATATCCTGAGCAGTGATGGATGTATTCCAAATAAATACTTCTTTCAGTGATTTAGATGATTGTAAAACGGGCAAACTTTTTTTGGTAACCCCAGTACCAGAAAGTGCTAATGATTTTAAAACAGGCAATTTTACTAATTCAGTAACAGCGTTATCAGTGATATTAGAATTATTTAGAATTAATTTTTCGAGGTTGGAAAAATTGATGATGTTCTTTATTTCGGCGTCCTCAACGGGCATATTACCCATATTGAGCTCTACTAATTGTTCTTTTATTTTTTGAAATTCGATTAATTTTTTTGGATTGTATTGGGCTCTTACATAGAAGTCTGCATGCAATGCCGGGGTATTTTGATTTAAAGGATTGATTGTAGTAAAAGGATCATTTAAGGATGAAATCAAAGTTGATGAAGCTGCTTTAAAATCGTAATTGGACTGTTCGGATTTTGTGCTACTGATTATCTTTTGTGCAGCCATATAAAGACTGTCCTTCGAGTCGTATTCTTTCCATTTTTTCTCAAAGTCAGCCCCCCTGGCAATCCACATTTCCAGTAGTGCTTTTTCATCATTCGAAAGCTGCGGCTTCCCCTGTGGAGGCATATGTTTTTTATTCTCCTCCGGAAGGTGAATTTTCTCTATTAATGGACTGGAATCTAATTTATTGAGATCAATCACCAGGCCATTCTTGCCACCCTTTTTGATACCTTGAATAGTACTCAGATCCAGTTCTCCTTTTAATTTATTGGGATTATGACAGGAGGTGCATTTTCCATCAAATATCGGTTTCATCACATTTTGATACAGACTGGCATTTTCATCAAATTGTGATTCAACGCTTTCTTTCATCAATGGTTTTTGAAGAAAGCCTTCTCCATGAGTAAGTGTAGCACCATTATGACTCCCAATGGTCAAAACAATCAATGATAGTACGAGTACCGAAGTAAACAATATACCTGGTTGTTTTATAAATGAAAGGAAGTAAACTAGAAAGGCCGTAATTATCCCCATCCTCTTATGAAAAGATAAAATCTCTTCATCATAGCCCCCTTCTTTGGATAAGATCAATCCCAAAATGGCAGTTAATAGAGCGAATGAAGCTGCAATAGAAATGGATGTGGTATTAAATTCTCTTAAAAACTTTTCATCAAATGATTTGCGAAAGAAAGTAAATATGCCAATAAGTAGCAATATGCCAATAGGCAAGTGAAGTAATAATAAATGACCTCTACCAATGGATTGAAAAACAGGAGTTGCATCTATTTTATCCTGGAAAATGCCTAAGAACGCTAATAGTATGGCAAGGCAAAAATTGATATTTGAAATTACTCGATTGGGAAATTGCATAATCTCAGGCCAAGATATCATTTACTACTTGTCCTGCCACATCTGTCAGTCGATATCTTCTACCTAAATGTTTAAAGACTAATTTATCGTGCTGGAGTCCCATCAGATGTAAAACGGTGGCATGAAAATCATTTACATGCACAGGATCTTTTACAATATTATATCCAAACTCATCTGTTTCACCATAGGTAATGCCGGGCTTGATGCCTCCACCAGCCATCCAGATACTAAAACTGCGGGGATGATGATCGCGACCATAATTGTCTTCTGTCAATTTTCCCTGGCAATAATTAGTACGACCAAACTCACTGCCCCAAATCACTAAAGTCTCATCCAATAACCCTCGCTGT
Organism: Chitinophagales bacterium; assembly: GCA_038251405.1. GTDB lineage: Bacteria > Bacteroidota > Bacteroidia > Chitinophagales > Saprospiraceae > JADJLQ01. The sequence continues at coordinate 94,753 of JBBSBH010000009.1, forward strand.
TTCAGATCCTTGATCAATGCTGCTGTTGGCCTGTCTGTATCCTCAGCCTGCATGCGCATATCATTTACCAGGTTACCGTGAGTGTCCCAGCCCTGATGATAGAGTTGTACAAATCGCACACCGGACTCTGATAGTTTTCTTGCCAATAAACAATTAGCCGCATAAGTACCTGGCACCAGGCAATCAGGCCCATACATTCTAATGATCTGATCTGATTCTTTGGATATATCGGTCAGCTCAGGGACAGCTGTTTGCATTCGATAGGCCATTTCATATTGCTCTATTTTAGTCTTTATTTCAGGATCGCCGAATTTCTCATAAGAGAGCGCATTTAATTTTGAAATTTCATCAAGCATGGTTCTGCGATCTGAACGATCCATTCCTGCACCATCATTGAGGTAGAGAACCCGCTCATCACTATTACTGAATTGAACTCCCTGGTGAATACTATCTAAAAATCCATTGGTCCAAAGTTTTGAATACACCCCCTGGCCATTTCCTCGTCCTCTAGATAATAACACTGTAAACGCAGGCAGGTTCTTGTTTTCACTTCCCAGTCCATAGCTTAACCAGGCTCCCATACTTGGACGATTTCCTTGCTGAGCTCCTGTCTGCATAAAAGTAAGGGCGGGATCGTGATTGATAGCTTCTGTATGCATAGTATGCACCATACAGATATCATCAACCACAGTAGATAAATGCGGAAATAATTCACTCATCCAAATACCAGACTTACCATGCTGCTTAAATTTAAAGTAGGTGCCTACCAAAGGAAATTTATCCTGGTTAGCCGTCATTCCGGTAAGTCGCTGGCCATTTCGAATAGACTCAGGAAGGTCTTGGCCAAACATTTCATTAAGTTTTGGCTTATAGGAAAATGTCTCCAATTGAGAAGGAGCTCCATTTTGAAAAAGATAAATGATTCGCTTTGCCTTCGGTGCAAAATGCGGAAGTCCTGTGGGCAAAGCTGTTCCTGCATCTCCATTAAAAAGATCTTTTACTAATAATGAGCCAAGAGCCATGCTGCCAATGGCCATACCACTGCGAGTAAAAAAATGCCTTCGTGTGACATTTAACCTGTTTTCTAAAAATTCACTCATATTTATTTATTCGAATAAAATTCACTTACCCTATACTTATTGTTTCTTCCATATTATACATCGTCTGGATCACTTGCATGAGTGCAGCTGACTCCGTATCTGCATTAGATTCTTTACTGTTAACCAATCTATACTCTCCTGATTTCAACAATGCTTTAGCTTTCATTGGTGATTGATCAAAATTAGTCTTTTCCAAATTGAAATATTCAGTCAGTATCTTTTTTTCATTGGGTTCGGGAGTCCTGCAAAGAATGAGTCGGAATGCTTTAATAATCTTTTCTTCCATTGGCAAATTTTGGGAATTAATAGTTTGAGCTAATACTCTTGCTGCTTCACTCACTTGGGGATCATTGAGTAAAACTAAAGCTTGCAAGGGAGTATTGGTGGTCACACGACGCACCTCGCATTGATCCCGATTAGACCCGTCAAAGGTCAACATCGAGGGTGGTGGAGCCGTACGCTTAATAAAGGTGTACATACCGCGGCGATATAGTTTTGCCCCATGGTCTTGTACATAACCTGCCAATTGTCCGCGACCGGAGGTAGAAGATTCCCAAATTCCCTTAGGCTGATACGGCTTTACACTAGGGCCACCGATTTCCTCATTGAGTAATCCACTACTGGCCATAATATGGTCTTTGATAAATTCGGCAGGAAGTCTCATTCGCGAATGCCTGCTGAGGTAAATATTTTCAGGATCTGTTTCCTGCTGTTGTTTACTTATCACAGACGATTGCCTGTAGGTAGCACTGGTCACGATTTGTTTGACCAATCTTTTAATATCCCAGCCATGATCTCTAAAATCAATAGCCAGCCAATCCAATAACTCTGGATGTGAAGGGGGATCCCCTTGCATGCCGAAGTCACCTGATGTTTTTACCAAACCACGACCAAAAAATGATTGCCATACTCTATTTACATATACACGCGATGTCAGCGGATTATTTTTATCAAAAAGCCATTGAGATAAACCAAGTCGGTTCTTTTTAAATTTCAAAGTATCAAAAAGAAATATTCCAGCCGGAGTACTAAAATCTACCGAATCACCGGGCTGATCATAAACTCCTCTCTTCAATATATGAGTTGTACGTACCACAGAGCTATCTTTCATGATCATAACTGGCACTGGAGTAGTATCCTTTTTATTGATAAATTTCAATAAGCCCATAATATCTGGAGTGGTAATATTCATTCGGGGTGGATCAGCTAAAGAAGCTAATGAGATGTCTCCTACGAGACCTTTTTCCGGAACTTGATTGAAAAACGCAAATGTGCTATAATAATCTTTTTGTTTTATAGGGTCATACTTATGATCATGACATTTGGCACATTCAAAAGTCATACCCAGAAAAGTTTTTGCAAATGTATTGGTACGATCTGTTACATATTCCAGTCGGTATTCCTCATCTATTACCCCACCTTCCTGCGTGATTTTGTGATTTCGATTAAAGCCCGTAGCTAATATCATTTCTTTATTGGCATCAGGTATCAGGTCTCCTGCCAATTGCCAGGTTACAAATTTCTCATATGAGTAGTTTTCATTATAGGCATGTATCACCCAATCGCGCCAGGGCCACATCGTACGCAAGCCATCATCCTGGTAACCGTGACTATCTGCATACCTGGCAGCATCAAGCCAGGGCAGAGCCATTTTCTCGCCGAAGTGCTTATTGGCCAATAATTTATCCACCATTTTTTCATAGGCATCAGCAGATGCATCCTTTAGGTATTCATCCTGCATGGCGATAGAGGGAGGTAATCCGGTAAGATCAAATGAGAGCCTTTTTAATAATCTTTCTTTATCAGCTTCTTCGTTCTGTTGTAGACCCTGGGATTTCAGTTTTTCTAAAACAAAATTGTCAATCTCGTTCTTAACCCATGACGATGTACTCGCTGGCAGTTCCTGAGGCTGAGGGGGAATAAATGACCAATGTGGCTTATACTCGGCACCTTGCTCTATCCATCTGGCAAACAATTTTCTTTCGTGGTCATTTAATTTAAGATTCGATTCTGGCGGGGGCATCATTTCATCTGCATTTTCAGTATAAATGCGATGATACAGTTGACTATTTTTCAAATCTCCCTTTTTGATAGCGAAAGTGCCAGGATGCTCTTTGAGCTCTGCAAAAGCACTATCAGGTATATCCAGTCTCAGATTCCCCTGACGCTTATTTGCATCCGGACCATGACATTTAAAACATCTATCAGACAGAATAGGTCTTATATGAAGATTGTAATCAATTTTGGATGGTATGGCAGTAGTATCCTGACTTTGATGGCAAGATGTAAGAATCGAAAAAAATAAGGTGACCAAGAATATTGATCGAATCTCTTTCATTATTTGGATTTAGTCACCCGAAAGGTAAGGATTATATTCTTCTCCTTGTTTAAAGTGCCGGGAATAATTGAAGCTCAAACTATCTTGTCATATATTTACTACTATTAAAAATTTATGAAAAAAAATTACTTACTAGTCTTAGGAGTTTGGATCGGATTATATGCTACTAGCCAAACAATTATCCATCGCGACGCTTCCATAGAATCTATGGTTTTGATGGTCTCTAAAGATTCGCTTAGATCTTACATTAATGATATGGTGAGTTTTGGTACTCGAAATACCTTAAGTTCACAAAGTGATGCTCACCACGGAATAGGGGCTGCGAGGCTTTGGGTACTAAACAAATTTAATTCCTTTGCACTAAATGCCGGAGGCAGGCTTTCGGCAATTATAGACACCACTACCTTAAAAGCTGATGGAAGAAGAATTGACAAATCACTTATTCTGGGTAATGTGGTCGCCACTTTGAAAGGGAATGACCTCCGCGATAATAGAATTTTTATGATTAGTGGGCATTTGGACAGCAGACGCACTGATGTAATGGATCGCGCAGGTGATGCACCCGGTGCTAATGATGATGCCAGTGGAGTGGCTGCTGTACTTGAATGTGCCAGAATATTGAGTGCCCATTCTTTTCCTGCCACCGTTGTCTTCGTAGCTATGAGTGGTGAAGAGCAGGGTTTGCTGGGTGCAAATTACATGGCAAATAAAGCTAAAAAAGAAAATTGGAATATTGAAGCGATCCTTAATAATGATATCATGGGCAGTAATAATAGTACCGAAACCAATATTATTAATAATACCCAAATAAGAGTTTTTAGTGAAGCATTTTCTGTAACTGATACAGGCAAGACATTTTTTACTATTCGAAATTTAGGATTGGAAAACGATGGAAAATCTCGTCAACTAGCCCGATATGTAAAAGAAATAGGTGAGCGCTATATCGATCATTTAGTAGTAAAATTGATATATCGCAATGATCGTTTTTTAAGAGGTGGCGATCATACACCTTTTGTAATGAATGGTTTCTCCGCTGTGCGTATTACAGAAATGAACGAAAACTATGATCATCAGCACCAGGATGTACGAATAGAAAATGAGGTTCAATACGGAGATCTGATTCAATTTATGGATTTTGACTATTTGAAAAAAAATACAGCCATGAATCTGGTCACTCTTGCCAATTTGGCAAAAGCTCCTGCTATGCCACAAGATGTAAAAATAGAGGTTCGAAAACTTACCAATTATACTGACCTCAATTGGTCAGAACCAAAAACAGGAAAAGTAAAGGGCTACTACATACTAATCAGAGAAACCACCAGTCCATTCTGGGACAAAAAAATATTTTCCTATGAAACCGTTGCCCACCTGCCATATTCCAAAGACAATTATTTCTTTGCTGTACAATCTGTAGGGGAAGAAGGTAACGAAAGCTTGCCGGTTTTACCTGAAGTATCAAGAAGGTAAATGGTATAACATCAAATAATTCTTCAGTATGAATAGAATAATAATAGTACTGCTGTCTTTTTTAACAGGCCTTACGGCAATTGCCAAACCTCGTCCCAATGTCATCATCATTTATGCTGATGATCTCGGTTATGGTGACTTGAGTTGTTACGGCTCTACCAAATTGCTGACTCCTAACCTGGATAGGTTTGCAGCAAATGGGCTTCGATTCACCCATGCTCATACTACCTCTGCTACGTGCACTCCTTCTAGATATGGTTTGATGACTGGTCAATATCCGTGGAGAAAACAGGGAACAGGAGTCCTACCAGGTGATGCTGCATTAATAGTACCTACTGATAAAATTACCTTGCCCAAGGTATTTCAGAAAGCAGGTTATAAAACCGGAATTGTAGGTAAATGGCATCTGGGCCTGGGTGATGAAATTGAAAAAGACTGGAATGGGGAGATTGTGCCCGGACCGAATGAAGTGGGGTTTGATTATTCATTTATTTTTCCTGCTACAGCTGATCGGGTTCCTACCGTATTTATAGAAAACCATAAAGTAATTGGCCTGGATGAAAATGATAAAATAGAAGTGGATTACAAAAATAAAATTGGGACTGAGCCCTCTGGCCAGGAAGATGAAGACTTGTTAAAAATGCCTTCTTCTATTCATCATGGCCATGAAAATACTATCATCAATGGTGTAGGAAGAATAGGGTATATGAAAGGTGGAAAAATGGCTAGGTGGACGGATGAAGAAGTTTCACTAAGTTTTCTTACCAAGGCAAAAGCCTTTATAGATGAAAATAAATCAAAGCCCTTTTTTCTCTATTTTTCGCTGACGGAGCCTCATGTACCGCGGGTACCGGCTACTATTTTTAAGGGCAAAAGCGGTTTGGGTTATCGGGGCGATGTCATATTACAATTGGACTGGACAGTAGGTGAGATCATGAAAGAATTGGAGTATTTAAAACTTGATAAAAACACGTTGGTGATTTTTACCAGTGACAATGGGCCCGTGCTGGATGATGGATATCGGGACGGAGCTGTTACTAAGCAAAATGGTCATACCCCTGCCGGAGTGCTTCGGGGTGGTAAGTACAGCATTTTCGAAGCTGGTACCAGAGTGCCCATGATAGTGCGATGGCCGGGTAAAATAAAGGGTGGTACATCGAGTGCTGTGATAAGCCAGATCGATTTTCTCGCTTCTTTTGCAAATAATTTTGGAATACCCGTTGTAAACAATGAAGCAGGTGATAGTGAAAATCATTGGGATGCTATAATAGGAAAAACTCAAAAAGGCCGAACCTTTTTAATAGAACATGCTGGTACATTAGCTATAGTGAAAGATGAAATGAAATATATAAGTCCTTCCAATGGTCAGGCCTATTACGAGCTCACCAATACTGAATCAGGTCTTTCTCCACAAGATCAACTCTATAATCTCCGGAATGATATTGGTGAAAAGAATAATATTGCTACAAACTTTCCTGGTAAAGTCGCAGAATTAAAATTATTATTGGAAAAGGTGAAGGCTGGTAAATGATTTCAGGATTTATTTAACTCAACCTAAACTCCGGATTATAAATCAACCCAATCAAATTACCCCAAGGGTCTTTTACACTAGCGACCATGATCTCTCCACCCACATTTTGTGGCTCTTCATAGGCAACTGCTCCTGATGCTATAAAATGATTATAAATTGAGAAAATATCATCCACACCCCAGTAGGTGATTACATTGTTTCCCACATGCGATTCATCAGGTACAAGACCCAGTTCAAAGCCACCTATATTATATCCAATATAAAATGGTTCATCAAAATAGGGCTTCGTATCAAAAGCTTTGGAGTACCATTCTTTCGCGGATGAAAGGTCTGGGGTCTTGTAAATCACTGTGCGCAGTCCTAGTACTTTATTCATGATGAAGGAAATTTTTTACAAAGGTACCAGGTGCTACCAATTATTTTGAGTCGTTTGTGGCCTGGTGATGTACATTATTGTTTTTCACCTAGATTTTATCTAACTTCAATTTCAAATATGGCGAATTCAATGCTGAAATATTTTAAGCCTCTTACTATTTCATTCATTTCTATATCTATTATTGCAGTAGTAGCATTTAATTATTTAGGAACTAAAAGCAAAAGCGATTACAACACCCAGGTAAAACCTATTATCAATAGAAAGTGCATTGCTTGTCATGGTGGGGTAAAAAAACAAGGCGGATTTTCTTTTCTTTTTGAAGATGAAGCAAAAGCAAAACTCAAGTCTGGTAAATATGCCATCGTACCGTTTAAGCCAAATGAAAGCGAATTGATCGCTCGCATCAATAGTAAAGATGATGAAGAGCGGATGCCCCACAATCACAATCCATTATCAAAAGATGAAATTTCTGTATTTACTCAGTGGATAAAGCAAGGTGCACCATGGGGAATTCATTGGGCATACGAAACGGTAAAGCAACCTGAAATACCAGGTATCCATTCTGATTGGGCGAAGAATAATATTGACAAATATGTACTTCAAAATTTAAAAAAAGAATCTTATACCCCTTCTTCTTCAGCCAGCGCACCCATTTTGGCCCGACGGGCTGCATTGGACATTATTGGGTTTCAGGCTCCTGATTCTATCACGCTTGATTTTACACAAAATCCTTCTGACAAGACTTATGAGGAATTTATCGATAAGCTTTTATCTTCTCCGCATTATGGTGAGAAATGGACCAGTATGTGGCTTGACTTGGCCAGGTATGCTGATACGAAGGGTTATGAAAAAGATGCGAATCGGTCGATTTGGAAATACAAAAATTGGTTGATCAATGCATTTAACGATGACATGCCTTACGATCAGTTTTTGAAAGAACAAATAGCCGGAGATTTAATTCCCAATGCGACTGACGAAGAATTACTAGCTACAGCCTTTAACAGAAACACCATGACAAATGATGAGGGCGGTACGGATAATGAAGAATTCAGAACAGCAGCCGTAATCGATCGGGTGAATACTACCTGGCAGACCCTCATGGGAACTACATTCGCTTGTGTCCAATGCCATAGCCACCCCTATGACCCATTTAAGCATGAAGACTACTATAAATTCATGGCTTACTTTAATAATACCCGCGATGCAGATACCGAAGAAGAGTATCCCTGGCTAAGACATTTTAAACCAGAACAAAAAAGATCACTTGATTCATTGACCGAATGGCTATCCAATAAGATCAGTGCTGAAGAAGTAAAATCCGTAGAGACCTTTATCAAAACACTTGGTCCATCTTTTTATTCCATGGAATGCGATCAGTACGTAAATAGCTCATTGATAGATACCAAATGGCTTAGTCTAAGAGAGAACGGCAGTGTAAGAATGCCACAGGTTCCTTTAGATAATAATGATCAACTTGTACTTACCTATCAACCCTATGTAAAATCAGGATATGTGCAGTTTAGGTTAGGTGAACTAAATGGCCCCATCATTGCTGAAATAAAATGGAATAAACCTATGAAGGGGTGGAATAAAATCGCTATCCCGCTTAAAACTATCCTCGGCAGACAAGATGTTTACATCACGTTGGTAAATGGAGATATTGTAAATAAAGATGCTCCCGCTGTCCTATTTAATTGGTTTCATTTCACAAAAAAATTCCCAGGCACAGGTGATAAAGAATACCTGTTTTATGAAAAAAAATATTGGGATCTTTTAAATGCGGAAACCGTCTATACTCCAATCCTCATGGAAAATCCAAAACCATATTCAAGAACAACACAGGTCTTTGAACGTGGAAACTGGCTGGTAAAATCAGATACTGTATCTCCGGGTTTGCCTGAAATTTTCAATCATGGATCTATTAAAAATCCTAAATCCAGGATGGATCTGGCAGAATGGATGACAGCAGCAGATAATCCACTTACAGCAAGAGTAATCGTAAACAGATTCTGGGAACAAATCTGGGGGACGGGCTTAGTAGAAACATTGGAAGATTTTGGATCTCAAGGTGCAAATCCTAAAAATCAGGAGTTATTAGACTACCTGGCTTATCATTTTATTTATACACATCACTGGAGCCTAAAAGCTTTGCTGAAGGAAATATTGATGAGTGCAACCTATCGTCAAGACTCTAAAATGACTGCTGAAGCCAGAAAAAAAGATTTGTTCAATGAGCTCCTTGCAAGAGGACCCAGAGTAAGATTATCAGCAGAGCAAATACGTGATCAGACTTTGGCCGCTTGTGGACTAATAGATTCTATTTATGAAGGCCCACCTGTAATGCCTTATCAGCCCGAAGGGGTATGGGAGTCACCTTATAACTCCAGAAAGTGGGTAAAAAGTAAAGGCAAAAACCAATATCTAAGATCTTTATATACTTTTTGGAAACGCACAGCAGCATATCCATCCATGACCAATTTTGATGCCACGGGAAGAGAAGTATGTGTTGCAAGAAGAATTCGCACCAATACACCACTGCAAGCACTTACTATATTAAATGACTCCGTCTATATTGATCTTGCAAGTCAACTCGTTAAAGCATCAGAGGCATCCAGTCCCGAAGCAACCATTTCAAAAGCTTACCACCTGGTCACTGGAAAAGATATTGACGACACCAGAATGCAACTGCTAAGAAAACTTTATTACGAATCATACATTCATTTTTTAAGGTCTGATCAAATCATTGGAACTACAAAAACCAAAGCCTTGAATTTGGTCGCCAACACGATTCTCAATCTGGATGAAGTAATTACTAAATCATAATGGAACTGAACGAAAAATATTTAGCTGAATTGAAAAAAAGCTTCATTCAGGAGCAGACCAGGAGACATTTTATTAAAGGGTCCTTCCTGGGGCTAGGAGGGCTGGCTATGGGGAGTATATTGGGGAGTTGTAAAAATCCAATATCTGCAAATTATGCAAGTACTCTTAACCCATTTGCCTTAAAGCCACCTCATTTCGTACCCAAGGCAAAGTCTGTGATTTATCTTCATATGGCTGGTGCACCCTCTCAATTGGAATTGTTTGATTACAAACCTGAACTAATAAAAATGGATGGGCAACTTTGTCCCCCATCTTATTTGGAAGGAAAAAAGTTTGCCTTTATCAGAGGAGTTCCAAAGATGTTGGGCACTACGGCAAAATTTAAACAGTATGGACAGAGCGGTGCATGGATCAGTAATTATTTACCTCATCTGCAGACTATAGCTGACGAACTTTGCATCCTAAAATCAGTAACAACAGATCAATTTAATCATGCTCCCGCTCAATTGATGATGCACACGGGAGGTGCCAGATTAGGTAGGCCGAGCATGGGATCCTGGGCTACCTATGGATTGGGAACTGAAAATCAGGATTTGCCTGCTTTCGTAGTACTAACATCGGGAGGAAATAATCCTGACGCCGGAAAAAGTGTCTGGGGTAGTGGCTTCCTGCCTTCCGTATATCAGGGAGTGCAATGCAGGTCAGCAGGTGATCCTGTTTTATTCTTACAAGACCCTCCTTCGATTAGCAGAGATTTAAGGAAATCATCCATAGATGCTATCAACCAGATCAATCAATTGGAATATGCCGAGCAAGGTGACCCTGAGACCTTGAGTAGAATACAACAGTACGAGCTCGCCTATAGAATGCAAATTTCCGTACCTGAAGTAATGGATATAAAATCAGAGCCTCAGTACATACACGATATGTATGGTACTAATCCCGGAAAAGCAACTTTTGCAAATAATGCATTACTAGCCAGAAAACTAGTGGAGAGCGGAGTTCGGTATGTGCAGCTATTTGATTGGGGTTGGGATACGCATGGTAATGTCGCAGAGGGTTCTATAGATGTAGGCTTAGTGAATAAATGCAGACAAATAGACAAAAGCATCACTGCACTTATTTTAGACCTGAAGCAACGCGGCTTGCTTGACAGTACTTTACTAGTTTGGGGTGGCGAATTTGGCCGTACCCCTATGGCTGAAAATAGAGAAGGTGTAGCCAATGCTTTTAAAGGCAGAGATCATCATGCTGAAGCATTTACTATGTTTATGGCCGGTGGCGGAATAAAGAAAGGTACCACATACGGTGAAACAGATGAGATCGGATATACTGTGACAAAAGGAAGGTTAAATCCGCATGATATTCAGGCAACGATTTTAAATCAACTGGGTTTTGATCATGAAAAATTTACCTATGAATTTCAAGGCCGACCTTACAGACTTACCGATGTAGAGGGAAAAGTGATTAATGATATTTTAGCATAGTATGAATAGAAGAAATTTTTTAAAAAATAGCATGGCCACTACTCCGGCTTTAATAGCCAGTCAACATATTTGGATGAATGAGACTAATCCTGTCAATACTAAACTAGGGATAAAAATATTAGCTACCAATTGGGGTTTCCAGGGCACTATCGATGAATTTTGTAAAAAAGCAAAAGCCGAAAGCTATGATGGGATTGAACTCTGGTGGTCATCCAAAGTGGAAGACCAGAAAGCATTATTCAATGCGTTGCAAAAGCATGACCTTGAGATCGGTTTTCTCACTACTGGAAACTCTTCGGAATTTGAAGAACACCAAATCAGTTTTAAAAAGAATGTTGAAGCGGCCTCGGATAGTCTTACTCAGAAACCCTTGTACATAAACTGTCATTCAGGAAAAGATTTTTTTACTACTGAGCAAAATGAAAAATTGATATCCTATACTATTGATAGATCATTACAAACTGGAATTGAAATTTTACACGAAACACATCGTAGCAGAATGTGTTATTCGGCCCCACTTACCAGGAAATACCTTGAAAAATTTCCAGAGATGGGCATTACTTTAGACATATCTCATTGGACGAATGTGCATGAATCCATGCTCGATGATCAGAAACATAATGTAGATCTCGCTCTCCAGCGCACCAGGCATATTCACGCTCGTATAGGTCACGAAGAAGGTCCCCAGGTAAATGATCCCCGGGCCCCTGAATGGGATTATACCCTAAACAAGCATCTTAGTTGGTGGGATCAGGCTATATCTTACAGAGAAAAATCTGGTGCAAAACATATGACTTTTCTCACAGAATTTGGGCCACCCAATTACCTGCCAGCCTTACCCTTTACCCGGCAACCTGTTGCAGATCAATGGGCCATCAATGTTTATATGTTGCAATTACTCAGAAAGCGTTACAAGACCATTTGATGGAAGTCCTTGGAAGGTTGCACCCATTATTGGTTCATTTACCTATTGGTATTATTGGTCTGGCTATTCTTTTCAAGTTATTGTATTACCGTTCAAAGGATGAAAAATTCAATAGTGTATTACCCACTATTTTATTGATTGGTTTAGGGTTAAGTGGGTTATCTGTGGTCACTGGTTTTTTACACGCCCGAGGTGGTGAGTATGATGAAGACTTGCTATACAACCATAGACTCTATGCTCTTCTATTTACTATAGCTCAGGGGTTATTGTACTTAAATATGACCAGGAAAAAATATGTCGGATTAGAAATTCCTGTATGGCTTTTAATGGGATTCGCCTTGTTTCTAACCGGAGATTATGGTGGAAATATTACCCATGGTTATAATTTATTTACTATTGGTAAAAGTACATATACCAGAAAATCAATAGAAAACATCCATGAAGCCAGTGTATACAGTGATATTATCGCACCCATTTTTTCATCTAAATGTTATTCTTGTCATTCCTTTAAAAAACAAAAAGGAAACCTAAGGTTGGATAGTGAAGAAGGAATATTAAAAGGTGGTAAACATGGGGCTGTCTTATCAAATGATACTATTGCAGAAAGTAAACTAATACATCGAATTCTACTCGATGAGGAAGAGGAAAAGCATATGCCTCCACAGGGAAAATCCCCGCTATCTGTTCGTGAAATTAAAACCTTACAGTGGTGGATAAAAAATGGTGCTGATTTTGATAAAAAAGTAAAGGACTATACTGATAATAAAATGATCGTTGAATTTTACGGTAATAAAAATACACCGAAACCCAATGAATTGGTACCCGATATACAAGTACCTGCCCCTGATGAAGCGAGTATCGGAGCATTACAAAAATCAGGGATAGCGGCTGGCCGGATAGCTCAAAATTCTAATTTTGTATCCATCAATTTAAATGGTAAAAATCTTACAAATGATCAAGTAGTTAATCTTAGTAAACTCAGTAAAAACATTATCTGGCTTAATGCCACTCAAAGCCCATTAACTGCCGATTTGTTAAATGTCATTAGTACATGTGACCATTTGACCTCATTAGATCTTAGTCATACCAATCTGAATGACACTTTAATAGGTCAGCTAAACACTTTTAGAAACCTTAAGAATCTCAATTTGGCTTCAACCCATGTTTCAACTGCTGGACTAAATAAACTGGCTGGGCTTAAGTCTTTATTAAATGTCTACCTCTTCGAAACCCATATGAGTTCACTTGATTTTGTAACCATATCAAAATTGTTTCAAGGTGCCAGGATAGATACCGGTAGTTATTATGTGCCTATTTTATTCGGTGATACTACCAAAATGACCAGGGAGGAGTGGGATAAAGAAGCGAAAGCGGAACCTGGGGAGCTTGTTACAAAGCCCCGGTAAACTTAGAAATGAGAGACAAAAATTTGAACAAGATTTTAAAAGTTCAAGTATTTAAAAGTATTACCATCTGATTTTGAAAAATTGCAGCCTAAAGAATTCAAAGATTTTTTCCAATCACCTCGTCCAGCAATAATAACTACCCCCAGGGGTGCTTTTTTTAGTTTATTTCTTCCTTATTATTACAAGATGAAAAGGATCTTGTCATTTTTATTCTTAGTAAGTATATTTCATCTGAATGCTCAGACTTTTACACTTACCGTAAACAATGGATATGGAAGTGGTAATTTCAAAGCAGGAGATACCATTCATATCTACTCACGCGAAGAAAAAATCACTGAGGTGTTTGATTACTGGTCCGGTGATACTACCCAAATAGCCGATCCGGAAGACTGGCATACTCAATTCCTCATGCCATCCAAAAACAGTACTGTTACTGCCCATCTGCAAAACCTGCCTCCATATGCCAATCTTCAATTTGAAAAAATAAAAACTAAGTTTGCCAATAAGCCAGTATACTATTATTTTCCACCCAAAGGACAAAAAGTAAAAGCACTCGTATGGCTATTCCATGGTAGTGGAGGATCGGTCAATTCTTTCATCGGGCAATTAGAAGGTCAGACTATTATCAAAGCATTAATAGCTAATGACTATGCTATGGCTGTCAGTGAATGCGATGAGCGGACTTTGAATACCGACTTTAATAGTGATGGAAATATAAGGTGGGACTATACTTTAAGGCCAGATTCTACCAGTAGAGATATGCAAAACCTTACCACTATGGTAGATACATTTATACAACGGGGATATATGAATGCATCATTACCTATGATGAGTATTGGTTTTTCAGCAGGTGGTGCATTTTCTCTTTTGAATGGATTTGTATTAAATTTTACCAGGGGAATTGATTTTTGCAGTCAGGGTACTTTCGCCGCTGCTGAAAATTCGACCATGCCGAGTCAATTTTTTATGTCCTTCGATGATAATCATCCTGATGTGGGAAAGCCTGGAAACGATACAGCCTACCAAAACTACACCAAGTTTCTAAGTAGAGGCGTGTGTGCACGTTTCAATATGTGGTATAAATCACCCCTTTATCCTCAATTTTTTAAACGCATTAATGGTATCGACTCCACCCATTCAGCCAAAATCTTTAATGATCTGAAATCAATGAATGCATTAAATACTGGTAATGTACCTATATTCAATCCAGATAAAATAAAAGCACTCTTCATTGCCAATCCTTCTAAATATACCGGATTAGCCACTTTGGATTCCATACAAGCTGCAGAACTTGAAGATCAGCTCTTAGTAATGTTGGCATTCCATCATTATCATTCTCATTATAATGGTAAATTGATTCGATTTCTGAATGAGGCTTGCGGTAGTCTGAGCACTCCTGTTTCTGAAATAAAAACTGTAAATCACTTCAAAATTTACCCCAATCCAGCACAACAAACCCTTACACTAAAATTACCTGAAGAAAGACCTCAAAACTACCAATTGGACGCTTTTGATTTAGCAGGCCGGAGATCTTTTTCGTTCTCCATAAAAGAGAGTAGTGGAAGTATCACATTAAACTTACCTGCCGGCTTATCCTCCGGAATTTATTTTCTTTTGATGCATGATGAAAAAAATAATCAATTTAGCGAGACATTAGAGGTGGTTCGATAATATTACTTTTTTAGTTTACATTTATCGAAATAATTAACCTACTCCATTATAAGTAAGATGAAGAGCCTTGCATTTTTTTTTGCAGTGAATTTTATTGCTTTGTCATCTTCCTACTGCCTTAATATAAAAATACTTTCGTCCGATTCCTCCATTACTCCACCATACACCATAAAATTAATAGAACACTTTAATGATAAGATTCCAGCATTACATTCTCATACCCATGCAATTTATAAAGATAAAATAGTAATGATCGGTGGCCGAAAAAATGGCTTGCATGGAGGTAAATATATTTTTAATCAAAACCATACCAACAAACGCATTTATGTGATAGATACTAAAAATTGGGCGCCAGTAAGTAAATGGGAAGTACACGCTATGTCGGATTCTAAAATAGCGCTTGATTCAAAAGAAAATCACACCAGTAATTTTCATGACAAAAGTCAGTTCAGGGGGAATAATGCGGAGTTTTTTACTGAGGGAAAAGTATTATACCTGATCGGTGGTTTGATAGGTAAAGACTCCATCAATAATCCTAATGGGCCTAATACACTTCCTTTATTTACAGCTATAGATCTCCCCGCACTAATAGACCAGGTACTTACTAAAACCCCCATGAAATCGGGATCTATAAGGCAGGCCGTGGATACTAATTTTGCACTCACTGGTGGTGAAATAGAAGTGATGAACAATAATGTTTATCTAGTGTTTGGATGGGATTTTTCATTCAAAGCAGAGAAGTATTCTCATAAAATATTGTCCTTTCAATATCTGGATGATATTGATCATCATACACTTAACTACACTTTTAATCGACTTTGCTCCACTTGTTGGGATGGTCAATCTCCCGTTTCAAATACCGGGGCTTTCAGAAGAAGAGATGGTAGTATGAGTCCTGCCATCAATCCTAAAGATGGTAGCGAGGCTTTACTATATTATGGTGGAGTTTTTAAAAATGGTGATACCAATTTTGATAATATGATTTGGATCAACAATAGCTCAGCCAAAGAGCTTCCGTTTCAAATGATGTCAAATGTATATACCTGCCAGGTAATACCGGTTTTTAGCTCTTCCAGAAAATTAACTTTTGCTACTTTATTAGGTGGAATGCGCAATGCAGATTATACCGGGAGCAAAAACGAAATCACAGAAATGAATAGCAGTAATACCAGGATATTACCAGCCGATATTATTCAGTATTTGAATGTTCCGTTCACCAATCAATTTACTACTATTACCGTTGACGCAGATTTACATATCACTCAATATATGATGCCCGATTCATTTCCCCCACTTGCCAAAACCGTCACTATCGGTACTCCCAAGAAACATCAGGAATATGCCCCTGTACTGCTTTCAGATAAAGCACCTGTCTTTAATGGTACTGAGTCTGAAATGCTTTGGACAATTGATTTTAAATACAAAATGCCTAATGGAGTGATTGATTTTGATAAATTTATTCAGGATTATCCTGTAGGAGCTCGCTTAGGCTTTCTGCATGGAGGGATCTTATCCGGAATGGCCAACCTGGACATAGAAAATGATACTGATAATCAAGGAAGATTTTCAATAGGAAGTCGCCGAATTTTTGAGGTGTTTTTGGTGCCTGCAATAAAATAATTTTCTAAGATTAGAATATGCAAATCAAAGCTTTAGACTTTACAACTTCATCTTCTTAAACTGGTCTTTCCAGCGCCACAAATACATACAAGCAATAGATCTGTAAGGTCGCCAGGGTTCAGCAATTTCATGCATTTTTTGAGTAAGTGACTTCCCGGTTTCTTTCAATCCATATAAATTTACTATTCCTTGCTGAACCCCAAGATCCAGAGCCGGAAATACATCTGTTTTCCCCATGGGAGATATCATGATCATTTGTACTGTCCAGTTACCCACCCCTTTTATCAAGGTAAGCCTTCTAGTCAATTCATCTTCATCCATTCCATGCCAATCAGTTCCCTGGTTTTCTTTCTCCAGAAAAAATCTGGCAATATTTCTTACATAGTCTGATTTTGAATAAGACAAACCTACTGATCGTAACGACTCCGTTTTCATTCGGGATAGTTTTATTAAATCTAATTTCCCGTCTCTAAACTTATCTAATAATCGTTTATAGATTACTGCTGCAGCTTTTATTGAAAGTTGCTGATATACGATGGACTCGATTAATGCTTCGCTTACAGGTGATGGAGTGGTTTCAAGCAATGGAAATGGAATGTTCTTAATTAATGGCTGTAAAATGGGATCCGTTGACAGATGTCTTGTAACTTTGGATTTTGATATGGGCATTGCAGTAAAGGTATAAAAGGTAATAAAAATAAACGATCAGAAATCTTGAGAACAAAATTGATAAACTATTTACTTGTCACGCTGACCTTTATTCTGCCAGGAATTCAAATTTCATGGAGTCAGGTCTATGAATCCAAAACCACACAGCTTTCTCAATGGAACAATGCCGGTACTACTTACAGCGATATTTGGGGCTATGCAGCTGGTGGTCGCGAATATGCTATTTTAGGATCATCTAATTATATCTATTTTTTTGATGTCACCAACCCTGGCGCTCCCACTGTAATAAAGCAGTTTGGCCCTTACACATCTACTTCATGGAGGGAATTTAAGACCTATAGTCACTATGCCTATGCTGTTTCTGAAGTCGACAATGGCGGCCTCAGGATATTTGATCTTCAGTACTTACCAGATAGTGTACATTTCGTGAGGCAGACAAATGCTTTTTTCAATACTTGTCACATGCCATTTATTGATGAAAACAATGGCAGATTATATTGTGCCGGTACTAACTCCCAACGAAACGGCATTATAGTGCTCGATTTAGTTTCAAGGCCTGATAGTCCAAGCGTGGTTATTAATGAAGCTCTTCCTGGGGGTTATGTGCATGATATGTATGTAAGAAATAATATCATGTATGCTTCTCATGGCCCTATAAGCTCTATTTCGATATATAATTGCACGGGGGCTACCTGTGGTTCGGAGTTAAACAGATATACTACCGGGGGGTACAACCATAGTAGCTGGATTAATGCGGATGGCTCTTTCCTGGTGAACGCAGTAGAGTCTGGCGGCTATCCATTATATCTGATTCCACTTAGCTCCAGCACTTCTTTTGAACCAGCGGGTATTAAGAAATTTAAATCCCTCACTTTACGGGAGCAATACCCTAATGGCAATGCAGCCGATACGAATAATATCGCTCACAACCCATACTTCGTCGGCAACCTGGTATATTCGTCATATTATACTGATGGAGTGCAGATATTTGATGTAAGCAACCCCAATAATATCAGAAGAATTGCATACTTCGATACGGATCGAGATTATACTTCATATTCTAATGTTTTTAGAGGCTGTTGGGGGGTTTATCCTTTTTTACCGTCAGGTAATATCCTGGCTAGTGATATACAATCCGGGATGTGGATTTTCAGATTGAATAGTTCTGCTTTGCCAATAAAAAAATTGGATTTGGAAGGAGCTCTGTCAGGCCATTCGATCAATATTCATTTATCTACTATAGTACCGCAAGGATATACTCAAATGGTCTTAGAAAAAAGTATAGATGGATATAGTTTTAAGAAATTGAAAGACATTACTGCATGGAACGAAAATATTTTATTCGAAGACAATGCTATAGACCATCATATTCAATCTGAAAATTATTATAGAATCAAATTGATAAATGCTGCAGGACTCGAAGAATTTTCTCAAACTATAAAAGTAGAAGCTGCGTTTACCAGATTCGAAGTATATCCCAATCCTGTGCAAAGTGAGATCTATTTTCACTCTCCAAAACCAATTGATTTAGTTGAAATTTTTGAAATGTCGGGAAGATTGATTTTCCAATCCAAGCAGGTTGAATCAGGAATTATTTTACCAGGTGCAATACGAAATGGCGTTTATACCTTGCATGCCAGGAGTGGCAGCCAAAATTGGTATCATAAAATTATCGTAAGCAAATGATTTTCAGCCCAGTACCTGTAACAACCTTGAAGATTCACCCAGCGGTAAAATTTTAATCTTCAGCCAATCCTTGTCAATCCAATCTTCTATTAATTCAGGCCACTCTATAAAACAATAACCTTCAGATTGAATGATTTCATAAATGCCTGCATTAAAAGCATCTTGAATGCTATGCAGTCGGTAAAGATCCAGGTGATAAATTAGCGCCTGGCCAGTTTGATATTGATTTGCGATAGTAAATGTAGGGCTGGACCCTTCGTCAACTGAACCGAGCAATTTTATAAGCCTTTTTATAAGTGTGGTTTTACCCGATCCCATATCTCCATACAAAGCCCATTTTTTATAATTTTTAAAATCATTTAACAGCACTGTGGCCAGGCTTTCCATGTTTTCAAGACCGTAAATGAATGATTTGTTTGCAAGCATTGTATTTTTTAAACGGGTAATTTATAATTTATTGATTTTTAATATTTTAAATATAAATTACAGGTAAAATATTCATATATAAAATTAGCATTTTCACTATTAAAATGGTAACTTTGCAGCCTATTATTTTCAACCTATTTTATGAAAGAAAACAACGGTGAATATACCGCAAAAAATATACACGCATTAGAAGGATTAGAAGCTGTTCGATTGCGCCCTGCTATGTATATTGGGTCTACAGATGCCAAAGGGCTTCACCATTTGGTTTGGGAGGTTATAGACAACTCCATTGATGAACACCTGGCAGGTTATTGCTCTCATATCGTAACTACTATACATAAAGACAATTCCATCACGGTAAAAGATAATGGCCGGGGAATACCTACAGGATATCACGATAAATTGAAAAAGTCTGCCTTGGAAGTAGTACTTACCGTGTTACATGCCGGTGGTAAATTTGATAAAGACACCTATAAGGTCTCCGGAGGCTTACACGGAGTAGGCATTTCTTGTGTAAATGCATTGAGTTCTTACCTCAAAGCAGAGGTGCATCGCGAAGGGAAAATCTTTACCCAGGAATATTCTTTTGGAAAGCCTCTCGGTCCGGTTCAGACAATTGGAGATGCCGGGGATACCGGTACCTACATCACCTTCAAGCCCGACAAATCGATTTTTGAAGTGATGGAATATAAACGAGAGACATTGGCCAATAGATTGCATGAGCTTTCTTTTTTGAATCCAGGACTAAAATTGGAGCTTTATGACGACCGTGAACTGGATGATGATGGCATTCCTATCCGGGAAGAATTTTTATCCGAAGGAGGCTTAGCTGAATTTGTGACCTATTTAGATGAAGGCCGCACCCCCCTCATAGATGAACCTATTGCGATTAAAGGCAAAGAAGAAAATATAGAAGTAGATGTAGCCCTCCAATACAATGATGGCTATGCAGAAAACATGTATAGTTTTGTAAATAATATCAATACCCGTGAAGGCGGTACGCACCTGCGAGGATTTAGAATGGCTATCTCCAAAGTGTTTTCAGATTATGGAGAAACAAATGGTTTCTTTTCCAAACTTAAGTTTAAAGTAGCTGGTGAAGATTTTAGAGAAGGGCTTACTGCGGTGATCTCGGTGAAAATTCCTGATCCACAATTCAAAGGTCAGACCAAAGGCGAGCTTGGCAATAGTGAAGTGACTACCGTAGTATCGCGAGCTGTGAGTGATGTACTCAAAAACTATTTGGAACTGAATCCCAATAGTGCTAAAAAGATCATGGAAAAAGTAGTATTGGCCGCTCGCGCTCGCGAAGCTGCCCGTGCTGCGCGCGAACTGGTCATTGGAAAAAAGGGAATGAGCAATCTTTCCGTGCCAGATAAATTCGCTGATTGTTCCAGCCGAAGGCCTGAAGAATGTGAAATATTTCTGGTAGAGGGAGAAAGTGCTGGTGGTACAGCCAAAACGGGAAGAGATAGAAATTTTCAGGCAGTCTTACCTCTTAAAGGCAAAATACTAAATGTAGAAAAAGCGTTCGAACATAAGATTTATGAAAGCGAAGAGATCAAAAATATATTTAACGTACTCGGTGTAAGAATAGAAGAAGTAGATGGCGAACGAAAATTGAATATTGATAAATTGAGATTTCACAAAGTGGTGATTATGTGCGACGCAGACATTGATGGCAGCCATATAGTTACCCTTATACTTACTTTCTTTTTTAGATACATGCGATCTATGATCGAGCATGGGTATATTTTTATTGCCGCTCCACCACTTTATTTGGTATCGAAAGGAAAACAACAACAATATTGCTGGACAGAAGATGATCGTAAGATAGCCGTGGAAGCTTTAGCAAAAGGCGGCAATGAATCCAGTGTAAAGATCCAGCGCTATAAAGGTCTTGGTGAGATGAATGCTGATCAGCTTTGGAATACCACCATGGATCCAAAAGAGCGCATGCTCAAAAAAGTGGATATAGAAGATGCGGCAGTTGCTGATAGAATTTTCTCTATGCTGATGGGTTCAGAAGTAGAACCCCGACGACAATTTATTGAAGCCAATGCTAAATATGCCAATGTTGACATCTAACTGATTCAATACTGGAATACTATATATTATCTTATTTTTGCGACTCATTCAACTTTAAATTGGTATGCAATCCGGGCAAACCAGACTTCTAATATTTATTGTAGCTTATAATGCTGAACGACATATTCAAAGTGTATTAAATAGAATACCTAAAACAGATCTTGAGCAATATGATTACGAAATACTAATCATAGACGATCAATCCAAAGATGCCACATTCGAAAAAGCTCTTGATTACCAAAAAGCAAACCCAGGACTTAACATTACCGTACTGTATAATCCTGAAAATCAGGGTTATGGAGGAAATCAAAAGCTAGGGTATCACTACGCTTCCATTCATAATTTTGATGTGGTTTTGTTACTTCACGGTGATGGGCAATATGCGCCAGAGGAATTCAACCGGCTAGTGAGCCCAATTTCAAATGGCAATGCAGATGCTGTATTTGGTTCCCGGATGATGAATAAGAAAGATGCATTGAAAGGGAAAATGCCTTATTACAAGTTTCTAGGTAATATCGTCCTTACCAGAATGCAGAATTATATCTTAGGGACTGACCTATCAGAGTTCCATTCTGGCTATAGGGCCTATCGTGTTAAGTCTCTTTCCCGGCTTCCCATCGAAAGAAATTCAAATGATTTCCATTTCGACACACAAATCATTATCCAATTGGTAATGGCCAAAATGAAAATTCATGAAGTGCCCATTCCTACTCACTATGGAGATGAAATTTGCTATGTGAATGGTACGAAGTACGCATTTAATATAATGAAAGCGTCCGTCCACAGTAGATTACAACAAATGGGAATCTATTATAAGCGAGAATATGACCTGGATCAATTAAAATCAACCTATAACCTTAAAAAAAACTACTTATCCTCCCATTCACTTTTATTAAATAAGATCCAGGATGGTTCCCGAATCTTAGAACTGGGAGGTGGAAATGGCATTATTTCTGCTGGTTTTGTCGAAAAAAAATGCGATATCACGGTCGTAGATAAATCTTCGTCATCGAATGCTCCTACCCATTTTATTCAATTGAAAGATTTACATGATTTTTCTACCCTTCCACCGGTGAATAATTTCGATTATATATTATTGCTGGATATATTAGAAACTATGGAACAACCAGAGCTTTTTCTGGACAACTTAAGAGTTTATACAAAGTTAAATTCCCCACCCATTTTTATATCAGTCGCGAATATTGCATTTTTCATTACCCGTTTTCAATTACTTTTTGGAGGATTCAATTATGGTCGAAAAGGCATACTGGATCTTAATCACAAAAGATTATATACTTTAAAATCTATTAAAAAATTATGTGTCCAATCAGGTATGAAAATTGAAAAAGTATACTGTATTCCTGCCCCGTATCCGGAAGCCATTGGATTAAATAGTAAATCAAAGATTTTAATCACCATCAATAATTTTTTAATAAAATTATCAAAAGGCTTATTTTCTTACGAATATGTTTTGCAAATAAGAGCAAATCCTGTGGTAAGTAATTTAATTAAACACTCCATTCAGGCATCAGAAGTAAGAAAAGAAAATCATTATTCAATTTAAAAAGAAAATGGCAAAAAAAAACAAACAAAAATCAATTGTATCAAAGCAATCTATTTCAAAAGCGAACTATAATATATTAATACTAAATACAGAAAATCACACGGATGAAGCAATCAATGAAAATATTAATGATATAAAATTAAAATTAAAAAAACTGGGAGCCATTTATGTTCTAAGTAAAAATGATCATTCAGGTCTATTAAAATCATACACCAAACTTCCAGATTCTATTCTTGAAAATGATTTGAAATCCAACAACCTCATTCTGATAGATGCTTCAGAAAATAGTGAATGGTCTGAACAAATTGAACAATTTGATAATATAGATTTTTCAATCACAGATAAACCCAGGCAAATTACTTTAGTTGACAATCTTGGAAGCACAAGGCAGATTAAATCAAATTTGATTCTCCCTTTTCATTATTTGGAGAATTTAATCACTTTTGGAGAAATTAAACAAAATGCTGCTGATCTTTTACATCATCATGCACTACTTAAAGAAAGTTTTACCATTGAATCTGAAGATAAAATATATCCAGAAAATAATTTATTTAAAAAAATTTCTAAATTTCCTCAAACTCTTTTTATACAGCCTTTTCTCAATTGGAAAAAAAATAAAGATAGGCTATCCTTATATCAGTTTATTCTAAATCTTGTGCTGGCGGGCAGCCTTATTTATGCATTGATCGGTGCGCTCAATGTAGGTATAAGTAGTGATGAAAACAGATACATAGGGCAAGCAGAAAAAGTCTTTAATTTTTACAAAACATTTGGAAAAGACTCTTCTGCTTTACAAAAAACGGGGGTAGATCCTCAATATTTTAATGGTCAGATTTTTGATGATGCCTTATATACTTTTGGTAAACCTTTTGGCTTAGATCATAATTTCACATTCAGACATTTAATTATTGCGATCACCGGGTGGTTTAGTATTTTATTTGCTGCACTGATGGCTTTAAGATTGATGGGGTATAGGGCTGCCTTATTTACAACCATTTTAATACTTCTGAGCCCTATTTATATGGGGAATGTATTCAATAATCATAGAGATATCCCGCTGGCTACGTTTACTGTTTTTGGAGTTTATGCCATTATTCGGTTTTGGGATTATTTCCCATTTGTAAATAGAAAGTATCTTTTGTATATCGTATTAGCTTTGATGCTGAGTTTGTCTTCACGACTCGCCGGAGGAGTCCTACTCATAGCATTAATGGGTTTGTATTCTCTATTAAAGACCATTCAACAAGGGTTTTTGAAAAAAGTTTTTTCCTTTGATAAATCGATTAGAAAACCCGTACTAAGTTTATTGATAGGCGCAGCCGTAGCATACATCATTACCATCTTGCTCTGGCCCTATGGCCTCACCGGACCCTTTAAGCATGCTGCCGAAGTAATTAAAAGTTCGGGAAATCATCCAGTGGCATTATTTCAAATATTTGAGTCAAAGTATAGACTGTCTTCTTCTATGCCTGATTATTATGTTTTGAAATACATAGGCATCACAGTGCCCATAGCTGTTCTACTGGGTCTGATATTAGTACTATTTGGTATTTTTTCGGCTAAGCCTAAATTAATGACTCCTGAATTGTTTATATTATTATTTGCATTTAGCTTTCCTTTGATCTATTCTTATTTCGAACTGGGAAATATGTACGGAAGCTGGCGTCATTTTATGTTTACCTTTCCATTTATTGCTATATCCTCAGGCATCGGCTGGCATGCTCTATTTAGTAAAATCTCCAAATTCAATAATACGCTTTGGCCTATAGGAATTCTTGTTTTAACGCTTATTCACCCTCTTGTATATGTCATTAAAAACCATCCTTTCGAATATCTTTATTACAATGAGCTGGTGGGCGGTACAAAAGGGGCCTACGGAAATTATGAATGGGATTATTCTTTAAACAGTCTGAAGCAAGGATCAGATTGGCTAAAAAAATATATCCGGGATCATCACCCAAAAGGTACAAAATTGGTAATCGCCTCCAATGGAGGAGCAGAAACTGCGGAGTATTTTGAAGGATTCGATGATAGTATATCTACCATATATACCAGATATTATGAAAGAGGGAATCAATTATGGGATTATGCTCTTTATCCAAATATGTATATCCATCCCTATCAACTAAAGAATCATATCTTCTCTTCAAGAGATTCATTGCACTATATTAAAATAGATGGTGAGCCCGTGTGTTTTATTTTAAAAAGAAATAATACAGATGATTATGCGGCTGGTCAAGCCATGGCGTCTAATGATGCTAATACGGCGCTTCAAAAGTTCCAATCCTATATTAAATATAATCCCAAAAGTGAATGGGCCTGGTTTCAAATGGGCTATATCTATGCACAATACAATAACTGGGCTCAGGCACAAACTTATATCAATGAATGTTTTAAATATCATCCGGAGTTTTTACCAGGGCGAGCACTTCAATCTTTGATTTATCTCAACACCAATAGACCTAAAGATGCACAACCCATTCTATTAAAATTAATAGAAGATAAATACGATCTCGGTAATAGTTATAAATGGAGTGGTCAGTCCTACGAATCTGAAAAAAATTATCGAAAGGCTTTAGAGCAATATGGATTTGCACTGGGAGCTGGTAATACTCAAAAAGATACCTATGCAAAAATCGCAAATTGCTTTAGACAATTAGGTGATATAAATCAAGCTGCTAAATATGAAGGAATGTCTAAGTAGATAACTTTGATCAATATACTAATCTTTGAAAATAAAGGATAATACATATATAATTTCTGGTGGAGTCTCTGGTTTGGGAGCTGCCGTTTGTGATATGATTTTGGAGAATGGAGGGAATGCTATTATCATCGATATTAATGAGATAAAAGGTAATAATTCCAATAAAAAAGCTACGTATTATATTGGAGATGTCACAGATTATTCCTCTATAGAAAATATTATTAATTCCATTTATTCCGATTCCATTCGAATTGCTGGATTAATAAATTGTGCAGGAATTGGTCCTGCTAAACGTGTTGTTGGTAGAGCGGGTGCCAGCCCCATTGATTTTTTTCAAAAAGTAATTCATGTCAATTTAATTGGGACTTATAATTTAATACGATTGGTAGCTGCTCATATGCAAAATAACAGATCTGATATGGACGACGAAAGAGGTGTAATTATTAATACGGCTTCCATTGCCGCTTTTGATGGACAAATAGGGCAAGCCGCATATGCTGCGTCTAAAGGTGGGATAGTATCCATGACCTTACCCTTAGCTCGTGAATTTGCAAGAATGGGTATTCGGGTAATGACCATAGCTCCTGGAATATTTGAAACTCCCTTAATGGAAAACTTTTCTCCTGAAGTGAAGCAATCATTGATAGACCAAACTATTTTCCCGAAGAGACTAGGTCAGCCTCAGGAATATGCATCCTTAGTAAAAGAAATAATACAAAATACCATGCTCAATGGAGACGTAATCCGGTTGGATGGATCAATAAGAATGAATAGTAAATAAAAAAGAATCCCTATCGTTAATATCCAAATTATTTATAAGCTATATGTCGAGAAAAAGTAAACTTTTGCGGTTTGCGGAATTAGATAGTTTTAAAAATTGCTACCAGGGAATTGGCCCGGATTCTTCATTAGTGCGAAAATCAGATGAATCTTTTTTTCAGATAAAGGGAAATTGGTCCGTGGACATATTTAATAATAAAAATCCATTGATAGTAGAATTAGCCTGTGGAAAAGGGGAGTATACCGTTGCGCTCGCAGAAGCCCATCCTGATATCAATTTTATAGGAATTGATATCAAAGGAAATAGAATGCATCGGGGAGCTAAGAAAGCCTTAGCATCGGGTATACATCATGCGGCTTTCCTGAGAATCCGAATTGAATGGATCATGAATTACTTTGCTGAAAATGAATTAGCTGAGATCTGGATCACATTTCCTGATCCATTTTTGAAACACAGTAAAGCGAACCGAAGGCTTACTTCACCTATGTTTTTGGATAAATACAAAGTATTACTTCGAAAAGAGGGTATCGTGCATCTTAAAACAGATAGTGAAGAATTATTTAAATACACAGTGGATACGATTGGTAATTATCATGGAATTAAAGTCATTCAATGCTCCGAAAATATCGACCAGGATAATATGACTACCGGAGATCTTGCTATTCAGACCTATTATGAAGGTATGCACCGGGCTTTAGGAAAGCCGATAAAATATATCAGTTGGAAGTATGTATCCATCATTTGAAGTCCGGTTTCCCAATAATCATAATTAGAACTATCAATCCATATCCTGCAATAGGTATTCCAGGTAGCCACACCAAAGAATTTGCCATTCAGTAAAAAGGGAAATTTTTACTTTAAAGATATTCAATTTATTACACCTTCACGGTCTCATAAATTCGTAAAATAAATCCTACTTTAAATACATTTTCTATTTGTAACGAAGGATCATCCTTTAATAATTTTCTAAGTCTGGAAATGAACACATCAAAGCTTCGGCCTAGAAAATAGTCATACTTTCCATAAACGCTGGTTACAGCATCTTCACGGCGGAGTATATTATTCTTCTTTAAAAATAATAATGCCAATATTTGAGATTCCTTTTCAGTCAGTCTGGTGATTACTCCATGTATAGATAATTCTTGTTTGTTTATTTCGAATAAATATTTTCCTATATTGACTTTATCAGGCAATACTTCCATACTATAATTTTGAATTCTTCTCAATATCACTTGCATTTTGCAAATCAACTCATCCGGGTCAAAAGGTTTTGTAATATAGTCTTCCGCACCAAGTTCATATGCTTTGAGCTTGTCCTGCTTCAGCGTGCGGGCAGTGATGAATAAAAAAGGCAAAGATGGGTATTGGATCTTTATTTGTCTGGCAAGTGAAAAACCATCCATGCCCGGCATACTAATATCTAATAAACATAATTGAAATGCATTCTTTTTTAAAGCATCTAATGCAGATAAAGCATCTCGTTTCCACATCACCTGGTACAGATTTGTTTCTAAATATTCCATTAAAAGTATTCCCAAGTTAGTATCGTCTTCCACCAATAAAAGTTTTATAGTGATCATAGCATAAGCTTAGGAAAATAGAGATTAAATGATGATCCGTTGGGTTTTATTGATTCAATATGAATATCTCCTTCATGTAAATGCAGAATTTTCTTCACATAATTCAATCCCAGACCAAAACCATTAGATGTATTCATTTGATTAGCACCTCTGTAAAATGGGTCAAATATTTTCGAATGCTCATTTTCATGTATACCCATGCCATTATCCCGTACACGCACACACCATTGGTCGTTCGTTTTAATAATGTCAATATTAATTTCAGGACGATCATTATTATATTTTAAGGCATTGTCTATAAGATTCTTGATCACATTCCGCACATGCACTTTATCCGCTAATATCGGATAGGCCCTTTCCGAAGCATGCACATATATGACTGCGGATTTTTCGTTGATTTGAAGTTGCATCCCTGTTATGGCTTCTTCCACCAGGTGGAGTAAATCAGTTTTAGATTTATCCAACTGAATTCCCTGATGATTACTATTAGCCAGGCTAAGTACTTGCCCGAGTTGCTTTTTAAGATTCGAAGTCTCAGCTGATAGTATTTGAATATATCCAGCTATTCTAGTATCGGTATTTGATTTATTGATAAGGGAAGTAGCCAAGTGAATATTAGTAAGCGGGGTGCTGAATTCATGTGTCATATGATTGAAGAATTTTACATTCTCTTCGCTTAATTTTTTCTGCCTGATCAATGTATTGGTAGCATATAAAAACATGGAAATAATGGAAAGTACAATAAGAATAGAGGCCCACCACATAGAACCCAATTGCTGATGAATATAGTCTTTTTTACCCTGAAAAACTAATTTTACCCAATGATCATCTTGCGAAATTATGGGAGCAAGTGAACAAGAATATTGAGGATCACAATCGGCTGAAGAATCTTTTGTTGCCAAAGACATATTGTAGGGCAAATGAATTTGATAGAACGCCAGGCTTTTATTAATCTCCTGAACAAAACCGCTATCCCTGATCATGCTCTGTAATATTGATTGGCAATTACTCCCCGGAGTTAATGCACATCCAACTGGGTCCGCCAAACAACTACTCGGATTGTCAGAGATTTTTTCAACCGCCGAACACAAAGCCATACTTACTCTATTGGTAAATTGGTCATCTATTAATTTTTTAGATTGATGGATCCAGTAAAACTGAAAACTGATCAGTAAAAGGACAGCTAAAGCTGACCCACCAATGAGCATATATATCTTGCGCATGCACCAAAGATCATCAGATTCTTTTACTCAATTGTTCTGTTTAACAGGCGTTTAACAAGTGGCTAACATCAGCTAACAAATTTGGACGGTAATCTCGTTCAATTTTGCAGCATGTTTAGTAATTACTCTACATCCGCAGGCCATCGGGTATGGTCAAAAAATTGATAATTTAAATGAAAAAACAGTTCGTATGGATTGCCTTGATGATGATAGGCTATCTTAGTATTTCAGCCCAAAACGCAACATGTTGCGCAAAAAAAACTAGTTGCCTTGTGCAATCATGTTCTGCAGCTAAGGTTCAAAATTCTACTTCTGCAAAAGTGGAGAATGCTGAATTTAAAAGTGAAAAAGAGCAACCATCCCATGTCAGTCCTTTGAATGCATCAGCAGCTATGAAATCAAGCATGAATATCGCTGCATCATTTCTGAGTTTTGCAGCTTATGCGTGGACATCACTAAAAGACTGCTGCAATCCAGCTACCTGTGATCCGACAACATGTGATCCACCTACATGCGATCCTTCAAAATGTTCCACAAAGAGCAAGTAGATTTTTCTTTCTAATCCCTCACGATAATCTGTACGATGGTGAGGGATTTTTGTTTTTTGAGGTTCAATAAATATTTAACAGAATTCATTTATTTTCTATAGAGTTTTCAGCAAGAATCGCAGCTTGTCTGTAAAGCTAAAATGAACCCGAGGCCCACTTTAAAACAGATAGCGAAGAACTATTTAAGTATACTATACAAACCATTAGCCATTATTTGGGAAAATAGGTTATTCAAAACTGTGAAAAATATAGACCAGGAAAATCTAATTCATGGTGATTTAGCTGTTACCGACCTATTAATAAAGGAATTCATAGAGCTATTGCAAGCCAATTAAAAATATCAGCTGGAAAAAAGGAGTATTGCTCTCCGCCTTAAAATGGATGGCAAAAAGAAATCCCGAGATATATATTTTTTCTTTTTTGTAAGTTTGATTCAAATATTTTTTTCATGCGAAATCTGTTATTACTACTCTTATTATCGTCCATTCACTATTCATTATTCAGTCAGACCGGAGGGAAATCTTCAACCGATGAAAAAAGGCCTTCTTCATCTTCTGATATAATTTTCAATCCCGACGCTACCAGCGTCACCAATTCCGAAATTACAGTAAATGGTCAGCGGGTACCCTTCAAAGCCATCACGGGGACACTTCCTGTTTGGGACGAAGAGGGAAAGACTATTGCCGGTCTGTTCTTTACTTATTATTCCAGAACGGATGTAAAAGATATTGCGTCGCGCCCGATGATCATTTCATTTAATGGGGGGCCGGGAAGTGCCTCGGTATGGATGCATATAGCTTATACAGGACCTGTGATATTAAATATAGATGATGAGGGCTATCCCATTCAACCGTATGGCTTCAAGGACAATCCATTTTCTATTTTAGATGTTGCCGATATAGTATACGTTGACCCGGTAAATACTGGATTTTCTAGAATTACCAATAAAGATGTACCGAAGTCTAAATTTTTTGGTGTGAATGCCGATATAAAATATTTGGCTGATTGGGTCACTACTTTTATAACAAGATACAATAGATGGGCCTCTCCTAAATATCTCATTGGTGAAAGCTATGGCACTACACGGGTGTCAGGTCTTGCTCAGGAACTGCAATCCAATCATTGGATGTATCTGAATGGTGTGATTTTGGTATCACCTACTGACCTGGGTATGGAAAGAAGTGTACCCCAGGATGCGGCTTTGAGATTGCCTTATTTTACTGCGACTGCCTGGTACCACAAAAAACTTTCCCCTGAATTGCAAGCAAGAGATCTTACAGATGTACTAAATGAATCTGAATCGTATACATTGAATCAATTAGTAGGAGCTCTCAACAAAGGCAATTTACTTACTGATGATGAAAGAATGAAAACAGCTGCTCAAATGTCTAGATACTCTGGTATAGATAGCAAAGTATTTGTACAGAATAATTTGAATGTGTCTACTAATTTGTTTTGGAAAGAACTTATGCGTGATGAGGGATTCACCGTGGGTAGATTAGACTCGCGGTACAGAGGTATAGATCTCAAAGACGCTGGTAATGGCCCTGAGTATAATGCAGAATTAACTTCGTGGTTGCATTCATTCACACCGCCTATCAATATGTACCTGAGGGAAAAACTGGGTTATAAAACGGATCTGCAATACAATATGTTTGGGCCCGTGCGACCCTGGGATAACTCTAACGATAATACGGGTGCTTCGCTAGCTGCTGCTATGGCTATCAATCCAGGACTCTATCTGATGGTGCAATCAGGCTACTATGATGGCGCATGTGACTATTTCAATGCAAAATATAATATGTGGCAAATGGATCCCGCAGGAAAGCTTAAAGATAGAATGGTGTGGAAAGGATACCGATCTGGTCATATGATGTATTTACGGAAAGAAGACCTGCAAGCATCCAATCAACACATCCGGGATTTTATTAAAATGTCGTTAGCTAAATCTGGTGCGTCATCAAAGTATTGATAATGCTTCATAAACATCTTATTAGTGAGACTTTTATTTAAGTTTATAAAAATTCTTGCTGCCCCAACCATCACCCGAGACCTAAACTGAGTTCATTTTTGAAGGCGAAATCGTAAATCGGCAAATTGGTAAATAGTAAATAGTATTCTCCTTACCTTTGCCGCCCTAAATCATGAGTTACAAAGAGTATAAATCGTTGAATCTGCCCGAGATAGATCGTGAGGTCAGAGCCTTTTGGGAGCGTGAAGATATCTTCAGCAAAAGTATTGCTGAACGAGCCAATGGCAAGCCATTTGTGTTCTACGAAGGGCCTCCATCTGCCAATGGATTACCCGGTATTCATCATGTGATGGCCCGCGCCATCAAAGATATTTTTTGCCGTTACCACACCATGAAAGGTGAGCTCGTGGAACGCAAAGGTGGCTGGGATACCCACGGCTTACCTGTAGAGTTATCTGTAGAGAAAGAACTAGGCATTACCAAAGAAGATATCGGCAAGAAAATATCTATCCATGAATATAATGAAGCCTGTCGAAAGACCGTACTGCGCTATAAAGATCAATGGGACGATCTCACCCGGCGCATGGGCTATTGGGTAGATCTCGAGCATCCATACATCACCTATGAAAATAATTATATAGAGTCTGTATGGAATCTGCTTAGCATACTTTATAAGAAAAATCTTTTGTACAAAGGCTATTCCATCCAGCCCTATTCTCCGGCAGCCGGCACCGGCTTGAGCTCCCATGAATTGAATATGCCGGGTACGTACAAAGATGTAAAAGATACCAGCTGCGTCGCTGCATTTGAGGTAATTGATTATCAGAAAAGGATAGATGCTTTAAAGGCTTTAGATTCATTAACATTTACTGAAATTCCTAATGAGAAAATTGAAGACCTTAAATCATATCGAAAAGCAACTAAGGAATGGGCGTTTAATTCACTCAGGCAACTAGGATTTAAGCATAAGAATATAGATGGCAATATAATAGTCACTCGTAATAGTATAGCAGAAATACTTGCTTTTTCTCCTGTAGCTGAAGAAATCATTATTCTGAGACATGCAAAAATGTTATTAGAAAATGCTATTTATTTAGAAAAAGAAGTAAGTACAATAATGGATGGAGCCACTTTCCATTATTTGGTCAACAAACTGAAATTTGGTGAAAAGTACTTCTTAATAAAAATAGTGATCAAACATGCAGATAAACTAGTGCTTTATGATATGAGGGTGTCGGAAATAAAAAAGTCCCAACAATTTTTCGCTACTCAATTATCCAAACTTGATGACGAAAATCTGCTAGGACTCCACAAAGATAAGCGTCTTTTTTCAATTTTACAAGTACCTGATTTTATTTATAAAGCATACGACGCCGGTATACAAGATGCAGCTCTCCTGGCATGGACCACTACACCATGGACGCTACCCTCCAATCTTGGACTTACTGTAGGTGCTAACATTGATTATACTCTCATCAAAACCATTAACCCATACACTCATCTTCACATTCATATAGTATTAGCGGAAAAATTAATACCTAAATATTTTAATGCTCAAAATGAAAATGTCGACTTTGCAACTTATAAAAATGATGGTAAGCATCTGCCCTATCAAAAAATATTGACTGTAAAAGGTAAAGACCTCGAAGGTATTCGCTACCACCAGATATTACCCTACTCAGCTAATACTTTATCCGTAGTCCAATCCATCACTCACGGTGCTGATCCTTTCAAAGTAATGGTGGGCGACTTTGTCACCACAGAAGATGGCACGGGCATCGTACATATGGCACCGGCATTCGGGGCTGATGATTTTAGAATCGGTAAGAAATTTAATATAGGCATACTTATTCTTGTAGATAAAGAAGGAAAATTCTTGGATGGTCTTGGTGAATTTAGTAATCGATATGTAAAAGATTATGCACAGCATCTTGTAGGTAAAGATGAACCAGATTACAAAGATGTCAATATAGATATTTGTGTAAAACTCAAAAAAGAAAACAAAGCATTCAAAGTAGAGAAATTCGAGCACAGCTATCCACACTGCTGGCGCACGGACAAACCCATACTATATTATCCACTCGATTCGTGGTTTATCAAGTCTACCGCAGCCAAAGATCGCATGGTAGCATTGAACAAAACTATCAACTGGAAGCCGGAAAGTACGGGCACAGGTCGCTTTGGTAATTGGCTGGAAAACTTACAGGACTGGAATTTATCCCGATCGAGATATTGGGGTATACCCTTGCCGATCTGGCGCTCTGAAGATCAATCAGAAGAAATTTGCATCGGATCATTAGATCAATTAAATAATGAAATAATAAAGGCTAATGAAAAATTGGGCTTGAGTCAATCAGTGCCTGATGATTTGCACCGGCCTTATATAGATGATATCATTTTAGTTTCTTCTAAAGGTGGGAAAATGAAACGCGAGCTCGATCTCATCGATGTATGGTTTGATAGTGGTAGTATGCCCTATGCACAATGGCACTACCCATTTGAAAATCAAGAAAAGTTTAAACAAAACTTTCCTGCAGATTATATAGCCGAGGGCGTGGATCAGACCCGGGGCTGGTTTTTTACATTACATGCAATAGCCGTGATGTGCTTTGACAGTATTGCCTTTAAAAATGTGGTGAGCAATGGCTTAGTACTCGATAAAAATGGCCAGAAAATGTCGAAGCGATTAGGCAACGCCGTAGATCCCTTCACTACCCTCGATGCACATGGTGCCGATCCCACCCGATGGTATATGATAGCCAATGCCAATCCCTGGGAAAATCTCAAGTTTGATATGAATGGCCTGGAGGAGACGAAGCGGAAATTTTTTGGTACGCTGTACAATACTTATTCCTTCTTTTCATTGTACGCCAATATTGATGGCTTCTTCCATAAAGAAAAAGAAATCGCCCTTTCCGATAGACCCGAAATAGATCAATGGATACTTTCTGCTTTACATTCCATGATCACAGTAGTAGATCAGGCCTTTAAAGAATACGAACCCACTGTCGCCGCCCGGGCCATAGAGACTTTTGTAGATGAAAAACTGAGCAACTGGTATGTGCGACTATGCCGCCGAAGATTTTGGAAGCCTTCGCTTAATGCGGACGGAAGCCATACGGTAGATAAGATCGCTGCCTATCAGACCTTGTATGAATGCTTATCTACTATCAGTAAACTCATGGCTCCCATAGCCCCTTTCTTTGCTGACTGGCTATATCGAAATTTGAACATGGCAACGAAAATAGAGGCGCATGAATCGGTACATCTCGCACTAATGCCTACCGCTGATCTTTCCAAAATCAATACGGACCTGGAAGAGCGCATGGACTATGCACAGCGCATCAGCTCTATGGTGCTCTCATTGCGCAAACAACATAAGCTTCGGGTTAGACAACCCTTGCAAAGAATACTGATACCGATTATGAATGAAGATTTTATCCCTCAGGTAGACCGGGTAAAAGATCTTATACTCTCTGAAGTAAATGTAAAATCACTCGAGTACATCACCGATGCCAGTGGTCTCATCAGTAAAAAGATAAAAGCCAATTTCAAGACATTGGGAAAGCGACTGGGCAAAGACATGAAAGTTGCCGCCGATCTCATTTTAAATTTGGATAAAGAAGCAATTTCGAGCTTTGAAAAGTTAAAAAAGTATTACTTCAATAATGGAACTTCTCCAAGCTTAACACCTACACCTACACCTACACCCACACCCACACCTATTACTTCTACACTAATCACATTGGAAGATGTAGAAATATCTTCGGAAGATCTGCCTGGCTGGTTTGTAGCCAATGATGGAAAGCT
The DNA here is from genome assembly GCA_038251405.1 of Chitinophagales bacterium. Lineage (GTDB taxonomy): Bacteria > Bacteroidota > Bacteroidia > Chitinophagales > Saprospiraceae > JADJLQ01. Next base: position 130,548 of record JBBSBH010000009.1, read on the forward strand.
AACCGTGGCATTGGACACTACATTAGATGATTCACTTATCGCTGAAGGTATCGCCCGCGAAATAGTCAATCGCGTGCAGAATCTTCGCAAGAGTTCTGACCTCAATGTCACCGATCGGATCAATCTTTTGATAGAAGATCATGAGGGGATAAAAAAAGCCATTACTGATTTTGGAGATTATATAAAGAATGAAGTATTGGCGGATAGCATACAATTGCAAGCATCTATGTTGGAGGATAAATCACGAGGTAGTACTCTCGATAAAGAGCGTACCTCTTCAGAGGAATTGGTGGAGGGATTGATTGTGGGGATTGGGGTGGAGAAGGTGTGAATTGATATCTTTTGAAATAAAATCTCTTTAGATTAAGCCTTTATCCAATCCGCTTTCGGGATTCCGGCTTGTTTTAGAATTCTGTTTAAAAGATTTTTACTAATTTCTGAATGATGTGGGTTTGGAATGGTAAGTCTTATTTGATCTTTTAACATGAACTGATGCTTTCCACCTTAGTATGGTCCGATAAAATCAAATTTTCATAAATAAAATATTAATTCGTTTCTAGAAATAGCAGTAAATGCAGGCATCAAGCAGCGTGCTTAATTTCAAGTGAAAGATCGTCAACCACTGGAGTAGGAATATTTCTATTAATGCTAAAAAGCAACCAATCCTCCTAACACACTCTTCAATTCTTCTCTGCATGTTTCTAATGTGGGAGCAGTAGCATATACGCCCTGGAAGCCATCTATTTCTCCATAGTATACATTATCATGAGATAAAAATTCATAATGCGCTTTATGCATAGCAGCCTGGATATATTCAATAATCATAGGAAAACAATTTTTCTCAAAGTTATGTCTCATAATGTCAATTCATCGCTCGACCCTGGGAAAACAATTTTTCTTCGTAAATCAAAATATTATTTCAAAAAAACCAAGCTCATTTAATCTACACCACCTCCTTCTCAATAGCTTCCTGCACTAATTGATTCAAGGTTTTACCAGTCATTATAGCTTTGCCAAAAAGTTTTGAATGAAGCTCTGGTTTGATACGAACATTGAAACTGCCCTTAAATGATTTATATGGATCTTTTTTTAATGAGATACATAGATCGAGATAATCATCCACCGCCTCATGAAATGATTTCTTCAGTGCTTTTACTGATGAGCCCTCAAACGTAACTAAGTCCTGAATGCCTTCTATTCTACCATAGAAAACCTCGTCTTTAGATGAAAAATGCGCAGACCCGATAAAATTCTTATAACTTATAATATCTTTCATAGTAAGTTTTGAGATTTAAGTTCTTCAATTATATACTTTTTTACATATTCCTTAACTTCATTTTGAGGGTGAGGTTTGTGCAACCTAATGATATGCATGGTTTCATCGTTTAGAAATGCTTTTCTTTGGTCCTGTTGTTTTTGGATGATTGAAGCAATCGAGCTTTGGTGCAATGATTATAAAGTAACTCTTCAATCCAAATAATGATTACTGCATTCCACAATATGAACTCCCTCTGCAGTAATAAAATAGATCAATCTATGTTCGTCATTAATTCGCCTGCTCCAGCAGCCTTTATATTCACCCTTTAGGGGTTCGGGTTTTCCTAATCCTGTAAAAGGATGTCGCAAGCAATCGGTCACCAGAGATTCTATTTTATTGAAATAATTTGGATTGTATCTCATCCAGGAATAAATATTAGTAAATGCTTCCTGAGAAAAAATAACTTCTTCTAGTTTATTCATTATTTGAGTTTCTTGAAAGACGCTGGATCAAGAATTTTCTGAGATTTTAATTTCATCCTTTTAAAGATCTTTAATACATGAACGGCATAATCGCTATTTAATTTAAGAAATTCGGTCTCATCCATTCCGTTAAACTTTTTCAAAGGAACCAACACTACACTATCATCTTCATTGCGATTAATAATGATAGGTTCATTTCTAGAAACACAATCATCCATGTAGGACTTAAGACGGGCTCTGAATTTTGAATACGTTGTAACTTGCATGGTACAATTTTACGTACAATTTTATTCATTCTTAATCCTTATATTTCTAATTTACTTGCCCAGGCAAGCAAATTCATCAAAGTATAAGGAACTTTAGTAGAACACTGACTATTGCCTCTACAGGAATTTTCCACCATATATTCTAAGCATACAGATGATGGGAGCACTCGGGCTTTGGTGCGTTGATCTGAGAAAAGTGATTCGATGGATAAATTGTAAATCAATTGCATAAATTAGGCATGCATTTACTCAAAAGGCTTTCATACGCTTTTATTGGTCACATACGCATGTAAAATATTATCACCAAATGGATCAATTGAGTAATACATTTCCATCTTTCTACTGTATAATAAACAATCTTTGGCTATATTATATGCCCATAATGGCCACGCAGAACCATACGAGGTATTATTTTCAGGATTGTAGACTACTACAGCATGCCACCCCTGTCCTTCAATGCTTTGTCCGACTTCCTGTACGATAAACTCACCCCAGATTTTATTTAATTTAAAAGTATCTTTAATACCTCCGATTCCAATAAATTTTGTCTTTTCCATGATTTTGTTTATTGTATGTGTACGTAACACAGATTTCGTTACTTTTAAATTACTTTATATTCATACTTCAGTGTTAATTGTAAAAAATATAGAGCATTTACCAAAAACTATCTTTTGAAAATTGATTGGCTCTAAGCGAATTCATTCCCCTCCTCAAACAGAAACCATAATTACCACTTGATCAGCGCCTTCAAATTCTTGTATTCAATGCTAATCAAGTGGTAAAAGAAAAAAACCCAGCCTGGCCGTATGAGATTTCTGAAACCGAATTATCTTTTCTATTCTAAGAAATTAGTAGTAGTAAAATAAAATCATTCTTCCCTTATATCTCCATATTTTTCTCTGAACTTTCGTTTTTGAGCAGGATCAGTAAGGTCATAGATTTCTTTTGTTCCATCTTTTAGTTTTATATTAATAGTCTTTTCATTGATGGTAATTTCTGAAACATTATCCGGTAGATTAAAATCAAATGGTGGTATGGGAGGTACTGGCGGAATCGATGGCATCGGGGGCATAGGAGGTATTGGAGGAATCGATGGCATGGGGGGCATAGGAGGCATGGGGGGAATCGATGGCATGGGCGGCATAGGTGGTATTGGGGGGATGGGGGGTACAATAGGAATTAGATAGCCATATTTATCCTCAAAAGCTTCCCTGGTCTTATCGTTCGAAAGATCAAATACTTCTTTATTACCATTGCGCAAGTATACCGTGGCTACATCACCTTTACCCGTCTCACCATAGATTTCCACACGCTTCACATTTTTGTCCCCATCATCTGAATGCGACCACATATGAGTGCCTTCATCATTTCTTTTAATAACCTTCCGGGCTGGTGTAGTATCGTTCTTTTGCACAGGAATAGCATCTTGTTTTAGCAGCGGTTTTAAGCCTGGTGCGGGTGTACGTTCATTTTTCACTATTTTATTTTCTGGTTTTTCAGTAGATTTTACTCTAAATGAAAATATGAGCAAAAGAGTCAGTGGTGCAATAAGTAAAAAGGATAGTTTTCTCAAACGGTTTGATTTTGAAAGATTCATCATGATTATTCTGGATTTTAATGAATGAAAATTGAATGTGGGTGCAAATGAATAAGTGGTATGTCCCAGTGATCGTAGTAATAGGTATTGATAAGCTTTTGCATCAGTCACTTTTTGAAGCATCAGGTCATCCGTTAGAAATTCAAGATTCTGCCTGATAGATCTTTTCAGCAGCCAGGAAAACGGGTTAAACCAATTGATGATGATGAGAAATTCAGCCAATAGCATATCCATACTATGCAGTTGTTTTATATGGATCCACTCATGAGCAATGATATTCTCATAATCTTTTTGATTGATATTTACAGGATTAATAAATATTGAAGTTCCAAATGAAAATGGATTGATGGAATGGCCAGTATGGTAGATGGAGATTTGATGTTGGTTTACTTTGCTGGAAGATTTTTTTAATTGAATAAATGAAATAAATTGAATAACTAATTTTGTTAAAAGTAAAATAACCCCGATCACCCAGGTAAAAGTCAATACCTGATAAAAATCAACATGGTTAATCCAATTAGAATTTCCAGATGGTATGGATTGAATGCTGGGAACATAATTTATTACCTTGAAATAAGCATGCTGGGTGGATGGTTCTTGAAATGAAATGATAGAAATTAACGCTGAGCTGATTATTCCCAAAATAAAGTACCATCGAATAGAATTAAAAAACGTAAGCTTTCTTAACACCAATTGGTAAAACATTTCCAGAATAGCTATGCACAAGCTCATTTTCAGACAAAAGAATAGGAATGGAGTCATATTTTTCTACTTTTTTCAATGAGGGAAATAATTTCTTTCAATTCTTTAGAGCTCAGCTTTTCCTGTTCTACAAAAAAATTCACCATTTGCTTAAAACTATTATCAAAGTACTCTTTTACAAAGCCTGTCATAAATAGTTTTTTATATTGAGCCTCTGAAACAACCGGCTTGTAGAGACTTACATTACCTATCTTTCTGCCGGAAATGTATTTTTTCCTTTCCAGGTTTTTGATGGTAGATGCCAATGTGGTGTACGGAACACCTTCTTTGGTAAGTTCATCTAAAATGGCCCGAATATTAGTCTCCCCTAACTGCCATACGATTTTCATCGCTTCTTCTTCCTGGGGGCTTAGTTTTTGCATAACTACGAATTTTTTGTCAAATCTACGATATTTTCGTAGTTATGTCAAGTCTTTCGTTACAATTTTGTGATATCTTAGATTTAATCTTGTTAGTTAATTCTAGGAATTATGACCAAAATGCTTCATATACTATTAGTGGAAGACGATGTAAATCTGGCCCAATTGGTTTCCATTCTATTATCAAGTCAGCTGTCTGCCAAAGTAGAAATAAAAGATAATGGCTGGCAGGCATTGGACTATGCGCTGGCAAATTCTTTTGATCTTATTATCCTCGATTTAATGTTACCTGGCCTCAATGGACTGGAAATTTGTCGCAAAATCAGGCAAACCAATAAAAGTCAACCGATTCTAATGCTCACAGCAAAATCAGAAGAGCAAGACAAACTCGAAGGCTTTGAAAAAGGAGCTGATGATTACCTGACAAAACCTTTTAGCCAGGGGGAGCTCATCGCCAGGGTAAAAGCATTGCTTCGGCGATCAAACATAGATTTTAAAACAGAGCAAAGTCCTGTAATTCACTCGGGAGACTTGAGAATAGATGCTGATAAGCACATTTTGTACAAATCAAATCAACCATTGGATTTGACTGCAAAAGAATTTGACTTGATTCAATTTTTCATGAAAAATCCGGGAAGAGCATTTACGCGGCAGCAAATATTGAACGATGTATGGGGTCAACATTTTGATGGATTGGAGCATACTGTAAACTCCACCATTAATAGATTGAGATCAAAAATAGAAACTGATCTGAACAAACCGGAATATATACTCACCGCATGGGGTGTAGGATACAGATTTAGAGATATTTAATTTAATATTGCATACTTGAGTGGACTTTATTATACCGCTTTATTCAAAAACAAACGTACCCGCAGAATCATGCTGGCTACAATTTTGACTTTTTTATCACTGAGTATTTATTTTTCTTTTTTTACCTATCGCACTTTAATAAAGAATCACCAGGAGACTACTTTGATGCGGTTATTCGGTATAGTCAATTCAGTTTCGCTACAAATAGATGGCGATATGCATACCATGCTGATGGGCAAATATCCAGCTAAAGATGGAATAGATTCTATTGGAGTAGATATGTATTATGATCAAATTCATCAATTGCTTAAATCCAATGAAAATGCAAACATGTTGAAGACGCCCATTTATACAATTGTGTACGATAGTCTCCATCATTTGTATGAGTTCGGGGTCACCTCAGCTAACTTGCCCTATTTCAGACATAGCTATGAAAAATTTCCTCAACAATTGATGGAAGAGTACGAAAAAGGAGGAATGATTCCTGCCTATAAAGATGAATATGGTCATTGGCTTTCCGCCTTTTCACCTATAAGGAATAAAGCTGGAAAAACAGTAGCCGTATTGCAGGCCGATGAAAAATACGATTCTTTCATTGATTTTGTCCGGGTATCCATTTGGAAGAATATTTTATTAAGTCTGTTCTTATTGGGTACTTTATTTTTTGTTTTATTTAGAATATTAAACCATATTTTATTACAGGAATTAAAGGATAAAGAAGCCTTAAAATTAGCCAATGAACAGAATAAAGAAATGAGCCAGCAATTAGCTGAAAATTTAAATGAATTAAAAAAGACAGATGATTTTAGAAAAGAAATGATCGCTAATTTTTCACATGATCTGAGGACGCCACTAGCTAGTGTGAACGGATACCTGGAGCTTTTATTAAATAAAGAAACTACTCCTGCGAATGATGCTGATACCAGGAAATATATTCAAATAGCTTATAATGAATCGCTGAGATTAAAAAGACTAGTCAATGAATTATTTGAATTGTCAAAACTGGAATCGGGCCAAATAAAATTGAAGCCTGAAGTTTTTTCATTACCAGAGCTCGCACAGGATGTATTTGAAAAATATAAAAAGGAGTGTGATGACAGGAAAATAAAATTTATCACCGAATTTAATGATCCTATTTCTATGATTAAAGGAGATATAAGCTGGATTGATCGATTGATACAGAACTTAGTAGATAATGCTGTTAAACATGTAGATGATGGTGGATTCATCAAAATCACCATTTTTGAAAAAGAAGATTATCAGCATTTAAAAGTTTGTAATTCAGGTCTCCCCATCCCTCAGGAAGAACTGCCTTTGGTATTTGATAGATATTTTAAGTCCTCTAATAACCCAGGAACATCATCTACAGGATTAGGTCTTGCGATTGTTAAAAAAATAGTAGACTTACACCATGGAATATTAAAGGCAGAAGCCGATGATCTGATCACTACTTTTAGATTTGCAATTCCCTTAAACATTTAAAACTCAATACTTCCATATTCCTGATTTAGGAATAGTCCATGTGATACTTCCGTGATATCTCTTTTTCACCTTTGTTATATTAAAACAAATATATCATGAGACAAATATCATTTTTCTCATTAGTTTTTGTAGCTGCTCTATTTTCTGCAACTACTATTTCTTGTACAAAGACAGAAACAGTAAGCGTGGATTCCGCACTACCACAAGGTACTTTTACTTCTCTAAAAAAGGGGAATATACTCGAACAAAACGGTATCAAAACTGCTTGAATGGTATGCCAGAGATTTTGTAAATATTCCAGCTTTTATCAATAAATATCTACACAATACTGTCCCGTTGACTTCAAAAATTAACTATTCCGAATACGACTTGAAACTTAATGAATGAATACTAATAGTGTTTATTACTTTTAGCAGACCAATGAAAATAGTCATTATAGGCAATGGCATTGCCGGCACCAATGCAGCCAGATATATCAGAAAATATAGCGAGCATGAGATCATTATGATTTCTAATGAGTCAGACTTTCCATTTTCACGTACAGCCCTAATGTATGTGTATATGGGTCACCTGAAATTTGATCACACCAAACTTTATGAAGATTGGTTTTGGGAAAAAAACAGAATTCAACGAAAAAAAGGTTGGGTCTCTAAGATAGATCCAGGAAAGAAAAATATTCATTTCTCAGATAATTCAAGTTTGGAGTACGATAAGCTTATAATAGCTACCGGGTCAAAATCAAATAAATTTGGATGGCCGGGTCAGGATCTTAACGGTGTCCAGGGGCTTTATCATCTGCAGGATCTGGAATCTATGGATGCACTTTCAAAAGACATTAAGCGCGCTGTAATAGTTGGAGGAGGTCTAATTGGAATTGAAATGGCTGAAATGTTTCATTCAAGACATATCCCGGTTACTTTTTTGGTAAGAGAAAACAGCTTTTGGGATAATATTTTACCATTGGATGAGAGTGAAATGGTTAATAAGGAAATAATTGAGCACGGTATTGATCTCCGGTTAAATGAAGAACTCAAAGAAATTCACGCCTCCGGATCAGGAAAGGTAAAAGGTATTACTACAAATAAAGGGGAGTATATAGAGGCACAATTTGTGGGTCTCACCGTGGGTGTAAGCCCCAATATTGATTTTATTAAAGAAAGTGGTATAGAAATAAAGAAAGGGATATTGGTGAACCAATTTTTAGCTACCTCCATTCAGGATATCTATGCGATAGGTGATTGTGCAGAAATAATAACGCCACTACCGGGAAGAAAACCGATAGAAGCAATATGGTATACCGGGAGAATGATGGGACAAACTGTAGCGCACACTATTTGTAAATCTCCATTGCCTTATAATCCTGGCACCTGGTTTAATTCTGCCAAATTTTTCAATATCGAATACCAGGTGTACGGTGATATATCTGCTAAAGCTGCCGATTCAATTAGTTCACTCTATTGGGAGCATAGTGACGCTAAAAAATCAATACGAATTAATTACCACAAAGAAGAAAAACAGGTCACCGGATTTAATCTCATGGGTATAAGGTACCGCCACGAAGTGTGCGAAAAATGGATTCAATCCAAAGCTACTATTGAATCTGTATTACAAAATTTGAGTTTGGCCAATTTCGATCCTGAATTTTTCGATGAATATGAACAGGATTTAATAGCAGCTTATAATAAAATCTCCGGAAAAAAGATCCATCTTCAAACGAAGCGCAAACTTGATTTGGTTACCCGATTTTTAAACAAAGTAAAATCTATCGCCTGATGTCATCTACTATATCTATGAGCCCGGCTTATCAGGGACATTCATTGACCCTCCAACAAAAATTGTCAGGAAGTTTGGTGGGGATTGCCCTACTTATTCTATTGGTTTATTGGATTACAAATGGTGTAACTAATAATGCCATCTGGCTATGGACATCTATAGGCCTCAGTGTGATTGGATCTATTTGGTATACTATTTCTACATATGGAGACAAACCTATTGGTATTAAAAACGATGCCAATTGGTTTTCTGCTTTAACCAGTAGAGGTATCGGGGCATGGATACTTGGAATATTTCTTACCGGTTTTTATGTTTTGCTTTATTGGTATCCTTCCATGCTCGGCCAGGGAGAGAATGGTGCAGCGAATACAGGATTAGTAAAATTATTTGATCCATTAAGCCTTGCATTAAAAGGGGCGGTGGCAAGTCAATGGTTTGTATATGGTACATTATATACTTTGATTATCATTCTGATGGGTATAAAGTTTATCTATAAATACCGGCACAATAGGTACCAGGTAGTACGTACTATATCCGTGATCTTTTTTCAGACGGCAATTGCATTCATATTACCTGAGATCATGCAATCACTGAATCAACCCTATAATGATTTTAAGAATATATGGCCATTGAATTACTATTTTTTCTTTGATTACCATATTGATGAATTGATTAAAAATGGGGTTTTTGGATATTTCATTTTATTCTGGGGAATACTTTCGTTTTTAGTGATAGCACCCGTGCTCACCTATTTTTTTGGTAAAAGATGGTATTGCTCCTGGGTATGCGGATGTGGTGGATTAGCAGAGACAGCAGGTGATCCATTCCGACATTTATCAGACAAGTCTCTCAAAGCATGGAAAATAGAACGCTGGCTCATCTATAGTGTTTTGGCTTTTGTGACTATTATGACTATTGCAGTTTTGGTTACCCGATTTACCGGGTTTGCCAATCTATTTATATTCAGTAGTTATGACCTCAGTAAATGGTATGGCTTTTTTATTGGCGCCATTTTTTCCGGTGTAGTTGGTGTTGGTTTTTATCCCATTATGGGTAGTAGAGTTTGGTGCAGATTTGGATGTCCCATGGCCGCATACCTTGGAATCTGGCAAAAGAAAAAATCTAAGTTTAGAATAACTACCAACGGTGGCCAATGTATCTCTTGTGGTAATTGCAGCACCTATTGTGAAATGGGGATAGATGTAAAAGCATATGCTCAGCAAGGTCAGGATATCGTGCGGGCATCTTGCGTTGGCTGTGGGATTTGCAGTGCCGTATGTCCACGAGGTGTACTTAGACTAGAAAATGGATCTGTGGATATGGATATGCGTGCCGAGGCTAAAAGAGTAATACATATAAAAGAAAGCGAAATTGGAATTTTGTAATTGCCGGATTCACTGATTATAATGACATATGGATTTTACTTTTTATACGCATTACAATCCGTGCAATCCTGTAATCCGCTTAACTTAATCAGTGATTCAGACAGTGATTCACACAACAGGTAAAGCAAATAAACTGACTCGCTCGTCCGAATGGTTCATCCCCTCCTGCTTCTCCATTCTACTGCCTATGATAAAGTGCCACCTATTATGATATAGCATTTCATGATTCAATAAATTAAAGTTATCTTTTCATTAAACATTATATAGTACCCCTGCATTCTAGACCTTATACCTATTTTTATTAAAAATTAGATGTATTCATATGGACAACCGGCGAGATTTTATTAAAAAAGCAAGTTTATTATCAGGAGGCGCAGGATTCTTAAATATGCTTCCTCCAGCTATTCAAAAAGCATTAGCCATAGATCCTGCTGCGGGAAGCACTTTTATGGATGCAGAACATATCGTACTCCTAATGCAGGAAAACCGCTCTTTTGATCATACTTATGGAACCTTGCGCGGTGTACGTGGATTCAATGATCCCAGGGCAATCACTCTTCCCAATAAAAACCTGGTGTGGCTTCAAAGCGATGTTAAAGGAGAAACGTATGCTCCGTTTCGATTTAATATTAAAGACACAAAAATTACCTGGATGGAATCTTTGCCTCATGGATGGTCTGACCAGGTAGATGCCCGCAATCATGGCAAGTATGATAAGTGGTTGGATTCGAAAGGAAATAGTGATTATCCCGGTATGCCTCTTACCCTGGGTTATTATAACCGGGAAGACATTCCATTTTATTACTCTCTAGCTGATGCGTTTACCGTATGTGATCAAAACTTTTGTTCTTCGCTTACAGGCACTACACCCAACCGTTTATTTTTCTGGACCGGTACGATACGCGAAAAACCTCATGAGTCATCCATTGCCCATGTATGGAATTCCGACGCCGATTATGAAACCATGGTGAGTTGGGCCAGTTTTCCGGAACTACTCGAAGATCATGACATTTCCTGGAAAGTATATCAGAATGAACTCAGTGTAGGTGTTGGATTAAACGACGAAGAAGACAGTTGGCTTGCAAATTTTGGAGATAATCCTCTTGAATATTTTACCCAATACCAGGTGAAACTCTCTGCAGCCTTTATTGCCAACCTGCCTAAAGCCGCGATGGATCTACAGGAAGAAATTAAAAAAACGGAAGCACAACTATTGATGCTTCAAGCCGGTTCAAAAGAAGCAGAAGAAGCCCAGAAAAAGAAAAGCACACTTTTGAAACATCTCGCTGCCAATACGGAAGATCAAAAAGTATATACCCGTGAAAAATATGAACAGCTATCCCAGAAAGAAAAAAATATTCACGATAAAGCTTTTTCAACCAATATCAAAGATCCGCATTATCATCAGCTGAGTACCTTAGAATATCAGGATAAGGATATTGCAAGAGAAGTAAATGTGCCTAAAGGAGATGTATTCCAGGAGTTTCGCGATGATGTGCAACAAGGTAAACTTCCAACCGTATCCTGGTTGGTGGCTCCGCAAAATTTTTCCGATCATCCAAGTTCGGCATGGTATGGAGCCTGGTATATCAGCGAAGTGATGGACATCCTTACAAAAAATCCTGAGATCTGGAAAAAGACCATTTTTATCCTCACGTACGATGAAAATGATGGTTACTTTGATCATGTACCTCCTTTTGTACCACCTCATCCGCATAAAGAAGGTACTGGTCTTACATCAGAAGGAATCGACACCAGCGTCGAATATGTAAGTAATATGGATCAACAATCCAGTCCGGATCGTGCGCGCGAAAGCTCTATAGGGCTTGGTTACCGCGTACCGCTCGTAATTGCTTCTCCCTGGACCCGTGGAGGATGGGTTAACTCTGAGGTATTTGACCATACTTCATCGATTCAGTTTCTTGAAAAATTTCTCTCCACTAAATTTGGTAAAAAAATTCATGAAGCCAATATCAGTGACTGGCGACGGACAGTATGTGGAGATCTCACTTCGGCTTTCAGACCTTATAACGGAGAAAAAATCCCCAATCCTGTTTTTGTTCAACGCGATGAGTTCATTGAGGGAATACACAAAGCCCAGTTCAAACAAGTACCTGATAATTATAAAGCATTGTCCGCTGCAGAAATAGATGTCATCAATAAAAATCCGAGGAGATCTGCCTGGATGCCATCACAGGAAAAAGGTATGCGTGAAGCATGCTCTTTACCCTATGAACTCTATTCCGATGGCCGGTTGAATGCTGACAAAAATACATTTGAAATAACACTGAAAGCATCCAATGAATTTTTTGGAAATAAAGCTGCCGGATCTCCATTTCATATTTATACTCCCGGGATGTTTCGCAATGAAGCAGTAGCTACGTGGGCTTATACAGTAAAGGCTGGTGACCGGTTACAAGATACCTGGGCTCTTACTGATTTTGAAAACAACCAATACCATCTATGTGTCTATGGACCCAATGGTTTTTTCCGTGAATTTAAAGGAAGTAAAAACGATCCGCTGGTTGAAACATTCAGTATTTACGAACGAAGTTTATTGAATTCAAAACAGCTTTCAGGCAATATCCTGGTTCAATTTAATAATACAGGCAACCGTTTACTTGAGATTCAGATAAATGACAATAGCTACAAAACGCCAAATCGAAGCCTCAACCTTCAATCTAAAAAATCAAACGCGACGCTACTCTTACCCCTGGAAAAATCATTTGGTTGGTATGATTTTACGATTCGTGTAAAAGGGTATCCGGAGTTTTCAAAAAGATATGCCGGTCGGGTTGAAAATGGAAAAGCTGGTAAAAGTGATCCTGCTATGGGCATGATGGTTTAGTAGGATGAAAAATATCCATTCATAAAATCGATATTAAATTACTAAATTATTTCAGTAAACGTTTTTTGATTACAGCATTCTCATCTTCTAAAATTGCTTTTTTCTCATAAGTTTCTACCATTTTCTTAAGAGTTTTTGATATGCTTGGGTGGGTATACTCTAATGCTTGAGACCAGTTTCTATATTTACTAGCAAGCTCACGTTCTTGTGTACCACCTTCACCTCGAATATGAATCCCTCTTCTATAAAATAGTGCAATATTGATACCATTTGAAAGTGTTTCTGTCATAATCTTCTCAAGTGTTTCTCGAACTGGCCTACATGGCCAAACACCATCTTCGTCTAACGATGCGTGTGCGAAAAGCTTACCAAGCAAAAGATCACAAATTTTTTCACGGCCATATTGTTTGCATCCTAAGCGTACTTGATTGACCCATTTTTCAATCTCCGTTGAATCTGACTCCCCTAGTTGATTGCGTCCTGGAATTCTAGCAAGCTTATCCAAAAGAAGAAATGATAAAATTGAGGGATTACTCATGCCATTATCGAAGGAATGAAACTCTTCATAGTCATTACTTTTATCATCTCGTTTATAAGCATAGACCACAGCTTGAACAAAAAGTTCTGGATTAGCTTCAATGTGGTTTTCTAGGTTCGGAATTTTATAATCTTTTTGAAATACTTCGATGTATCTGAATTCAAGTCCAGCCATTTCATCGATAGCTATCTCTTTAGATTCATTAAGTCGAACAAATGCTTCTTGAATTGAATAATGATCTATTTTATCTGTATCTGATGGCTTAGAAGTACTTGATGATATAGATTCCAAAATTCTAAAAAGTTGTCTGGGCTGAATTTTATCCAACTCACATAGGGCAAGTTCAAATGCTGCCTTTGGACGGTCAGCTTCTAATAATTTTTCTATTGGAAATTGCACAAATTCGCCTTTAATAATTCCCCAACGAACTACGATATTTTTCCAATAATTATTTTGAACTTCTTGATTCATTGAATTCAACAGGTCCCAAGTTGATTGATTGAAAGGGCATATAGTAAGGAATGAATCAATTTCTGATGGGTTTAGATTTTTAATTAGAGCTGAAATAATTACTTTTGCTTGATCTGGATTTATAGCATTTAATGCATTACTCACAATGGTTCGAAATATAGAATCAGAAGGAGAAACATGATCTAGAATATTTTGAAATACTTCTATTTGTTGATCGATTTTTTCAAAAACTTTAGGAATGATTAATCCTATAATTAAGGCTGCTTCTCCAATTTCGGCTAATTTTAAAATACCTTTAATTCCATAAGTTGCGAAGATTTCTTTTAATGCTTCTTTACGGTGTTCTAAAATTCTTTCTTCACGGCTGCGATTATCAAGCTCTTCAGCTGCATCCTCTTCGGATTCTAAAATCCAATATTTATTAAATAGCCATTCGTGTCTAAGAATAAGGTCATTAGGTTGCAATGAGTCATAAATAGCTTTGGCCATCTTTAGATCCTGCTTTGCTTCCTTAGTATTTTCATCCCTCTTTAGAGACTTTCTTGTAAAATAGTTTACTCGAATTATTTCACGTACATAATTTTTGTTTTCAGTGGCATTCTTACTCCATTCTTGAACTAGCTTCCAAATAAGAGTTCTATCTTCCTCTTCAAGACGATGAATACAGGAAACAAGATCACCAATTGTAATATGATTATGAAATTTCCAATTAATAGCCTTATCTAAAGAGTATCGTACAAACTTATAAAATTCTTTGTTTGTTGCTGACTCTCCATATCCATTCCCTTCAGTCCTCCATCTAGGTTTGTGGTTAAAATTTCCCATCCTTGAAACGCCGTTAAATTGTTCAATGCAAATTCTCCAACCAACATCTGGGAATTTATTAACAAGAAGATCTATCATACCAATTCGTTTATCTACTGTGACAGATGTTTGAGGTAACCAACTTCTGAATATTGAGCTTAAACTTTCCTGTGGTTTGTTTGACCAATTATCATGAATTTCAATTTGAGAGAGTCTTCCTAGAATGAGTACAATTCTATGGACATATTCTGAGGACCAAGCCAAATTTTCTAAAGCCCAAAGTAATCCTGCACGAGGAAGGCGTCCAAATAAGCCAGTACTCATAGGTTTCATAAAGTGAATAGTTTTAGGATCATCAGAATCAAGGTCACGCTCAAGTAATTCAATAAATACACTCGGTGCAGCTTCTGAGTACATTGGTAGATCTGCAGAATGGTTCGCAAGAACACGAAGAGTGAGAGGTGTCAATAATTTTTCAATCAATCGGTTAATCTCAAATTCAAGATCAATCCCTAGCCGTGTTCTAAATAGCTTATTACCATAAATTGCAAGTAATACGAGTGTTTCACAAATGCCTTCTCTAAGAGCCACTGAAATTTGACGCACCTTACCTCTGAGACTAGCAGCCCAACGGATATCTTCAGGTAAGTCAAGTGAAGGATCGTTTTCAGACAAAACTTTACTAGCAATTTCCAAAAATCTAAATAATTCATCTTTTATTATTTCTTTATTAATCGCAAACAAGACATCAATTTTAGAAACAAGACCACAAAATTCACCCATTGTCCAAACTGGCGAATCCTCTAACTGAAGCATACCTGCCATATCCTTTTCTAAATCGATATATTTTAATTCGTTTAATAGTGCTTCCATAACTATTCGATCTCCATCATTTGTTGTTTTCCAGGATCCAGCAAAAAGAATTGGAATTAATGATTTGAATATTGAATTGTCTTTTGACCATTGGGGGATACGTATAGCTTCTGACTTAGATAGTCTTCTCCGTAATATTGTCAATGAGCGACCAGATTCATAGGCTAATCTATTAACATCATCCGGATTACATCCCATAATTCGCAATGCTTTTTTAAATAAATCATTTGAAAGAGTATCTAGTTCAATATCTGCTTCGACATTTGTAGTGTTTCGAGGATAAATGAGTATTGAACGCAAATTCTGTTTATGTTGGGCAATTACTTTTTCAACCTCACGGTTTGCAGTAACGGCAATAAAGTGAACAGGTTTTGAAACTAACTTTTCCAAAAGTTCAGTAGATTTAAAAACAATGATACTGTCACGAAACATGAAGAGTTCAGGGTTTTCAGGAGTGAACAGACAAAATAAATATGCCAAAGCTTCCTCTGTCGAATCAGAAGTTATTATCAATGATTCATTTAAAGAGTTAAACAGCTTCTGATTAACTTTTTCCTTCGATCTTTTAACTGCTTCATCAAATAAAACTTCAGATGGTGAAGGTTCACAGTCCACGATCCATTTTTTCCAACATGCATCTAGTGTAAACACACCTTTTGTTTCCATGCCAGTTTCTTCAGCAAACCAAATTTGTGATTCAATAGATTGCTCCATCCATTGTTCTAGATCTATTGCATCTATGACCTTAACATCTTTCCATTTCTTCTCAGCTCTTCGCTGATTTTCCCATAATTCCTTTTTATCCCAATGCCGAGGAGTTACAAATACGAATGTTATATCTTTCCGCTCCTTTGCTAAAATAAGTGCAACTCTTGTTGAATAATCTTCATCAGCTTTTAATTTTATGTCTTTTCGTACCCCAAATTCCCAGCCAGATTTACCTTTTGGGATCCATGGGGTTACTTGTGCAGAATGAACAAAGCCATCCCAACCAGATTTTTCAGCATCATCATTTCCTGGGAACTCAATTTTCTCCAATCCTTGACATGTGGAATTTATGAGAATTCGTAATAAGACTGGCAAGCGGTGACGAGATGTAATACTGTCAGTCCAATTTTCAAAGTCTTTTGCTTTGAATTGAAGATATGGTGGCACAAATGATTTTGCTGTGGCACTAATATTATTATGTTTTGCGAAAAATGAATCGTATTCAATTTGTTTATTTATGAGTTTCCGAGCACTTTCTCCAAAAGCAACTTCTATTCGTGCTGCCATATCTGCTGAAAGTGCGGCTTTACCATTCAATAAATTTGAAAAGGCGGGTCTTCCAATACCCAATAGTAGTGCTGCCTTCGTAACATTCATTCCTTTCGGCAATACATTTACACGAATATATGTACCAGGATGCTCAGGATTTTGTTCAATGTTTCTTTTCATTAAAAAGATTGTTTATAATGTATCGTGTTGCGTTACACGATACAATAGTAATATATTTTTTGATATACACAGAATTTTTTTTTAAAACAATAGGCTACTAAATATTCCATTAAAAATATAAATGATTCATATTTAATATTTTACGCATAATTTATTAAACTTAAAAATTTTTATAACCACCATAAGTATTCGGGCTTGCTCGTTATAATATGCTCGTTAATTTTTAAAATCAAAGATTTAATAAAATTTTATTGCAGATAGTTACTTGATAAAAAATAGATCTTTTTAGGAATAAATACAATAATAAAATGGAGCAACTGAGCAATATTTGTCCTCGAATAAAAACAATCTCATAGAGTATCGATTTGGCTCAGATCTCAACAAGATTAAATTTTCAAGCGGATTATAAAATTCGATTCCATTTGAATATTGGACGCCTAAGTTCATCTAAATTCTCTTTCTAAATCTTTCCCAATTAAGCTCAATGTCTGCTGAGAATGAACTCAAACCCTTCTCGTTGATTATATCTGTGTCCCACTGAACATACTTCCAAGTAAAAATTATAATATAAGCTTCTTACCTTTGACTGCTTTTTGATGACTTCGTAGCTCAGCTAGTAGAGCAGCTGACTCTTAATCAGCGGGCCGAGAGTTCGAGCCTCTCCGGAGTCACCATTTTTTTTACAATGCCTGATTGTTTAATTTCAGTACATCCGATGCTGACGGTAAAGTCCGGGGTCGAGTAACTTAGGAAATATTTGATTTATAGGCTTATACGGTTCCTTACGTAACACAAATATTATTTTCTCTACTCTGGTTTGTTTTAGTAAATTCAATATGTTATGGTTATTGAAATTGATTATTTTACTTTTGTATTGAATTCAAATCCATCCTGCTATGTCAACCAATTATGATCTGATCACTAAAGAATACCAGGCTTCCAAAATGCTACACTTTAATATGGATATTCATTAAGCCATTGCCAAAAGTTTTCCCGATGAATTACTCTGGACACTTCGGGATGATAGCTTTCTAAAAAGGCATTTGGAAACTTTGATTTGGTGGTGGGATTCCATTTGAACTCAAAGGCATAAATCTTACCGTCAATTTCTTCAACATAATCTACTTCTGCCTGTTGTTTATTTCTCCAAAAGTAGGTACGGCCATGAAAGCCATTATAGGATAATAATTTTTTGCGTTCAGCCATTAAAAAATTCTCCCACAAAGCTCCAATATCTGTTCGGTTAACTATCGGTGCAAAGTTTCCAAGTAATGCATTTCTGATGCCATTATCATAAAAGTAGATCTTTTTTTTAGTGCTTATTTCGTTTCGTTCTTTTTTACTTATAGTTCCGAGTCGATACACTACGAATACTTGCTCTAATAAATAGATGTAATGATCCACTGTTTTCACATCAGCAGAAACCAGGTTTGATAATTCATTGAGCGAAACTTCGCTACCCACATGCAAAGCGAGCGCTTTTAATATTTTCTCTAGTAATTGAGGTTTTTTCAGACCTACCAATGCTAAAACATCTTTGTACAAATAGCTGCTGGCGATATTAGTCAGAATCTCTTTTGCATCCAGAATGTTATTTACTACTTCGGGATACATACCGTATATCAAATATTGAGGTAATAATTCTAAAAACCTAGGCACTCCTTGAAAATTCACTAATTCGGCGCTACTGATGGGGTATAAAAAATACTCCCACTTGCGGCCCGTCAAAGGCTCCTGTGTTTTGTCTGCAATAGTAAGTGACGAGGAGCCAGTGATAATAAACTGAATCCCCAGATCAGCATCGATTAGCAGCTTGCAAATAAGTCCAATTTGTTCAATCATTTGGGCTTCGTCCAGAATCACTACTTTTTTTCTGCCAAAGCTTTGCTTGAGGGCTTCTGTATTTTCAATTTTCCATAGCGATTTTGTTACAGTACTATCGCCATTAAAATATTCATATCCCTTCTCCAGAGTATCGGCAAAAGCCCTGACTAAGGTAGTTTTTCCCACTTGCCTGGGCCCATAGATTACCAATGCTTTTTTGTAATCCATTCTTTCTTCTAACCTTTTTTGCAGAGATCTTTCTATCATGAATTATTGGATTATAATCCATAAAAGTAAGTTTATTGATGTTTTATGGATTGATTGGCCTTAAATTGTATGGGACAAAGGACTTTGAATACATATATGGATTTCAAAGGTATTCACCTCTAGAGATAACTATTTCTTGAATCCTTTAATCCTGTTAATCCCTGACTTGCTGACAGGCCGGAGTGATTCAGACAACAGGTAATTGAATAATAAAATTACTCCCTTCCTCTTCACTACTCTTCACCCTTATCGTTCCACCATGCGCTTTCACAATATCATACGCCAAACTCAGCCCCAAACCTGTCCCCTTCCCGGTATCTTTCGTAGTAAAAAACGGTTGAAAAATCTTGTCTTTAATTGATCCAGGAATACCGCCGCCATTATCACTGACGCATATTTCTATATGGTCTGTAGTTGACTTTGTCGAAACGGTCACCGTCGGTTTATAGTCTGATCCCGCTTTCTTTGCTTTTTCGTCAACTGCTTGAAATGCATTGTTGATCAGATTTAACAGTACCCGGCCAATGTCTTGAGAAACAACTTCGATCTTTGGTAGATTCATATCAAAATCAGATTTGTAATCTGCGGTGAAGTTCTTATCCCTGGCTCTTAGTCCATGATAAGACAATCTTAGATACTCATCAGCCAAAGCATTGATATCCGTCAATACTTTTTGACCCGTACTTTTCCTACTATGTTCCAGCATGCTTTTTACTATACTGCTGGCTCGTTGCCCATGGTGGTTGATTTTTTCACTATTTGATTTTAGATCACTTATAATAGCATCTTCTTCCTCTCTTCTTTTCCCTCTTCCTCCTAACTCCTCATCCCTCACTTCTTCCTCCTGACTTCTAATTTCTGATAATTCATTAATCAACTCTGCGTTCACTTCTGAAAAATTATTCACAAAATTCAATGGGTTTTGAATTTCATGGGCAATACCGGCGGTGAGTTCACCAAGGCTTGCCATTTTTTCTGATTGTATAAGTTGGGCCTGAGTAGATTTAAGTTCTGTAAGAGATTTTTCAACATTTTGCTTTTCATATTGCAATAAAACATTTGCTTTTTGCTTTTGCTTATTATTCCTGTAAAATATGAACAGAATAAGCAGCAGTGCCAGAAAACTAGTCAAAGCTCCATACCATTTTAAACGGTTTTGAAAAGTTATTTTTGCGTCTACCAACTCTTTTTGCCTGGCCTGCTCCTGTGAAATCAGGCTTTGTATAGTTTCAATAGTGCCTGCTCCAAATAAACTATCCTTGGTAGCAATGGCAATTTTTAAATAAGTGAGTGCAAGTGCGGGCTGTGTGGAATCATATATTTCTGCCAGCGTATTGGCAGCCTTCAATATTTCTTTTTTAAAAGAGGCTTTTTGCCCGAGCTCAAAGCCTTTCTTGGCGTAACAGGTCGCAGAATCAATTTTGTTTAACTTCAAATACAAATCGGTAAGGCCGTTACAGGCTTTAGATGCCGTACCAAAATCATTTACCTGTAAGGAGGAATTAAGACATTTAATATAGAGAGAATAGGCGGATGGGTAATCATTTTTTTTAAAATATATGTTTCCGAGTATTTCGTTAAGTTGATGTTTATTGCCTAAAGAAATATCTTTTGCCTTCATGGCATGTGCTAAAGCAGAATCGAGGTTATTAAATTTTTCATATATACTTGCGAGGAACATATGATCAATTTGAGCCGATGACTCAAGCTTCAATTTATCATCTATATCTAATGCCTCCTTGCAGTAATTACCTGCTTTTGAATAATTCTCTAATTCAAGATATAAAATGCCTAGGCGACGGTAACTTCTAGCAATGTCTTCTTTTAAATTATGCTTTTGCGCTATCTCTAGTGATTTAAAAAGGACATCCAATGCGTTTGCAAATTTCCCCTGTTGCCTCAATACTCCGCTCAATCCAGCAAGTGCTCTGGTTTCATAATGTGGGTAACCGGATTTTTCTGCCAGATTAAGTGACTCCATTCCATATTTTAAAGAAGAATCCGTATTAATACCTTCGTAATACAAACCGAGTTTACCTGTAAGCCAACTTCTTGTTGTGTCTTCTGTTGCCGCAGCCAGTTTCTTCTTAGCGCTTACAATAGAATCAGTTTCACTTGAAGCGGATTGTCGCCCGTTTTGAGCCAATCCTGCAGCACAAGCATTTGTTAAAACGATAATAATCAGCCATTGATTCAACATCATGGGGTTATACATTAAATTGAATAATAAACTTTGTTCCTTCACCTTCCTTCGTTTCCACATTAATTACACCACCATGTGCCTTCACCATATCATATGCCAGGCTCAATCCCAACCCCGTCCCTTTACCAGCGTCCTTCGTAGTAAAAAACGGCTGAAAAATTTTGTCTTTTATAGATTCGGGAATTCCTCCGCCATTATCACTTACACGTATTTCTACATAGTCTGCCATTGACGCAGTCGATACAGTTACGGCTGGTTTGAAGTCTTCGC